>NZ_JBWKUK010000002.1:0-14681 GCF_059420805.1 Erwinia sp. GW821-FHT03D09
AACCGTGAAGCTCTGGCTATCGAAATTGACCTGAATATCCCGGCGCAGCGGGTCGTGCGGGTGCTGGACAGAATAGTGGCAAACCGTGGATATCCACTGAAGATGCGGATGGATAACGGGCCGGAACTGATATCACTGGCTCTGGCACAATGGGCAGAAGAGCATGGCGTGATGCTGGAATTTATCCAGCCAGGCAAACCGACGCAAAACGCATTTATCGAACGGTTTAACCGAACGTACCGGACCGAAGTACTGAATTTTTATCTGTTCAGAACGCTGAATGAAGCACGGGAAATCACAGAACGCTGGCTGAATGAATATAACAGTGAGCGGCCCCATGAATCCCTGAATAACCTGACGCCGGAAGAATACCGGCTGATGGCCGAGAACACGGAAATCTCAAAAAGTGTGTGGAACTAAAATGGGTCTGCTTACAATACGAGTCAATACGACACTAAGAAAATGGAGTTATACTTGGTGTGGACATCAGTACTACGGGCAAAAACAGTGCCCTAACTGTCATGAATGGATATATGCACTGGAGATTGATGCCGAGTGATATAGCTACTCAGAGAGGGGAGCTCCAACTATAGGGCAGGATCGTCCACTAGGCAGGGTTAGCCCAATCTTCTGCCCCCCTGATAAAATTATCCCCTTTCATTAAGCAAATTGTTTAGCCGGGAGGATAACTCTTGGATCATCTTGGTAATCCCTTCTGAATTTGCCAGATAGAAAATGACCCGTAGGTGCCTCAAATCAAAAGGGACGTCATCTATATGTTGGGCCAGCAATATCACCTTTTTACCCAGAGTGTGAGCAATACCTGCTTCATAAAAAACATTAGGGTTCTTTCCTGAAAGGTCACAAATCACAACTGATGATTGGCAAATTAGTGACACAACATCCTGAATAATCGAATCATGTTCCCAGATATCATCCGCACGATTACAACGCAGCCCCATATGCTCCGCAAGATCGCTGATAGCTTTGTATACAGGGGTAAAATTTCCTGCAAACGGCATCATTACAGAAATTCTTTTTTCATCGAGTAGCTGTAGGGAATCAATATTAAATACACTTGGCTTAGGGGCATTGCTCATACCATTGCGTAGCAGAGCCTCAAACAAATCCGCATGGTGAGCAGCCCAATGGGTACGAAAAAACTGCGTTTTATTTATACCAAGTTCAGGAGCAAGTGACCGCAAAACTTTGATTGGTACTAAAGGTAATGTCTGATCCCATGACCATGATAGGGTAATCTCGTCTCGCCCGCTACTTACGACATTTGTGATCCGACCAATACGAGCTGGGTCATCGTCTTCGCTCCCTGCTTCACTCATAAAAACAGCTGGATAACGAGCTATCTGAGCTATCTCAAATTTCCCCTGTGGACGAAATTGTTGGACCAGCTCTTCAGAGGTAAACTCGTTTATCGTTAATGAGCGACTCCCCCACAAATTATTGTTATTTTTCCAACCGGAACCTTTAACAAGTAAATGAAACATCCAAGCCCCCTCTATCGGTAGTGTTACTATCAGTAAAATACCAGATGTCAGTCGATATCCAGTAAAACTATCTGACCCTGACCCCGAATATGCTCCAGTCATAATCAGGAATAACCGGGTCCAATGTTATAAATAAGGGACCCCTAAGATTCCATTTTTCCCGGTTCTGAAATCGGTAAGAATGATGTTAACTACTTGTTCTAGGTACTTGTTTTAACAGAATTCTCTACCAGATTCTCAACCATAGATTCCACCGTTGCATACAGATCGACATCGGTTTCCGGGGCATGGATAGAGATGACCAGACTGTATTTAGCCTCTGAGTCGTAACGTTCTAATGCGCCCCGGGTTCTCCACCAACCCTGAGCAGGGTAAACGGCCAGGTAGCCACAGTTAGCCAGCTCGGCAGCAGGGCCTCGCCAGATATCCTGATGTAACGACCCCTTATGCCTTTGTGTTGCCCCTAAAAGCCAGTTGTCATCGTTTCCGGACGTGCTGTGACCGTTTTCTTCAGCTTCGGCCGCTGCATTGATGCGCGTTTCAAATTCATCTAATGACTCCGTTTGCCTCTTCATAGCAAAGCGCAACCGGTGAGAAGGATAGTGAAATTTTGATGCACCTCCGCGCGCAGATGGATTTGGCTCGATAAAGTAGGATAGGGTAACCCGCAGTTCAACCTGCGTATTCTGGAGCGTTTGTAGTTGTTCCAGCGGCCAGGGTAAAGCATGCAAGTTAAGATCGCAGGTTTTAATCCCTTTGCGGGTTTTGTGGTATGGCTTTAACGTATCTTCAGCGACCAAAGACAAACTGTTTTTCACGCTCCAGAGTGCACGATCGACATCAGGAGCCCCCCATCCACAATGACGAATAAGCTGCGCGTAACTGGCTTTATTGCGGACCGGATACATGCGCAGCATCGCTGGTGTCCATTGCGCAGAGTGCGTGATTAACGCGCGTATTGTTTCAGGACGATACGCCGGGTACTGACTCATTAATTGTGCGGCCATTCTGGCACACATCGCAGAGGCGGCACTGGTCGCATTGGTTGTCCAAAACTGGCGGTGCGGCGATGAACTGGTCGTCAGCAGCTCTAAACTGGCAAAGTTATCGACGAACTCTGTATTGGAAGCCGCATTGCCTCCTTCAAAAACAACGTCGGGTTTGAACGGCCAGACAGAATCCCATCCACTTGATGTCGTCGTAAAAGGACTCAATGCACCTTGTTCAGCGACAGGATTAAAATGGGGTTCATCCAGCTCGACTTTGTTCGTAAATGCGCCAACGGTGAGTGCATTCCATGACTGCCCCGGATCGTGAATTTGGTTAACCGAAAGGCTGGCTGGATAGCTTCCCCAATGGTCGCGATCCAGAATGTTTCCAGCAGAGAGAACAAACAGGCGAGGAAAAGGTTCGTCGGCTAACGCATCGACGGCCAGTGAGTCAACCATTGATGACCATGCCGAAGGGCGGCCAAAGTCACGGTAGGCTGTTGCGGTTACTGCAGAGCTAAAAATACGTCTGCGTTGACCATTAAGGATTTCGGGGCGCGTTACTGCGGAACTGAACAGATAAGCATGCTGTTTTGCGTTACCTGCATTGGCACCATGATTAGGTGTGAGCTTCACGGATTCCAGACGATGACTAACTGCAATCGCTTCGGTTGATTGCATCGCGTCAAACATATCACCATAAATGGCAACGCCCGCTAATCCAGTGCCATGATTGGCCGTATCATTCGTACCCCACGCATCGTTTACCGTAAGGGTATCTTGCTGATGCAGTACAGGTAAAAGCATTGCATGGCCACGGTTAACGCCAGAGTCTAGCAGACAAATATAAGGAACATCCTCCCCCGGGGATGGGACTTGCAAGCGTTGAAGTGCCTCATCAACCCAGAGCTGTTGTTCCGAAGCTGGTAAACCTTCGAAAAATTCAGTGGTATCTTTCGCTCGCCTTAATTCTGCTACACAGTTCAACAACATATTGGCTCGCGAGAATTGCCGCTGAGAGCCATACATCCAAGTAATTGTTCGTTCAGGAAAGTCGACTTTGTGTTCACTGACGAGGCATCCCGTTTCATGGCTGATTCGGTGAAAGTCAGTCACAACGGCGTTTCTGTTATCTCTGACGGGAAGCCAGACCTCCCACCAAAATTCTTCATCCAGATTTTCGGGTAACAGGCGTGAATCGTCCGTCCATAAAGACTTTATTCCTGCAAGGCGTATTGCTGAGAGCGTATTGATAAGACTTTTGTGGTCTGCGGGAACCCCGTCTGCGCGGCGTTTTTCGTCTAAATAGTCTTCAAGGTATTTTTCAAAGTGGGCAATTTTTCCATCCGGAATAAATACGTTTGCGGAGGTAATTTCCTCTTCTTTATGAATACTCAATACTTCAATATGGCGGGCTTTATTTTTGCCAATCTCACTGCCTAAGCTTTCAAAGGCCAGGGCGACATCGGGTTGCCCCACGAACTCAACCTGCACACCGAAACCACTGATCAACTGGAGACCTTCCTGTCTCGAACGAGCCAGTGAATACATTCTTTTAACCAGCTGCAGCTGTGTTTTTAAGGTTTGTCCGTGTGCCTGGCGATCACGTTGAGGCAATGCGATGGAGCCGCCTCCACCAAGAGAATGTGCTGTATAGGATTGTGTAGTGGACGTTTTCGGAAGAGTAATATGGAGCCTTTTATCGTTGGTTTGTTCCGTCATAATTTAACTTATGTTTTTCGTTAATGGATAACTTATTGCTGATTAAACGACGTTCTTCTAAGGCTTGTTTTAGAAGATTGGGATCAACCTGCATGCAGTCGTTCATGATGGCATCTTTAATCGATTCATCGACCGCTCTGCATATCTCGGCATAGCTTAAACCTGCGACCTGCTTTTCTAATCCATTTTTACGGAAGGGCTTAGGTGCAAACGGACCTAAGCGGGACTTTATCAAATCAAGCGCTTGCTCTAACGTTGGTAAGTGGTACTCAATTATGTCATCAAAGCGTCTGAACAATGCGTAATCCAGAATTTCCGCATGGTTTGTTGCAGCAATGATGATGCTGTTAGAGTTGTCTTGCTCAATCATTTGCAGAAAGCTGTTAAGCACACGTCGGATCTCACCAACATCATTTGCAAGGCTGCGTTGAGAACCAATGGCATCAAACTCATCGAAAAAATAAACGCCGCGAATATCTGCGATGGCGTCAAATACCTGACGCAGCTTAGCGGCGGTTTCACCCATAAATTTGGTAATCAGGGCGTCAAAACGTACCTGAAACAGGGGGATACCCAGCTCGCCAGCCAGTGCGGATGCCGTCATGGTTTTCCCTGTCCCCGGAGGGCCAACAAGCAATACTTTGCGTCTCGGGGAAAGACCGTGTTCTTTGATTCTCGACATCATTCGCTGTTCGCGAACAAGGCGCTGAAGCTGAGAGTGAGCCGAATCATCCAGCACGACGTCAGACAGGCGAAATTCGGGCTGGCTAACATTTAGCAGGTTGCCTAAGTCGGTACGCTTTTTTGCTGCGTGGGATAAAGGAACCAGCTTTCCCGTGCTGTCATTGGCAAGTTTTGCTTTGGCTTTATCCAGCATATTCAGCAGCTCTTCTGCTAAACGCCCGTGGCCTTGCTTTGCTTCGTGCGCAGCAACCTGCATAGCCACTGAATAAAAATGGCTATCATCGCGACTGATGTGCGATTTGATGAGTGCTTTTAGTTGCTCTGCGCTTGCCACGTGGGTAACCCTGCTTTTGTGTCGTAAAATTGACTTACATGTACTTGACAGTCTAGCAATTAAGCAATGATGGAGTAAACGTAATCATCCTCGCTCTTTTAGCTTTTGAAGGGTTACTGTTGACCTTCTCCTTGTTGATTAACACATTGTGATGTCAACAATGTTCACTTTTGGCACAGAGCTGTCGTTGCATTGACTACTTGAACTCAAATCAAAGAGCAGAATGCAAAGTAAATCACTTTGAATAAAAAAAAATAAATACATCAAACTCTAGCCATCTAGACGGCTATTTAATTGTTATATTTACCCTGTAACACACTTTTTCACGGCAGCCCCTCTCATCCTAAGTTCATCAATAAAATCCCCGTACCACTGCATCATTTCCCTTCTTCCCTCCAGATACTGTGCATGGTTGTATGTGCCGCGAATTGCGTTCTTATCCACATGTGCAAGCTGAGTTTCAATCCACGCCGAGTTAAAGCCCTCCTCATGCAGAATCGTACTCATCGTATGGCGGAAACCGTGTCCTGTAAGCCTTCCTTTATATCCCAGCAGCTCTATCACCTGATTCACACTTTCCTTTGAGATCGGTTTCGTTCGATCATTGCGTCCGATAAATACTAATGGATACTGCCCGGTAATCGGTTTAAGCGATTCAAATAGGGCCATTACCTGGTCCGATATTGGAACGATATGAGGTCGCTTCATTTTCATCACCTCGGCAGGAATTTCCCAGAGTCGTTTTTCAAAATCGATATCTTCCCATCGAGCAAAACGTAGCTCCTGAGTTCGTACTCCCGTCAGCATGATGATCTGTGTTGCTGTTTTTGTGATAACACTACCGGTATAGCCTGAGAGGTCTTTAAGGAAGTGTGGTAACTCCTCTGTAGAGAGGAAAGGAAAATGAGTTTTCTTTGGTGTTGCTAGGGCAGTTGCAAGATCCGGCGCTGGATTATATTCGGCCCTGCCTGTGACTATTGCGTAGCGAAACACTTCACCACAGCGTTGACGAACTTTGCGCATTTTCTCTAACGCTCCGCGCTTTTCCATGCGACGGAGTGCTTCCAGTAATTCCATTGGTTTGATTTCAGCAATAGGGCGCTTGCCGATATAGGGGAAAATATCTTTCTCAAAGGTATCAATGATTTCATCGCGGTAGCGTAATGACCAGCGATCGGCTTTTGAGTGATGCCACTCGCGAGCGATAGCTTCGAACGTATTCTCAATGTTGAGCTTTTGGGCTAGTTTCTCTGCTTTCTTTACTTCTCCAGGATCACTTCCCACAGCTAATGCCTTTTTAGCTGCTTCTCTTTTGTCACGAGCCTCTGCAAGTGATACTTCCGGATAAACACCAAATGCCAGCCGTTTCTCTTTACCGCCGTAGCGATATTTTAATCTCCAGTAGCGAGAACCACTGGTTGTTATCTCAAGATAAAGCCCACCGCCATCAGATAACTTGCAGATAACTTGCAGATAACTTGTAAGGCTTTTCTTTCGGTTTAGCAGTATCAACTTGACGGGCTGTTAACTTCATTGGGGGCACCTCAAAATGGGGGCATCTTTTATGCCCCCCATAATGCCCCCAGAATGTACTTGATTCTGGTAGACATCAGTTGACATCAGGAGAACATAACTGATTGCAATAGCAGGTAGTATAAGGGATTTATTGACTGTGAGGGAATTCAGGGGAGGCTAATTGGCGGAAGATCACAGGAGTCGAACCTGCCCGGGACCGCTGGCGGCCCCAACTGGATTTGAAGTCCAGCCGCCTCACCGGAGACGACGATCTTCCCTCTCAATACAGAAGAGCGGCGAGTATATCATCGGTGATCCCCTTATAAAAAGAAGGGCTTCATTAAATAATAATGTCTGATGTCCTGCAGGGGCAGTATCGTGTCCGTTTCTGACCTTCTTTCATCCCCTTATCCTTGCCATCATAGGGTTATTCCCCCCAGGCAAGGAGTCCTAAAATGACCGATACCGTTTTACTGGTAATTGACGCGCAGCAGTCGTTCTATCATCGTGGCTACAAACAAACCCCGGAAACGCCCGCGTTTGAGCAGGCGCTGAACAGGCTTATCGCGGGCTGTCAGCAGAGAGAGATCCCGGTGGTGGACGTGCTGCATGTCGAAGCAGAAGGGCCGTTTTCGCTGGCGTCCGGCCTGGTGGTTCGCCTGCCATTTCTTACTCATCAGGCCGCGCACGCTGTGAAAAAAACGGTACATAATGCGCTGACGGAATCCGGTCTGCTACAGTGGCTGGAGCAGCGGCAGGTAAAGCACGTGATCGTGAGCGGTATCCGTACCGAGCAGTGCTGTGAAACCACCGCGCGCGTGGTGTCGGACCTCGGCTATTGCGTGACGTTTGTCACGGAGGCGACGCTGACGTTCCCCCTTACCCATAACGGCATCACGCTCAGCGTGGCGGATTTGCGCCACCGTACCGAAAGCGTGCTGATCGATCGCTTTGCCGCGATCTGCACGGTGGAGGAGTGCCTGCAGGAGCTTGCATAACATGACGATTCCGGTGTGGTTTTTGACCCTGCCCGGTGTGATGACCCTCGATCTGACCGGCCCGGCGGAGACGCTGAAGCTGGCCGATGGGGCGTTCAGCCTGCACTATATTGGCCCCGATGAAACCGTGCTGAGCTCCACGGATATGGCCATCAGCCGCATTCAGCCGCTGCCAGAAATGTTGCCCCCCGGCAGTCTGTTAGTGGTGCCGGGCGTGCAGGACTCCTCGGTGTGGTTTGACACCCCGCAGGCGGTTGCCGCCCGTAACTGGCTGATGCGCATTCAGCCTGCCATTCATGCCCGCCATATCAGCCTGATCTGCGTCTGCTCCGGTTCGCTGCTGGCCGCCCGCGCCGGGCTGATGTACGGCGTGGAATGCACCACTCATCATGAAGTTATCGCACGGCTGAAATCCGCCGAACCTGCGGCTATCGTGCGGGAAAATCGTATATTTATAGAAGATCGCGGTATCTGGACCAGCGCGGGCATTACCGCCGGAATCGATCTGTCGCTGCATCTGATTAACCGCCTGTGCGGTTCGCAGATGGCGCTGAACGTCGCGCGGGAAATGGTGGTCTATTTCCGCCGTTCGGGGGATGATCCGCAGCTTTCGCCGTGGCTGCGCTACCGCAACCATATGCATCCGGCCATTCACCGCACCCAGGATCTGCTGATCCAGCAGCCGGAGCAGGAGTGGTCGCTGGATGATATCGCCGAGCGAGTCCACGTTAGTGCGCGCCATCTGACGCGGCTGTTCCGCCAGCATCTGGGCATCAGCGTGCGTGAGTATCACGAGCAGCTGCGGCTGGCAATTGTCCAGCAGCGTCGCCAGCAGGGCGAAGGCAGCGAGCAGGCGGCGCTGGCGGCAGGGTTCTCCTCCTCCCGCCAGCTGCGCCGCGCACAGCAGCGCTGGCAGGCAGACTAGCTAACCAGGTGATGTTTATCGATGCGCTGCAGGCCAATAGCCAGCAGCAGGCTGCCGCCGAGGGTGATGGCAAACACCAGTGGGATGTCGATCAGCGGATGGTCGGTATTATCCAGCCCGTGGGTGCGCATATAGTGGATAAACAGCGCGTGGAAGCCGTAAATCGGCAATGAATAACGTGAAATGGTGGCTAAAATCGGCAAAGGACGGTTGTTTAGCGTGTTTTTAAACAGCACCAGCAGACTGACGGCGGCAATAAACACCGCCGGGCCGCAGTAGAGATACCACGTATCGGAGAAGGCGCCGTTAATGGCGAACTGGCGTTTGGTGCCGAAGGCAATCACCAGCACGCAGACGATAAAGGTTATCGCCGCCAGCCAGCTGACGCCCGGTCTCTCCGTTTTCATCGTGCCAATGGCTCGACCGGTCAGCGCGTACAGCAGATAGTAGATGGAATCCCCGTTAATATAGAGGTTCACCGGCAGCCAGTGAAAACGAGCGATCGAACCGTCAACGGTATTCGGATTCGCCAGTACCGCCAGTACCAGAATGACAATCGCCATATAGCCCGCGCTGACCGGCTTCACCTGAATCAGCGGTGAAAACATATAGATGGCGATAATCGCAAAGAAAAACCACAGGTGGTAAAAGATCGGTTTTTGCAGCAGGTTTTTCAGTGAGGTGACTTCATTAATTGGCGTCAGCAGGGTGATATAGACCAGCGCAATCGCACTGTAAAACAGCAGGCACAGCACCACGCGCAGGAAATGGCGCTTCTGCGCGCTGCGTTCGCCAAAAAACAGGTAGCCGGAGATCATAAAGAAGATCGGCACGCACACCCTGGATGCCGAATTCAGCAGGTTTGACAGATCCCAGCTGTGCTTGCCGACCGACATCCCGGTGGTCACGTACCAGGTGGTGGTGTGGATCATTATCACCATCAAACACGCTACCGCGCGCAAATTATCTATCCAGCCAATTTTTTGCATTATTTCAACCTGTTTGCCGGGAAAAAATCCGTATCGATGCCCGCTAAGCCTGGCCAGGGGAACGAACTTCAACAACCCGACGAGCAAAAACTCGGAACAGGACGAATAAAATGTGTGGCGTCGCCGACAAAAGCAGCGAATTCGATTAAATCCCCGCCGTTATCATTACCATTTTGGTAATCAACCCGGTCAAAGGGTATACTGACGCCCACTTTTTTAACCACTCGTATCGCGTGCGAAATCAACATGCAAAAGTTTGATACCAAGACTTTCCAGGGCCTGATCCTGACCTTACAGGATTACTGGGCGCGCCAGGGCTGCACCATCATCCAACCGCTGGATATGGAAGTGGGCGCTGGTACTTCTCACCCGATGACCTGCCTGCGGGCGCTGGGGCCAGAGCCAACGGCGGTGGCCTACGTGCAGCCGTCACGCCGCCCTACCGACGGCCGCTACGGTGAAAACCCGAACCGCTTACAGCACTACTACCAGTTCCAGGTGATCATCAAGCCATCGCCGGACAACATTCAGGAGCTGTACCTCGGCTCGCTGAAAGAACTGGGTATGGACCCGACCATCCACGATATCCGCTTCGTGGAAGATAACTGGGAAAACCCAACGCTGGGTGCCTGGGGCCTGGGCTGGGAAGTGTGGCTGAACGGCATGGAAGTGACGCAGTTCACCTACTTCCAGCAGGTTGGCGGCCTGGAGTGCAAGCCGGTTACCGGTGAAATCACCTACGGTCTGGAGCGCCTGGCGATGTACATCCAGGGCGTGGACAGCGTTTACGATCTGGTGTGGAGCGACGGTCCGCTGGGTAAAACCACCTACGGTGACGTGTTCCATCAGAACGAAGTGGAGCAGTCCACCTATAACTTCGAATACGCCGACGTCGATTTCCTTTTCGCCTGCTTCGAGCAGTACGAGAAAGAGGCGCAGAGCCTGCTGGCGCTGGAAAAACCGCTGCCGCTGCCTGCCTACGAGCGTATTCTGAAAGCCGCACACAGCTTTAACCTGCTGGATGCCCGCAAAGCCATCTCCGTCACCGAGCGTCAGCGTTATATTCTGCGCATCCGCACCCTGACGAAAGCCGTGGCCGAAGCCTACTATGCCTCCCGCGAGGCGTTAGGCTTCCCGATGTGCAATAACAAGAAATAAGAGGCAGCCATGACTGAAAAAACCTTCCTGGTGGAAATCGGCACCGAAGAGCTGCCTCCGAAAGCCCTGCGCAGCCTTGCCGAGTCCTTCGCGGCTAACTTTACCGCTGAACTGGATGCGGCGGGCCTGGCCCACGGCGACGTGAAGTGGTTCGCCGCGCCGCGCCGCCTTGCGCTGAAAGTCGCCAACCTGAGCGCCGCGCAGCCGGATCGCGAAGTAGAAAAACGCGGCCCGGCGATTGCCGCCGCGTTTGATGCCAACGGCGTGGCCACCAGGGCCGCTGAAGGCTGGGCGCGCGGCTGTGGTATCACCGTCGATCAGGCTGAGCGCCTGAGCACCGACAAAGGTGAATGGCTGGTGTACCGTGCCAAAGTGACCGGTGAAAGCGCGCAGGCGCTGCTGCCGGCGATGATCGCCACTTCACTGGCTAAGCTGCCGATCCCGAAACTGATGCGCTGGGGCGCGTCTGACGTGCAGTTCGTGCGTCCGGTGCATACCGTGACCATCCTGCTCGGCGATGAGCTGATCCCGGCCACCATTCTGGGTATCGATTCGGCGCGTACGATTCGCGGCCACCGCTTTATGGGCGAGCCGGAGTTTACCATCGACAACGCCGACCAATATCCCGCGATTCTGCTGGAGCGCGGTAAAGTGCAGGCGGATTTCGAAGCTCGTAAAGCCACGATTAAAGCTGATGCCGAAGAAGCAGCCCGTAAAATCGGCGGCGTTGCCGATCTGAGCGACAGCCTGCTGGAAGAAGTCACCTCCCTGGTGGAGTGGCCGGTGGTGCTGACGGCGAAGTTTGAAGAGAAGTTCCTCGCGGTTCCGGCTGAAGCGCTGGTGTACACCATGAAGGGCGACCAGAAGTATTTCCCGGTGTACGACACCGCGGGCAAGCTGCTGCCAAACTTCATCTTCGTGTCGAACATTATCTCGAAAGATCCGCAGCAGATTATCTCCGGTAACGAGAAGGTGGTGCGTCCACGCCTCGCCGACGCCGAGTTCTTCTTCAATAGCGACCGTAAACGTCGTCTGGAAGATAACCTGCCGCGTCTGGAAACCGTGCTGTTCCAGAAAGAGCTGGGTACCCTGCGCGATAAAACCGACCGCATTCAGGCGTTGGCCGGCTGGATTGCTGCACAGATCGGCGCGGATGTGAATCACGCCACTCGTGCCGGCCTGCTGTCCAAGTGCGACCTGATGACCAACATGGTGTTCGAATTTACCGACACCCAGGGCGTGATGGGCATGCACTATGCGCGTCACGACGGCGAAGCCGAAGACGTTGCGGTCGCGCTGAACGAGCAGTACCAGCCGCGTTTTGCCGGTGACGAGCTGCCGTCGAACCCGATTGCCTGCGCGCTGGCGATCGCCGATAAGATGGATACTCTTGCCGGCATTTTCGGCATTGGTCAACATCCGAAAGGCGACAAAGATCCGTTTGCTCTGCGCCGTGCCGCCCTGGGCGTGCTGCGTATTATCGTAGAGAAAAACCTGCCGCTGGATCTGCAAACCCTGACGGAAGAAGCGGTGCGCCTGTACGGCAGCAAGCTGTCTAACGCCAGGGTGGTGGATGAGGTTATCGACTTTATGCTGGGTCGTTTCCGTACCTGGTATCAGGAAGAAGGCCACAGTGTGGATACCATCCAGGCCGTGCTGGCGCGCCGTCCGACCCGTCCGGCGGATTTCGATGCCCGCATGAAGGCGGTATCCCACTTCCGTACGCTGGAAGCGGCTGCCACGCTGGCCGCTGCCAACAAGCGCGTCTCTAACATTCTTGCCAAGTCCAGCGAGCCGCTGAACGACAGCGTGCAGGCCGTTCTGCTGAAAGAGAATGAAGAGATCAAGCTGGCCACCTATGTGTCTGCCCTGAGCAGCAAGCTGCAGCCTTATTTTGCAGAAGGCCGCTACCAGGAAGCGCTGATCGAGCTGGCTGAGCTGCGCGAAACGGTGGATAACTTCTTCGACAAGGTGATGGTAAATGCCGACGATCGGGCGGTGCGTATTAACCGTCTGACCCTGCTGGCTAAGCTGCGCGAGCTGTTCCTGCAGGTCGCGGATATCTCCCTGCTGCAGTAAGTAGCTACCATAAGAGGCGGGCCATCGGTCCGCCTTTTTTATCGTACAGACACGCTGCCTTACAAATCCGCCTTGCCCCTCGCGCACCATTTCCTTACCCTGTGCGGTTTTTGCCATTCAGGTTAAGACAGTTATGCAATCCTTTGGATACGCTGTAAAGGCAGCCAACACCCCGCTCGAACCCTTCGAATTTAAACGCCGCGACCTGCAGGCCGGTGATGTCCATATCGATCTGCGGCGTGTGCCACTCTGACCTGTATATGGCGCGTAACGAATGGGGAGTGAGCCAGTTCCCGCTGGTACCGGGCCGAGATCGTTGAGCGCGTTGTCGCTACCGACAGCGACGTTACCGCGCTTAAAGCGGGCGATTTGGTTGGAGTGGGCGTGATGGTCGATTCCTGCGGTCAGTGCCACAGTGGCGAAGAGCAGTACTGCGAAGAAGACTTTACCGCAACCTATAACAGCGAAGAGAAAACGATCGGCGGTATGGCCTTCGACGGCTACTCTGACAGCATCGTGATGGGCAGCAAATTTGTGGTCTCCGTACCGGATAACCTGGAGCTGAGCGCGGTCGCGCCACTGCTGTGTGCGGGCGCCACCACGTGGTCACCGCTGAAGCACTGGAATGTACAGCCGGGCCAGCGCGTGGGAATTATCGGGCTGGGTGGCCTGGGCCATATGGCGGTGAAGCTGGCGAGTGCGTTGGGAGCCGAAGTGGTGCTGTTTACCACCTCACCGGCGAAAGGTGCCGACGCCCTGCGTCTGGGGGCCAGCCGGGTGGTCGTCTCGAAAGATGAAGCTGAGATGGAGATCGTGAAGAACAGTCTGGATATGATCCTCGACTGCGTGGCCGCGCCGCACGACCTCGACCCTTACCTCAACGCGCTGAAAACCAACGGCCACCTTGTACTGGTGGGCATTCCTGACTCGCCGCACAAATCCCCGAACGTGACGCCAATTGTGTTTAAACGCCTGAGTATTTCCGGCACCTCGATCGGCAGCATCAAAGAAACCCAACAGATGCTCGATTTCTGTGGCCAGCACAATATCGTGTCGGATGTTGAGGTGATCGGCCTGAATCAGGTTGAAGATGCGTTTGAGCGGATGCTGAGGGGTGACGTGAAGTACCGTTTTGTGATTGATATGAAAGCGGGACGCTAAGATTTTCCTGCATAAAACCCGCCCTGGCGGGTTTGTTTTTTTAGCTCTTTTATCTTTCCAGCAACTGTCGTCCCAGATACGGATTCGAATGAATTAACTGCATCAGTTTCTGCGCGCTGCCCGACGGTTTGGTACGTTGTGCTTCCCAGCTTTTCACCGATGAAACACTGACGCCCATTGCCAGGGCAAACTCATCAATCTGCATGCCGCTAATTTCCCTGATCCGTTTTGGTTCGGGCATGGTTACTTCACTTTCTGTCATCGCACCAGCCTGCATCACATCACGCGTCAACACGATCTGCTCCAGGCTGGAGAGTAATTCAAACATTGGATCTTTTGTTTCCATAAGTACACACCTCATTAAACTCACTTAATGTGAACAACCAGAGGAGTAGAGCCTCAAGCTCAGGCTCAGAATACTGGCGGACATCAACCGCTGGAAAACTGCGAGGCAGCACAGGGAAACGCCAGGAGTTTAAGTATTAGACTAATCCTGGTGATTCAGATCATATTTTTTAATTATTTTTCTGTTTTGCTTTGCAAAAAATAAAAGGTGTTACCTCAGTCGCCTTAAATGTCATTGGCTTAGGTAGCATAAGCAGTGCTTACCTGTCACAGTCCT
>NZ_JBWKUK010000002.1:14779-31283 GCF_059420805.1 Erwinia sp. GW821-FHT03D09
CTGCCAATCTGCCAATCTGCCAATCTGCCAATCTGCCAATCTGCCAATCTGCCAATCTGCCAATCTGCCAATCTGCCAATCTGCCAGCATCGGCAATTATGGATCCTTGGCGGCCACACCAACGATCGCGCTATCCTTCGAAAACGAGTTCGACTATCCTTCATTCAGGATTTATCTTCTTCACAACCCGAAAGATAGTTAACAGGAGTTTTTTTCATGACCAAAGGACCTGCACGCATCTGGATGCGTTTGCTGGTGCCGTTTATGGCGCTGTTTCTGGTGCTGCAGCTAACCGGCTGCGGTGATAAAGAAGCCGACCAACGCAAAGCGTTTATCGATTTCCTGCAAAATACGGTGATGCGCAGTGGGGAGCATCTGCCTTCACTGAGCGAAGATCAGAAGCAGAAGTTCGGCAATTACGTCAGTGATTACGCCATTATCTACGGTTTTTCTCAGCAGGTGAACAAGGCGGTCGATTCCGGATTAAAACCCGTAGTCGATGAGCTTTCGGCAATTCGTACGCCACAGGACTATCTGACTCGCCGCGACTCGCTTCGCCAGGCAAGCGGTTCATTAGGCGTGCTGACTCAGCAAGTTCAGACGGCCAAAACGCAGGCGGATAGCAGTAAAGCCACGCTGAAGCAGCCGGAAGATCTCAAAACCGTCTATGACAATGTCTTTAATAAGGTGGTGACGCAGCCGGCGGACGCATTAATGCCTCTGCTGCCTACGCTACAAACGCTGAGCCAGGATGTTATCCAGGCGGGTGATTTTCTGCAGCAGCAGGGAACCCGTGTGAGCTTCAATGGCTCGGCGGTGCAGTTCCCAACCCAGGAGCAGGCATCCGCTTACAACACGTTAATGAGCAACCTGAGCATGAACGCTCAGGCACTTAATCAGGCGCAAGGCGTACTGAACAGCGTTCAGTAATAAAAGAGTTGGGGGAACTATTTTCCCTGCTGAATTTTATTTCTCGCGATATGAAAAAGGCCACATTTCTGTGGCCTTAATTTTTGAATTAACTATAACGTTTTATCCATGAATCTACGTTCTTTTCTCCGCCTTTACCGCCACATAAGATATTGACAACTCTTATCGCCTCCTGGCGTAAACCCGGGTCCGTAGCCGTAATGACACGGTAATCCATGCCATAATATTGCGGGTCGTTTAGAGCATACTGCTTCGCGATTTCCCCTAGTGCGATTAAAGTCTCGCCAGCGCCTTTATAGTCGTTTTGATTGCTATTTCCTGCGCCGCTTACCTGTGAAGCTTCAGCAATGGTTAGTTCACGAATACTCATTTCTCTTTCTCCATTTTATGAAATTATTCCCTATATTGACACAATGCCAACGAAGTAATTTTACATTAAAAATAAAATCTAAATTATAGTTTTTCACCCATAAATAATGTTGATAAGTCAATTTTTTGATCGTTGGTGTTATGTGATGGTTAATTAAACTCGAAGATTTAAGTGTGGTGATAATATGTTTATTTGGGATGGGTTTCATTGTGGAATGCCATATTAACTATGGTTTATAGCATTTTATTAAAATGGCAAGCGTTAGGGGATTCAGCGAGGATATACGTGGGTTATTTTATTTTCATGATGTTAATAACAAACAGGCCACAATTATGTGGCCTCAATTTTCCTCATTCACGCTAAAAGAGTGAACTTTACCAGCAGCCGTTTGCCCATGCATTCGCTGTTTCTTTGCTACCGGCACCAAGGTCGTCAACAATCTTGATCAGTGCTCTGCGTACGCTTGGCTCAGTGGCAGCAACCATACGATAATCCATACCGCGATATCGTGGATCGACCTGAGAGTAAAGCTTGGCAACTTCCATCAATGACTGAAGATGTGTAGCAGTAGCTCGTTCTTCATGCATCCCAAAACGCCACATCCAGCACCACTAACCTGTGAAAGTTCTGAAGTCGTTAGTTAACGAAAGCTCATTCAATAATCTCCCTGTTTATTTGAAATTTGTGCTGACTTAATGTCAATGTTTTAATTTTAAAATTGAATTTGATTTATATAAATAGGAGCATATCCATAATGAAATTAAACTAATGATTAGTTTTTATTAAAAAGGGATAGAGGTTTCGCTGCGTGTGATATCTAAGTACTAATGGAAATATTATGCGCCTTGGGGCACTAATTATATTATCAAAAAACGAGAGTGACATTGTTAGAGCAGGACTAACGTTCTTCCTTTCAACCGATTAACAGCATGATATTGCCGTTCGCGATGTTGTTTGCGACAGGCCTGAACTGGTCGGTCGGTAGTGAGTTGAGTTTGTTGAGCGGAATAAGGATTTTCGCGTAAAATTTATTGTGATAACAATCACATTTCAGAAACAAACATGATGTTTGATTTTGTGATTTATATCTCATTTTTCCATTTTTTAAGGCTTTTTTTCAGCAGTGTATTTTTTTTAAACGCAAAAGTTGTGATTAAAATCACGAAAATACCCCCTTAAGCTATTCATATATAGTGATAAGGATCACATATTATTGTGCGACTACGCAGCGTCATATTCGCGTGATAGAGTCCGCTTGCATACAGTGATACTGACGGCTTTTTCGCCGTAACCGTCTTCAAACAACATCAGCGCGCTCTCTTAATGGTCAGCGCGTACCAATAAGAGGTGTGCCTTTATGTCCTCATCAGATATCAAGATCAAGGTTCAGAACTTTGGTCGCTTTCTGAGTAATATGGTAATGCCAAATATCGGGGCATTTATTGCCTGGGGTATTATCACCGCGCTGTTTATTCCAACCGGATGGCTGCCAAACGAAACGCTGGCTAAGCTGGTTGGCCCGATGATTACCTATCTGCTGCCATTGCTGATCGGTTATACCGGCGGACGCCTGGTCGGTGGCGATCGCGGTGGTGTGGTCGGCGCAATTACGACTATGGGCGTGATTGTGGGTGCCGATATGCCGATGTTCCTCGGCTCAATGATTGCCGGTCCGCTGGGTGGCTGGGCAATCAAAACCTTCGACCGCCAGGTTGACGGTAAGATTAAAAGCGGCTTCGAAATGCTGGTTAACAACTTCTCTGCTGGTATTATCGGCATGCTGTTGGCGATCCTGGCATTCCTGGCTATCGGTCCATTGGTTGAAGGTCTGTCGCATATCCTTGCCGCCGGCGTGAATCTGATGGTGCAGAATAACCTGCTGCCGCTGACCTCTATCTTTGTTGAACCGGCAAAAATCCTCTTCCTGAACAATGCGATTAACCACGGTATCTTCTCGCCGCTGGGTATTCAGCAGGCCAGCGAAGCCGGTAAGTCCATCTTCTTCCTGATTGAAGCGAACCCGGGTCCGGGCATGGGCGTGCTGATGGCCTATATGTTCTTCGGCCGTGGCAACGCGAAGCAGTCTGCCGGTGGTGCTGCGATTATCCATTTCCTGGGCGGTATCCATGAGATTTACTTCCCTTACGTGCTGATGAACCCGCGTTTGATTCTGGCGGTTATTCTGGGCGGTATGACCGGCGTGTTTACCCTGACGCTGCTGAACGGTGGGCTGGTTTCACCGGCATCTCCGGGTTCTATCCTCGCCGTACTGGCGATGACGCCAAAAGGTGTCTATTTCGCGAACATCGCGGCCATTGTTGCGGCCTTCGCCGTATCCTTTGTGGTTTCAGCCGTGCTGCTGAAAACCAGCAAGGTTAAGGAAGAAGACGATATCGAAGCGGCAACCCGTCGTATGCAGGAAATGAAAGCTGAATCAAAAGGCCAGTCAGCAACTGTCGCCGATGCCGATGCGCTGCATTCCGATTTATCCCACGTGCGCAAAATCATCGTTGCCTGCGATGCCGGTATGGGCTCCAGTGCAATGGGTGCAGGCGTACTGCGTAAGAAAGTGAACGATGCGGGCCTGAGTAATATCTCCGTGACTAACACGGCGATTAACAGTCTGCCGGGTGATGTTGACCTCGTGATCACTCACCGCGACCTGACCGAGCGTGCGATGCGCCAGGCACCTCACGCGCAGCATATTTCACTGACTAACTTCCTCGACAGCGGCTTGTACAATGATTTAACCGCGCGTCTGATCGAAGCTAACCGCAGCGCCGAACATCGCGAGAAAGTGAGCACCACGCTCAGCGACAGTTTTGATGAAGGCCAGGAGCATCTGTTCAAGCTGACCGCCAGCAATGTATTCCTCGGCAATCATGCCAGCGATAAAGAGCAGGTGATTCGCTTTGCCGGTGAACAGCTGGTAAAAGGCGGCTACGTCGAGCCGGAATACGTTGAAGCGATGCTGGAGCGTGAAAAACTGACGCCGACCTACCTGGGCGAATCGATTGCCGTACCGCATGGCACCATCGCTGCTAAAGACTGCGTGCTGAAAACCGGCGTGGTATTTTGCCAGTACCCGGAAGGCGTGCGCTTCGGTGAGGAAGAAGACGACATCGCTCGCCTCGTCATTGGTATTGCCGCCCGCAACAACGAGCATATCCAGGTGATTACCAGCCTGACTAATGCCCTGGACGATGACAGCGTGATTGCCCGGCTGGCAACCACCACCAGCGTACAGGAAGTGTTGGATCTGCTGTCCGGTAAAACCAGCGCCTGATTCAGCGAGTGGTGATGTATTTCCGTAAGGGCCGGGCATGCCCGGCCTTTTTTGGATCGATTCCTGAATAATTTAAGTGGGTAATATCATGAAAGCTTTACATTTTGGCGCGGGTAATATTGGCCGGGGATTTATCGGTAAACTGCTGGCCGACGCCGGTATTCAGCTGACGTTTGCTGATGTAAACCAGGTTGTCCTGGATGCAATTAATGCACGCCATGAGTACCCCGTACACGTGGTGGGTGAACAGGCACAGATTGAGATAGTAAAAGGTGTTAATGCAGTTAACAGCACCAGCGGTGATATTGTCGATTTGGTGGCTGAGGTTGATATCGTTACCACGGCGGTTGGTCCACAGATCCTTGAGCGCATTGCCGGTGGCATCGCCAAAGGACTGGCCAAACGCAGTGATAACGCTAATACCCGTCCCCTGAATATTATCGCCTGCGAAAATATGGTTCGCGGTACCACACAGTTAAAAGGCCACGTGCTGAAAGCGCTGCCCGAGCAGTATCACACGTGGGTTGAAGCAAATGTTGGTTTTGTAGATTCCGCCGTTGACCGTATCGTTCCGCCTTCTGAAGCGGGCAGCAGCGATCCGCTGGAAGTGACGGTTGAAACCTTTAGCGAATGGATTGTCGATCAAACCCAGTTTAAAGGAACACTGCCTGCGATCCCGGGTATGGAGTTGACCGACAATCTGATGGCATTTGTTGAACGTAAACTGTTCACGCTCAATACGGGGCATGCCATTACCGCCTACCTTGGACAGCTGGCGGGGCATAACACCATTCGCGAAGCGATTCTCGATCCACAGGTGCGCACGGTAGTTAAAGGTGCAATGGAAGAAAGCGGTGCCGTACTGATTAAGCGTTACGGTTTTGAAGCGGATAAGCACGCGGCATATATCCAGAAAATCCTGGGCCGTTTTGAAAACCCATACCTGAAAGATGATGTGGAGCGAGTTGGCCGCCAGCCGCTGCGCAAACTCAGCGCCGGGGATCGCCTGATTAAGCCAACATTGGGTACGCTGGAGTATCAGCTTCCTCACGATAACCTGGTAACCGGGATTGCCGCCGCGCTGCGTTATCGCAGCGAGCAGGACCCGCAGGCGCAGGAGCTGGCAGAGCTCCTCGCGAAGCAGGATGTCGCGACTACGCTGGCTCAGATCTCAGGTCTTGATGCCAACAGTGATGTGGTTAAGGACGTAGTGAAAGCCTGGAGCGCTATGGCATAATGCCGGTGAACGCGCTCCTCAGGGACGAACAATCAGGGCACAGCTTCGCCGCTGTGCCCGCGCTGGCATTACTCTGCCCTATGATGAATGATATGCAGGCACTCATGGAACAACCTCAGGCTTTTGAAAACAGGGTGCTGGAGCGCCTTAACGCCGGACGATCGGTAAGAAGCTTTTTGATCGCTGCAGTCGAATTGCTGGCAGAGGCGATTAATATTCTGGTTATTCAGGTGTTCCGTAAAGATGACTATGCCGTAAAGTACGCGGTGGAGCCGCTGTTGCACGGCGATGGTCCACTCGGTGAGCTATCCGTTCGCCTGAAGCTGATTTATGGCTTAGGGATGATTAATCGTAGTGAATATGAAGACTGTGAGCTGCTGATGGCGCTGCGTGAGGAGCTGAACCATGATGGCCACGAATACCGTTTTACCGACGATGAAATTCTTGGTCCTTTTGGTGAACTGCACTGCGTAACCCCTCTTCCTCCTCGCCCCGATTTCGCCATTGAAGATGCGGAATTACGCCATATGCAGCAGCTGCGCTATCAGCAGGTGGTGCGCTCAACCATGGTCCTGTCGCTTACCTCGTTGATTTCACTTATCAGCCAGAAACAGGCCTTCAAAAAGTAGCCTCTCTTTACCCGCTTTGCGCCGCTTTAGTGTATCCTTTTCAGCAATGAATCATTGCAACGGTTAATCGTTATGAAAGAAAAAGTACAGTCAGAAATTAAAATCCTTAGTGACAAGCTGGATGCCCTTAATCACAAAGAAGCGGGCCTGCTGGCATCGGGCGACAGTGAGAAGCTGGGGGAGTTGCTGCATGAAAAAGACAAACTGGCGGCTGAAATTGAGCGTCTGCGCAATGTGCGTTCAGAAAAGCTGAGTAAAGAAGCGCAACAACTTAAAAAGCTGCCTTTCAACCGCCCTATTACTAAGAAAGAGCAGGCGAATATGGGGGCGCTGAAAAAAAGCGTACGTGGTTTGGTTGTCGTGCATCCGACTACCGCTTTGGGCCGTGAAATGGGCCTTAAAGAGATGACCGGATTCGCTAAGTCTGAATTTTAAGCATATCGCCCGGACAGAGTTCCGGGTTTTTTTAAATCATCGTCATTAGCTTTTTTATATAAAAAACAATTGGTTGATGAAACTAAGTTTCCTTAAATACTTTCATAAATTCTTACCTGTTGTGTCTCCGCATCAAAAACTTCGTCCAGCGGTTTATTTTCTCTCAAAACAAGTGTCATTATCTGTTTAAGTGGTTTTACTTAGTGCTAAGTTCTGTGCATTACTATATGTATAGTTAAATGTATCGATAATTAAAACCCGAAAAGAGACTAAGCCCGCAATTATTATTTCGATTTTAAAGTTCCAGATATATATATCGAATTCTGTGGAATGTTTTTTTTCTCTTCAAACGAAGAATAAGATTTGCAATAATTGTTTTCAACGAGCAACCATCGGTAGTTATTTCTCCGTGGCTACAGATGTCATGTAATATTATTCATGATTAGGTTCGTTAAGTTTTTTTCTGAAAAAATTCAGTACAGAAAGCTTTTTGCATTCTTGAAAACGGACAAAAAGATATTTTCATATCAATAAAGGAATAGTGTAATGGAACTGAAAAAAATTGTGTTTGGCGTTGCTTTAGCTATGGGTGTTTCTACTTTTGCTCAGGCTGTTGAAGAGCCAGTAGCTCCTACCGATCAGGGTAGCGGTAGCGTAACCTTCAAAGGTTCTATTATTGATGCACCTTGCTCTATCGTTGGTAATAAAGATCAGACTGTTGAAATGGGTCAGATTTCTAACTCAGCTCTGGCTAACGGCGGTACTTCAGTCCCTGCTGATTTCAAAATTGAACTGGCAAAATGTAATCTGGCAGACAAATATAAAACTGTCAGCGTTACCTTTACCGGTGCCGAAGGTAAAATTGAAAACTCGCTGGGTATGAGCAAAGCAACTGGTGCCAGCATCATTATGCAAGACGGCGCGAGTAACAAAATCAAGCTGGGTACTCCTACTGCACTGCAGACTCTGGCAAACGGTTCTAACATCCTGTCCTTCTCTGCCTACGTACAGGGCAACCCGGGTGAAACCGTTCAGCTGGGTGAGTTCGAGAGCACCGCTAGCTTCACCCTTGCTTATCAGTAATATTCATTATTGATGAAGAGTACATGTGGGGGCTAACTCTACATGTACTGATTTCATTTGCCATAGTTGGATTTCCTCTATGTTCAAGAAAATAAGCCTTTTAGTTTTATTGTTGAACATGAGTGCTGTCAGCCCGGCCTGGTCCTCTGATATGGGTTCTGGGCACGTAAAGATGGCTGGTAGCATCATTGATACGGCCTGCGCAATTGATATCAACAGTATCGACCAGACACTTGATATGGGCGTAGTACCGATTAGCCGAATTACTCGAGATGGTCATAGCATAAAAAAAAGTATCACTATAAATCTGGTAAAATGTGTTTTAAATAAAAATGATGAAAATTTAACGCAGTGGAAATATTTTACCATAACGTTCGATGGTATGAATGATGAGGGATTATTTACCGTCGAGGGTGATGCAAAAGGTATTGCATTAAGAATTATTGACAGCGATGGAAACGTTGCAAAGCCAGGAGTGCCACTTCCTTCTGGAGAGCTTGAATCAGGAGAGATGTCACTTAATTATTCTATTCAGCTTGTGAGCAACCATAAAGCACTGCACGCTGGTGAGTACAATTCCATAATTAAATATAAAATGGACTACTACTAAACCGCGTTATCTTTTTGATACATTAATCCTTTGCTGAGATGAATATTCAGTATGGCGCAGAACCATTGATGTAAATGACTCTATGGCGCTTAAATGGAATAAAAAAGGTCAGGGAATGATGACGCCATATTATTTTAGGTCTTTTTCTACACGCCCGCATATTCTGGGATTAATTATTAGCTGCATCATCAGCGGTGCTGCCTTTCCCGCTAACTCCCAGGACTTCAATTTTAACGTCGATGTGCTCGATGTTAACGATCGTAAAAATATCGATCTCAATCAGTTTTCCCGCGCTGGTTTCGTTATGCCGGGTGGCTACATCATGTCCGTTAATATTAACAAACAGCAGCTGAGAGAACAGCCGGTCAGCTTTTTCGCTCCGGATGACGATCCTAAAGGCAGTGAGGCCTGTATTACACCGGAGCTGGTTGAGCAAATTGGTCTGAAGCCACAAATGAAGGAAAAGCTAAGCTGGTGGCACAACGGTGAGTGTATGGTTGCTGACAGTCTGAAAGGGACGGTGGTTAAAAGCGATCTGTCCGCATCGACAGTTTATCTGAGCATTCCACAGGCCTATCTGGAGTATACCTCCGATGACTGGGACCCTCCATCGCGCTGGGATAATGGTATTCCGGGGCTGTTGTTCGACTATAACGTCAATGCCCAGGGACAACGGCAAAGTAAGAGTGGAGATAAGAGTTATGATGTTAGTGGCAACGGTACCGTTGGCGCTAACTTTGACGTGTGGCGTTTTCGTGCCGACTGGCAAAGTCGCTACAATCATCAGTCAGGTAATGAATCATCTAACAAGGTGACCTGGGACTGGAGTCGTTATTACGCCTACAGGGCGATTGCTCGTCTTGGCGCAAAACTTACTCTGGGTGAGAACTACCTCAACTCTGATATTTTTGACAGTTTCCGTTTTACCGGTGTTACGTTGGTAACCGATGATGGCATGCTGCCGCCGAATCTACGTGGCTATGCGCCAGAAGTGACCGGCGTGGCTAAAACCAACGCAAAAGTCATTATCAGCCAGCAGGGACGTATATTACAGCAGACTCAGGTGGCATCTGGCCCATTTCGTATTCAGGATATTAACGATGCGGTTACCGGTAAATTAGATGTGCGCGTAGAAGAGCAGGACGGAAGCGTGCAGGAATTTTCGATCAATACGGCGAACATTCCTTATCTTACCCGTCCGGGAACGATACGTTACAAAATTGCATCCGGTCGCCCAACAGACTGGCGGCATCATGCTAGTGGACCGATGTTTGGCTCTGGGGAGTTTTCCTGGGGTATTAATAACGGCTGGTCGTTATATGGCGGTGGTGTATCCGATGGCAGATATAACGCTTTTGCTCTGGGTATCGGTCGTGACCTGTTGTTCCTGGGTGCGCTGTCATTTGACGCAACGCAATCCCGGGCAAAACTACCCCATAGTGATGAGACATACTCAGGCGGTTCATATCGTTTGAGCTATTCGAAGCGCTTTGATGACTATGACAACCAGGTGACCTTTGCGGGATATCGCTTCTCGCAGAAAAACTACATGAGCATGAGTGAATATCTCGATGCCAGAATAACCGGTGTGCGTACGCAAAACAGTAAAGAGATGTATACCATCTCCTTTAACCAGCAGTTCCGTGAGGCTGGTCTTAGTGCGTATCTTAATTATAACCATCAGACATATTGGGACCGGCCGGACAACGATCGCTACGACGTTACGGTGGCAAGCTATTTTGACTTGGGACGCTTAAAAAACTTAAGCCTGTCATTAACTGCTTTTCGTAATAAATATAACGGGCATACTGATGATGGAATGTACTTGTCGCTATCATTACCTATCGGCACCGATGCCAGCCTGAGCTATAACGGCAGCTGGGGGCGTTCTGATAGTACAAATAAAGCGAGCTATTACAAACGGGTTGATGAACACAACACCTATCAGGTCAGTAGTGGATTGTCACACAGTAAAGCACTGGCAAGTGGTTATTATTCTCATGAAGGGGATATTGCGCAGGTTGATGCTAATGCCACTTATCAGGAAGGAGAATACAGCTCGGTCGGATTGAGTGTGCAGGGTGGGGCAACCGCAACGCTGAAAGGTGCTGCCTTGCACAGAACCAGTATTATTGGCGGAACCCGAATTCTGCTGGATACCGATGGTGTAGCGGATGTGCCAGTCAGTGGTTATGGTTCAACTACCTCGTCTAACCGTTTCGGCAAAGTTGTATTAGCTGACGTAAGTAATTATTACCGAAACAAACTCAGCATTGATCTGAATAAGTTGCCAGAAAATGCCGAAGCTATTCGTTCCGTCACTCAGGCGACCCTGACTGAAGGCGCAATTGGTTATCGTAAATTTGAAGTTATTTCTGGAGAAAAAGCGATGGCGGTACTCCGTCTGGCAGATGGGTCTACACCACCGTTTGGTGCTACCGTCAGAAATAGCAAAAATCAGAGTGTCGGGATTGTTAATGACGGCGGTAGCGTATATCTGTCCGGTATTAAAGCAGGTGAAACAATGAAAGTATTCTGGGATGGCAAAGAACAATGTGAATTGCCACTGCCTAAGAATCTATTAATCAGCGAAGAGACAAATTTACTGTTGCCATGCCACCTCGTGGCTGTAAACAAAAAAATAGATGAGATGAAAAAATGAAACAAAAAGTTATTCTGGGGCTGGTACTGGCCCCACTGATGATTCAGTCGGCATTTGCGGCTATCGCATTAGATCGTACCCGCATTGTGTTTGACGGTAGCCAAAAATCGGTGAGTTTAAGCGTTAGTAACGAAAATAAACAGCTGCCCTATCTGGCTCAGGCCTGGCTTGAAGATGAGAAAGACAACAAAGTAAGTTCGCCATTAACCGTATTACCACCGGTACAGCGTATTGAGCCAGGTGCTCAAAGCCAGGTCAGGGTTCAATCGGTAGGCGCAGACAAGAGCCTGCCCCAGGATCGCGAATCGCTGTTCTATTTTAACCTGCGGGAGATTCCACCACGCAGCGATAAGCCTAATACGCTCCAAATCGCGCTGCAAACGCGCGTAAAACTCTTTTACCGTCCTACTGCGCTGATGGTTCAGGGCAACAGTACGCCGTGGCAGGAAAAGATCACCCTGACTCGCCAGGGAGATCGTTATGTGGTTAATAATCCGACGCCATACTATGTCACCCTCGTTGATGCCGGTAGCAGCGTGAAGGGACCGTCAGTAAAAGACTTTGAAGCGGTAATGATTGCGCCAAACGGCCAGGCCCCGATTAAACCCGGCGCCGCAGCATTAGGCGACAGTCCGGTATTAACTTATATCAATGACTACGGTGGACGCCCTCAGCTGAAATTTACCTGTAGCGGCACGAACTGTAAGGCGACACCGGTTAAATCTAAATAACGGATATACAGAATAACCTGCGGGATAAGGAAATCAGGTATGCAAAAACAACAGGGAAAAAAGAATTGCAGCCCGCTGATGCAGAATGGACAACCCTCTCATTCAATCAGGTTTGTCGTTGCAACTGCGATTCTTGCTGTATGTACTTTATATCATCCTGCCCTCCTGGCCGCGGAAAACTGGGAGGTAGACGGGGCGCACGGCGAAATACACGTTCACGGTTCGCTGACGGAAAGTGCCTGCCGTTTGGCTACCAGTTCCGCCTGGCAAGATATCTCTATGGGCAATATAGGAACTGCGCAGCTGCGCCACATTGGCGAACGTGGTAAAGCCGTGAGGTTTGAAATAAAGCTCGAGGATTGTGCTTCTTCTGCCTCAAGAATGAGCGATAGCTTTACAGGCAACGTTACCTGGAGCAACAGGCAACCCTCCGTTTCCATTAGTTTTAAGGCTCCTTTAGACCCCGATAATCCGGAGCTGATTCAGGTCAGCGGAGCCAGCGGGCTGGCGTTGCGGCTTACGGACATGCTAGGAAGAGATGTCCGTATTGGGAGCCATGCTACTCCTCTTCAGCTAACACCAGGGAATAATCAGTTAGTCTATATCATTGCCCCCGAACGTACTCGTGCAAGCTTAGTCGCCGGAAACTGGTGGTCACTGATCAATGTTGGGCTGGAATACCAATAATTAGATAACAAGGAAAGTAAAAATGAAATTATTGAAAAAAGGCACGGTATTCGCACTGGTTCTTTTATTCTATAATCAGGTAAATGCTGAAGATAATTTGAAATTTACCGGGACGTTAGTTATTCCACCGCAATGTACTATTGGTGTAGATGATACCGGTTCGCAGATCGTTGTCGCATTTCCTGGTCGTATGCCGATCAGTAAAATCGATGGAGTTAATTTTATGCAACCGGTTCCTTACAACCTAAAATGCGGGAGCGGAACAGCGGGTCTGGACCTACAGTTAACGCTGGTTGGTACGGGTTCTTATGGTGATGGTGTTATTAAAACAAACCTGGGCGATCTCGGGGTTCAAATTTACTATGGTAGCGGTGGGTCGAAAACTAAATTTAGCCTGAATAAGCCTATTGATATTAACTATAACAGTCAACCGCAAATATGGGCCGTTCCTGTGAATAAGCCCGACGGAAAATTAACGGATGGTAATTTTGAAGCAACGGCTACATTAAAGGCTGAATACCACTAACTGGAGCAGGCTGGATGAAAAAATATCTCAGATTTAGCCGATCATTTTTATACACCAGCGTGCTGATGACGACTTTAGCAGCTGGCTCATCTGCATATGTAGCTGAGGATAATAGCGGTGCAGATAATCTGCGTTTTTCGGGACAGTTAGTTGCTCAACCCTGTATTATCGATGAGGGTAATGTATCGCGTGAACTTAATTTCAATTCTGTTATCGAAAAGTCACTTTATATTTATGGGCGATCATATTCTCGTCCATTCAGCTTATTGCTTTCTGAGTGCGATTTAAGCGTAGGCAAGAATGTGAGAATATCTTTCGATGGACAGAGAAGCCTTGCACTTCCTGACCTCCTTGCAATAACGGAGGGGGGGAAAACATCTGGTATCGCGGTTGGGCTTGAGACGGCTGATGGTTCACCTCTTGCGCTCGGTAAAAAGACTTCAGATTATCAACTGAAAGCAGGGAGCAATGAAATTTTCTTTAAGGCTTACATTCAGGCAGAACCGGAGGCTATTACTAAAAAAAACATTGTCTTAGGGCCGTTTACCGCTGTTGCAACATTCTATCTTGAGTATGAGTGAATCAACGACTCAATGATTTTGGTAATCGAACGGTAATAAAGAAATAAAATCTCTCCGGCACCGGTTACTCTTTCTAAGCTGCGTGTTGGCTGAGCGTCTTGACATTAATTTTTAAAAACATTAAAAAGACGCTCAGCAACACCCCTTCCTTTTTTTAATTTTGATTTTTCCAGTTAAAACAGTGTGTTTTACTCTGTGTCGGCAGGTGATTTCTTGCTTAAAATCATGTCATTAAGTAAAAAATTAAATATCGCCATCAAAATAAAAATTAATGGCTTGCGACTATCTAAGCCGTTAATACATAAATTGCGATATAATATATCGCAATTTATGTATTAATGACGGCTTGCTTTTTTTATTAAATTCTCTGGGATACAATCCCAACGATTGCCATCAGGAGATAGCAGGGGTGGTTGTTGAGATTAAAAAGCAACTTCTCGGGTTAGGGATAACATTAGGACCTATTTATGAAAAGAAACCATTTAACAGTTGTCATCAATGACCCTAATCGCTTTTTTGCTGAAGGGCTAATGAATTGTATCAGTGATAACTCTTCGTCAATAGGATTGAACGTGGAATTTACCGACTGTGTTTTTAACAGTCGGGCAAAGTTAATATTTTTGTCTGCGGATACGGTATCAGTTGCAAATCTTCATTATTTGAATCGCAGACTGGCTTCTCGTGCATTGAGCGTATTTATCATCCATGATGTTGCATCAAATAATACAGCAAATGCTCTGAAAATCAGCAAGTTAAATCAGTATACATCATTATACAGAGATCAATCCGTTGATGATGTCGCTACTGCTATTCGTAGGCATCTTGAACCACAATCTGATTTACGTAACATTTTAATACCGCCGTGTTCAGTACGATCTAAAAATAATCTTACCAGGCGTGAGACTGAGATACTGCGTTATCTCGCTCGGGGTATTAGTAATGGAGCGGTAGCTCGTTTTCTTCACATTAGTGAAAAAACCGTTAGCGCTCATAAACGAAATATTATGTCTAAGCTAAACATGATTCGTCCTGCCGAACTGAACTATTGGCTTCTCCAGGAAGGGTGGTGTGAATCATGGCGTGCCCGTGAAAAATAACTGAGAAATTCATGATTAAAACATCTTCCAATTTATTTTTATATGCAAGAAATAATGCGATATTATTTTTTGCATTTTTTTTATTGGGTTGTCAGACCACACCAGATTCAGGTAAATCGATGGTCCGTTTATCATCCAATACCACGCAAGTGCAATCTGCCCCCGCTGGGGCTACACCAGCTTCCTCTGATGTTGATAGTGGAAAGCCCGCGCTTGCCCAACAGAATATCAATGCAGAGACACATAGCGAAAAATATAAGACGGAAAGTGAAAAGCTGCAGCAGTGCCAGTCTCAGTTGGAGGCACTGAAAGTGATGAGCCCTGCGCAGTACACGCGTATGCGTAACTCTTTCGATTATCTGATGAATGGGGCTGCTCAATACGCTAACCTCCGCCAAAAAATTAATGCCGATACGCAGGACACGGTAGATGCCCTGTATCGATATCGCGCTAATCTGCTTTGTGCTCAGATCGCTCAAACACTACTGGATGGACTGACGCGCCGAGGTGAGGCTCGTCCATGAATCGTAAGCCAGGCGCATTCCCTTTTGTTCATTCCCAGATTGCGTTGCTCATATTTAGCCTGACGGTTGTTGGCCGGCCGGCCTATGCTGAGCCGAATGAAGCACCGGCGGTTCTTCAGTTTGCGCGTAAGTATCAGCAAGAACAAACTGACATTCCGCGGTACAAACCCTCCAAAAAAGCGCCTCAATCGGAGCGTAAAGGTTCGTCTGTACCTGAAAAACCTGTACTTGCACCTGTGGTCAATCAGCCGCTGATTACTGAGCCTGAACGGCGTCAGCTGTTACAGATAAAAGGGCAGGTTGCGCAAAAAGAGCAGGAGATTGCGGCGCAAAGTCAGACCATTCAAAAACTTGAAAAGCAACTTTCTACACTACAGCAGGCAGCTGATAAAGCGTCCGCCGCAGTGGCTGCTATTCCAGCGGCTTCACCGCAGGATGTGCAGATGGTTCAGAATATGATTGAGAGCCTTTACAGGACATTCACTTTACGTCCTGCTCCTGGCACTCTTGCTGAAAATCTGAAGCAAGCCAATCAGCGTGCGGCAAATGCCCGGCTGGCTGAAGCTGCGATGCAAGAAAAGCAAAAAGAGCTGAAATTACAGCTTGATGAATTACAGAACAAAATTGTGGTTCTAAAGAATAGCCGTTCTCAGAGCGAAAACGTACGTGAAACATCGCTGAGTACAAAACTGGAAATGCTGAACAAGCAAAAAGATCGGCTGGAATCAGATCTTGCGACAAGCCGTCAGAAAGCAACACAGGCGTCAGCGCAGGTTCAACAACTTGAAAATTCCATGCGCAAGTTAGAAAGCGAGAATAAGCAGCTTATGTTGCAGATCTCCGGCCACAGTAGCGTGAGCGAAACACTTGAGCGAGTAAAAAAACAGCAAAATAAACTGCAGGATGAACTGGCCACCCGGCAGCAGCAACTCACCGATTTAGAAAATGAAAAGCAACAGCTGCAGCAACAGCTGACGGCAGCTCCGACGCCCGCTCAACTTGCCGATAGTCAGCAGCAGGTTGTTAAGCTTAAAAATCAGTTGGATGCCAGTGCTCAGCTGCTACAGAAACAAGAACGCAGCGCTACTGAGCAGGCTAAATTAAGCAGCGAAATGC
>NZ_JBWKUK010000002.1:31381-136712 GCF_059420805.1 Erwinia sp. GW821-FHT03D09
CAGCATCAGCAAACGGCTCTGTTGGCAGATAAAGAAAAACTTCAGCGTCAGCTTGAGCATGCACCCACTTCTGCGCAGTTGGCCGACAGCCAGCAGAGAGTTAAGGCTCTGCAAAGTGAGTTGGATGCCAACGCTATACTGCTGCAAAAGGAAATCGGCGCCAGTCAACAGGTGAAAGCGAGCAATGTCGTTCTACTGGCAGAGAAACAATTGGCTGATAATACAATTAAGGCGCTACAGGAAAAGCTGAATGCATTACAGATTCAGCAGACTGCTCTGCTCGCTGAAAAGCAGGAATTCCAGCAGAAACTGCAGGGCGAGCTCAAAAGTAATGAACAACACAGCTCGGCTTTATCCGCACAAATGAAAGAGTTGCAGGATAAACTCGCCGCTGCCGAGCAGCAGCGAAAAGCTGTAGTAGATGAAAAAGAGCAATTACAACACCAGCTGGAGAAAGCGCCAACTGAAGCCCAGATGGCTGATAGCCAGCAAAAAATAAAAGCTCTACAGGCGCAGCTTGATACCGCCATGCTGTTACAGAAAAAAGGCAGTATCACCAGTGAGCAGATTCAGGCCAGCAATGCGACATTAATGAAGGAAAAGGCAGCCGCTGAGGATAAGGTCAAATCTTTACAGAAGGAGCTGTCGGCAGTTCAGGCACAGTATGCAGCGATTCGGGCAGAGAAGTTGCAGAGCCAGCAGAAGCTACAAAGCGATCTCAAGGATAATGACGAAAATCATGCTGCCCTCGTTATGCAGTTAAAAGAGCTGCAGGACAAACTGGTTTCAGCTCAGGAACAGCAAAACGCTGTTCAGTCAGAGAAAGATAAATTACAACATCAGCTTGATAACGTGCCTGGCACGGCTCAGTTGGCTGATAGTCAGCTGAAAATAAAAGCACTTCAGGTGCAATTAGATACTGCGTTGATGTTGCAGAAAAAAGCCGTTTCAACCGGAGGCGTTGCCAAAACTGATGATTCAATGCACGCCACAGATTACAAGGTAGCCGAGAATAAGATTAAAGAGCTACAGTTAAAACTGGATGCAACTCAGGCTGAGCTTACCGAAGTGACAAAGCAAAGTGCCTCATCCAAAGCTAAAGGCTTAGTGGAGGTGACGACTGAAACGCTGAAGAAAAAATCAACCCGTGAAGCATATGCAATAGGTGTTTCTCTTGGAACAGAGATTCTTCAGCTCCAGGCCGAAAACCGTAACTGGGCATCAACGGATAGCGACAAGCCGAGCGTTCTTGCTGGGATCATCGATTCATTCCAGGGTAAGGAAAAACTTCCTCCGGCTGAGTTGCATAAGGCATTAATGAACATTAGCGAACGGGTGAAATCGGGTCGTGAGAAATACATGGGCGATTTAGATAAATCGACTAAAAAGTTCATAGATAATTTTACTAAACAGAAAAATGCCAAAAAAAGTGAATCTGGTTTTTGGTATCGTATAGGGTATACGGGTGATACGCCTATTCCCGCTGGTGCAACAATTGACGTTGTTGTCAAAGAGAGTCTGGCAAATGGTATGGTTGTTGAGGATATGGATGCTAAAGGCATTGTTCTGTCTCAGCCGATATCAGCATTCCCGCCGGTATTCCGTGAGGCGTTATCTAAGCTTAAAAACCATGGATCGATTACCATAGTGGTTCCACCTGCGCTAGCTTATGGTGATAAAGGATATCCGCCAAAGGTACCACCTAATGCGACTATGGTTTACGATCTGCGCGTTTCAGATGTTTATCCAGAACGTGAGAAAAAGTAATGATGATGCGGGATGGTTAGAGAAAATAAACATACGCATTCAGTAGCACTGATACTGAATGCGTCATTTTATTTTTTAGTTAATCCGTGAATGAGTCGGTTTTATTCCAGTAAAGACCCTTCCGCTGCTTAACGGAAGTAATAAATCCTTCTTTTTCCAGCTTGATTAAAATATGCCGTGCATTATAGATGCTGAGTTCAGATCTGTCGGCGATATCTCTGGTACTGGCATATGTCGTGGCATCATCATTTGAATCACTTTCTTTAAAAAAATCATGAAGTGCATTGATAACGCGCTCAACGGATGTTGCTCTTTGAAAACCCTTGGTGGATTCAATCATTTTATAACTCCTTCTTAGTAAACCCGGCTCCTGCCGATTAATAAAAAACAAACCCCCTGATAATCAAGGCACAATGATAACTTTTGTTGTCAGAAATCAAAACTTAATATTAATTGGTTAAAAATTACATAATAAAAATCCATTTTAATAAATAATGCTAGCAGAATATCCGGTTTTTTTGTTGTAAAGCTTAGTTGTTAAGAGTATTAACTCGCAAAATTAAGATATGGCATGACTTAAAATCCTAATGATTAAGTGAATGGTTATTATAAATAAGGAGTTAAAGATGTCGGGTGAGATCGTTTTTATCTTAAATAAAATGATATTTATACATATATCAATGAACATTCACATAAAGATACCTAATGAAATATTTGATAAATGATTTAGTGGAATTTGATGCTTGCGTTGGAATACTGATTCTGCTAGATGGTGAAAATATTCCGATACAGCTTTCAAAACCTGGTTGCAGGCTTTTAAATGAACTAGTTACTCATTCAGGTATAACGTTGACGCGTGATGAATTGCTACAAAATGTTTGGGGGAATCACGGGTTAACTCCCTCCAGCAACAACCTTAGTAATCATATCAGTTTCCTGAGAAAGATTTTTTCGCAGCTGGGATTAGAGGATATCATTATTACCTCCCCAAGAGAGGGGTTTAGGCTTGATGCTGAGGTACTGATAGTCGGTGAAAGCCAGTATGAACAACACGAAAAAATTGAAGAGGAGGAGAGTGTTGACGAATTACAACCTGATACCAGAGAAGGTAATTTAAAAAGATTTCAACGCTTTATAAGTACTTTCATCAGAAGGGAAATTTTTAATATCAATTTCATTACTCTGGCAGTTATTTTGTTCTCGTTGGTTATTATAAAATTTCAATTTCAGGATGGTTTTTTATCCAGTGATAAAAGCGCATTTTCTTCAGTCGGGCTGTGCCATGTTTTTGATTTAGAATCAGGTGGAAGAATTATTGATAAGGATAAAATGAATATCGTTAAGAAAATTATTAATGAAAAAAACATTAACTGTGTTAATAAAAAAAGTCGCATTTATCTGAAGGCGACTCAATTTACAAACGACGCCGAACATAATCAGCAGGCCACTTTTCTTGTGCAATGTTTCTCCGAGCAGAGAGACAATAAATCGAAATGTGAGAACTATCTTTCACTAACCATACAAAAACCATGAAGAAAATACTTCTTTTCTGCTTTGTTATTCTGGTTGTCATTCTCATCCAGGGCAAAAAAAATGCCTACTTTGCTGAGGATAAACTGGTGCTCTCCTGCAGTGCAAAGGTGGATATTGAGATAAGACAGCCTGATGCATTGGCACATATGGAGGGGTGTCTGAGCCTGGCAACATTGGGCAGCAAACGTCTGGCATTACTTTATACCGGCCGTCTGGTAGCGCCTGAGGGGCGTTTCATACTGAGCAGAACGCTGTTAATGGATTATCGCTATCATCCTGAAAACCACGCACTTGAAATGACCTGGGAGCAGAGTAACGTCGGTCAAACAGATACGGCTCCGGATGAGGTGTTTTACCGTAATCTGATGAAGAGCAAATCCTTCGTCCTGTATTTGACGCGATTTAATGACGATGCATGGATGGTTTCAGGGCTGACGACTCCGCTGTATGTTTGCAATGATGAATGAAAAAACGGCTTATTGCACAGGGCACATAAACCGTTTTATCTGAGCTAAGATGGGCTTTCGGCAACTACTGCCGACGCTGAACGTAGGTTATCGCCAGCGCTACCGCCAGCACCAGGCCTTTAATAATATCCATGGCGTAGTAGGGAACGGAAAGCATCACCAGACCGTTTTGCAGCACGCCGAGGATCACCGCGCCAAGTAGGGTTCCCAGTGCGTTTGGCTTGCCGGCACCGGCAAGAGAAAGCCCAATCCACGCAGCTGCCACCGCATCCATTAAGTACCCGCCGCCAGCGTTAACCTGCGACGAACCGATACGGGAAGCCAGCAGAATACCGCCCAAACCAGCCAGCAGTGAGGCGATAACATAAGCCACCACGCGATAACGATTGGTGCGGATACCGGACAGGCGCGCTGCCTCCGGATTGCCGCCGATGGCGTACATGCGGCGTCCGTGCTTGGTCAGTGAGAGCAGCAACTGGGCTAACACCGTCACCACCAGCATGACGATAACAATAATCGGTACCTGCCCCAGCAGCGAGAACACAGCCGGAATGGTTCCTTCAGCCATATCTCCGCTCGGCAGCACCATATTCTCGGTAATGGAGCCACCAAAGCTGTAGGTCATCGCCACACCCTGCACCACAAACAGGCTGGCGAGCGTGGCCAGCATGTCAGGGATTTTCAGTACGACGATCATAAAGGCATTAAACAGGCCAACCAGCGTACAGAGTAGCAGCGTCAGTGCAATTGCTGCCGTGGGGCCGAATCCGTACCAAACGAAAAAGGAGATCACCAGCGAGTTTGCCAGCGACGCGGTTGATCCGACAGATAGGTCAAAGCCGCCGATAGTCAGGGATATGGATACGCCAATCGCAATCACCGTCACGATAGCGATTGAGCGCAGAATATTGATGATGTTACTCGGCTCCAGGAAGCTGTCTGATGCCAGGCCAAAACCAATAATCAGCGCCGTCACCGTCAGCAACATTCCCCACTTATAGAGAAAATCAAACAGCTGGTGCCGGACAGAGACTGTCGGCTTGAGGGAAATTTCTTTGCTGCTCACGCAGGTGTTCCTCCGGTCGAATAAAGTAAAAGTGTTTCTTCGTCAGTCTCGCTGGCGGCCATTTCAGCGACAATACGCCCGTCCCACAGCACGCAGATGCGGTCGCAAAGCCCGACCAGCTCGGCAAATTCGCCGGAGGCATAAATCACCCCCTTGCCCTGGCGAGCCAGTCCGTCGATAAGTTCAAACAGATCGGTTTTTGCTTTTATATCAACGCCTTTTGTTGGCTCATCCAAAATTAACACGTCGGCATCGTTACGCAGCCACTTGCCAATCGCCACTTTCTGCTGATTCCCGCCGGACAGGCGGCGCAGCGTTTGTCGTGGACCGGTGGTTCGAATCCCCAGTTTGCTAATGACCTCTTCCGCCCAGCGCCACGCCTGGCGGTGGCCAAATAGGCTCCAGCGAGAAAAACTATTGTCGGCGCTGACGCTAAGATTCATCACCACCGATTCATCGATAAAAATACCCTCTTTGCGCCGCTCTTCGGGGATGAGTGCCATGCCATTTTCAACGGCAGCATGGGGAGAAGAAGGCTTCCACGGTTTGCCGTGCAACTCTCCCCGCGCAACCCGGCTTGCGCTGGCACCAAACAGTGCCTTGCACAGCTCTGTTTTCCCAGCGCCCGCCAGCCCGGCAATCCCCAGGATCTCGCCTTTCCGCAGCGTCAGCGTAATGTCTTTCAGCAGCTGTTCATCGTGCAGGCCGTCGATATGCAGCAGGATCTCCTCGCTGAACGGCGGACGGCGGGGTGGATAAATATCGTCTAACTGGTGGCCCAGCATCCTTTCCACGATCTGCTCACCGCTCAGATCCTGCATCGGTCCGCTTTCAATCAGCTCACCATCGCGCAGCACCGTCAGGCGATCGCAGATAGCCTTCAGTTCGTGAATGCGGTGCGAGATAAACACCACGCCAATACCGGTGTCCTGCAGGCGGCGAACCACCGTAAACAGGCGCTCGCTTTCATGCTGGTCGAGCGGTGCCGTTGGCTCATCCAGAATCAGGAACCGGCAGTGATGGGAGAGTGCGCGGGCCAGCAAAATCTGTTGTTTTTCTGCCAGCGTGCAGTGCTCAACCCTACGGCGCACATCAATATGTACATCCAGCTGTTCCAGCAGCGCGCTGGCCTGGCGGCGCATTGCGCCCCAGCGATAGAGCTGGCCACCTTCGGCCAGCCGGTCCAGCATGATGTTCTCCGCTACGCTCAGCCCCGGCACCAGGGCCACATCCACTTCCTGCTGGACAAGATGAATGCCCAGCTGTTTGGCATCACGCGGGGATCGAATGGTTACCGGTTGGCCGTCGAGTAGAATTTCACCGGTAAAATGATCGTATGCACCTGAGAGAACGGCCATCAGCGTTGATTTACCGGCCCCGTTAGCGCCGGTCAGTGCGTGAACGGAGTGTCCCTCGAGGGTGAGGTCCACCGATTTGAGAGCCATAAAACCGCCAAAAGCGATGGAGATATGGCGCATTTCAAGGCGATTTTGCGCGGTCACAGGCGTATATTCTCTGGTTAATCAATGAGGGTGCGCTGCATTTTTTAATGAATTATCACGGCAGGCAACAAACGAAAGAGCATAAGCTAACACAAAATCTTATTAGCCATCCAGATGTCCATACATAACGGAATTAAGCGCTGGTCGATAGATGATTATCAGCATGCAAAATCAAATAAATACAATTAGTCAGCATTTATAAATGTTTGCATTCGTTTGAATGAAAGGATACGTGTGGGAAGCAGGAAGCAGGAAGCAGGAAGCAGGAAGCAGGAAGCAGGAAGCAGGAAGCAGGAAGCAGGAAGCAGGAAGCAGCGGTCAGGCTCAGTATTGGCATAAAAAAGCCGGTAACGCTGCGCGTCACCGGCTTTTATCACGCCTGCGGCAAATTACTTCGCAGCAGCGAACAGGGCAGCAGCCTGATCCCAGTTAACCACATCCCAGAAGGCTTTGATGTAGTCAGGGCGTTTGTTCTGATATTTCAGGTAGTAAGCGTGTTCCCACACGTCCAGACCGATGATTGGCGTACCGGATGCACCGGAGATCGCTTCACCCATCAGCGGGCTGTCCTGGTTAGCCGTTGAAACGACCGCCAGCTTGTCGCCCTTTTTAACCAGCCACGCCCAGCCTGAACCGAAACGAGTGGTTGCTGCTTTTTCGAATTCAGCTTTGAACGCGTCAACGCTACCGAAATCTTTTTCGATAGCGGCTTTCAGATCGCCGCCCAGCGTGGTGCCGGTTTTCAGACCTTTCCAGAAGAAGCTGTGGTTAGAGTGGCCACCGGCGTTGTTACGCAGTGGGCCTTTCTTATCCGCTGGCAGCTGGTCCAGTTTAGCGATCAGTTCATCAACAGGCAGATTGGCGAATTCAGTCCCTTCCAGCGCGGCGTTAGCGTTGTTAACGTAGGCCTGGTGGTGTTTGGTGTGATGGATTTCCATCGTCTGCTTGTCGAAATGGGGTTCCAGCGCATCGTATGCGTAAGGCAGGGATGGTAGTGAATAACTCATGTTCATCATCTCCATTAATCTTAGGGGGGCCAGTACGGCACCGGGTAAACAGTCGGCTCATTATAGTTAAATAAATGATCGGGAAAAGGGTTATCAATGCCCCGATTACAGTAAGGGTATCTGAGACAGCAGGCGTAACGCACTGGATATAGCATTTAGCCACCGCGTTACAATGAAATGATCTAAGAGAATATTTTCGAGTTGGAGCAGGAGTTGGCCGGATAAACCCCGGCCACGAGGAGGTTAACGGGCCAGTGCCGCGAGGGATTTATCCAGCGCCCCGACCAGCCAGTCGATATCGCTTTCCTGGAATGCCAACGGCGGGCGCAGCTTCAGCACGTTGCCGTAAGGCCCTGTTACCGAGGTCAGTACGTGGTTGTCGCGCAGCATCTCGGTGACGTCCAGCGCCAGCTGCTTGTTCGGGGTTTTACTGGCTTTATCCGTTACCAGTTCAAAACCGATAAACAGTCCGGCACCGCGAACGTCGCCAACGCACTCGTACTTCTCTTTCAGCGTTAACAGTTCCGCCAGCAGTTTCGCTCCCACGACGCGGCTGTGTTCCTGGAGCTGCTCTTCTTCAATTACCTTCAGTACTGCCTGTGCCGCGGCCATCGCCACCGGGTTACCGCCAAAGGTATTGAAGTAAGGACTATCATCGCTGAAGGCCGCCAGCACGTCGCTTTGCGCCAGCAGGCCGGAAACTGGAATCCCGTTACCCATCGGTTTACCGGTAGTGATCACATCCGGTACCACGTCGTGACGGGCAAAGCCCCAGAAGGTATCCCCGGTACGGGCGAAGCCGGGCTGAACTTCATCGGCAATAAAGATGCCGCCGTTCTTATGCACCACGTCAACGGCCTGTTTGAGGAAGCCTCCTGGACCAGGCAGCACGCCGTCGGAGGAGAAGATGGAGTCGGCAAGGAAGCCGGCAAACTTGATGCCGTGCGCCGCCATATCGTCGATCTGCTTTTGAATTTCACCGGCAAACCAGGCACCGAGGTCCTGTGTATTCACCCGGTAATGGTCCGGCGGTGGCACCAGCCGGGTCGTTGCTGCCAGCGGCTGCCCGGTACCCAGCGCGGGAGAGGCACCGGAAGTGAGATCGCTGGTGCCATGATAAGCCTCCTGGCTGACGATAATCCCGGTACCGCCACTGTACGCACGCGCAATGCGGATTGCCAAATCGTTCGCTTCCGATCCGGTGCACATATACATGGCGCGGTCGATGGCGGACGGTGCCGTAGCTAACAGTTGCTCGGAGTAATCAAGGATAGATTCATGCAGATAACGGGTGTGGGTGTTCAGCTGCTGCATCTGCTGATAGACCGCATCAATCACCGCCGGGTGGCAGTGGCCAATGCTGGCAACATTGTTATAAACGTCGAGGTATTTGTTTCCTGCCGCATCCCACAGATACTGCCCCTTACCTTTAACCAGATGTACCGGCTTGCGGTAGAACAGGCGGTAGGATTCACCCAGCACTTTGCTGCGCTTATCGGTCAGTTTACGCACGTCGGCATCCAGCCCGTCAGCGTGCTCGGCTCGAAAACTGTTGGTATCCATGATGGTTGAACGTGTAGCCATTGATCGCTCCCGTTACATAAATGAGGTTTGCCCGGCGGCAGGCATTCAGTGATATCTGGGGATTATCATGGCAACTTTTTCGGAAAATGCAACAAAATACACAAATACAATAAAATACACATGCAGAGTACCGTATTGTCAGTTAGGCTATGACAGTGAGTTATCGTCAGGAAATCAGAATTATGCTGCAGGAAACACGCTTACATCGCATCCGCGCGCTGCTCAGCACGTTGAATCAGGTGAGTACCGAGCGAATTATCAAAGAGCTGGGGATCTCTCGGGAAACCGCGCGTCGCGACATTATTGAGCTGGAAGCGCAGGGCATGGCGCGCCGGGTACACGGTGGCCTGGTGGCGCTGGACGCCGTGCCGGAACCGCCGCTAACTGTGCGCAGTGCCTCCATGGCAAAAGAGAAACGCGCGATTGCCCGTGCGGCAGTGCAGCTTTTACAGCCCGGACAGACCCTGTTTATTGATGCGGGCAGCACCACTACCATGCTGGCAGAAGAGCTGCGTTCGATGTCCGGCCTGACGATTATCACCAACAGCCTGAATGCCGCGCTAAAGCTCAGTGCAGCGGAAGAGCACGAGGCGCTGAACAACGAGGTGATCCTGCTGGGCGGCTGTATGCGGGCGGGGGCACAGGAAACGCGCGGCGAGCTGACGGTCAGTGAAATTTACCGCTATCGTGCCGATCTGGCGCTGCTGTCGCCGGTGGGCGTGGAAGCCCGGCAAGGGGCCAGCAGCTACCACCCACACGAGGTGGCCATCGCCAGAGCGATGACCGCACAGTCCGGCGGGCTGATCCTGCTGGCCGACCACACAAAAATTGGCATCAGCAGCCGGATGAACTACGCCAGCGTCCAGCAGATCGGTACGCTAATCAGCGATCAGGGTGCCGCCACGCTGCCAGCACTGGCGGCCCTACAACAGAAACTTCCGCGGGTTTTACTGGTGTAAATCAGCTGCCGATCAGCCGCTGTGGATGGGTATATACCATCGCGCGGCCGGGCTTGCTGAAGCCGACCAGCGTCAGGTTGCTGCGCTGTGCCACCTCAACCGCCAGTTGGGTGGCGGCGGAGACGGCAAACAGGATCTCCACGCCGCACATCGCGGCCTTCTGCACCATCTCATAGCTGGCGCGGCTGGACACCAGTACCGCCCCTGCTCCCCAGTTGTTCCGGCTGCGCAGGCCAAGCAGTTTATCCAGCGCCACGTGGCGGCCAACGTCTTCACAACCGGCGGTTAAATTACCGTCAGGCTGTATCCAGGCGGCGGCATGGGTGCAGCCGGTCAGCTGGCCTACCGGCTGGAAGTCACCCAACTGGTGCAGGGCTGTGTCGAGATGGCTAAGATCAAAGGTCTGACTGAACGGCAGGGAATCGATAGGCTTGCCGATCTCTTTCAGCTGCTCCACGCCGCAGACGCCGCATCCGGTCCGCCCGGCCATCGCCCGGCGGCGCTCTTTCAGCCCCATAAAGCGGCGGCTGGACAGCTCAACGTGTACCTCAATTCCTTCGCAGGCGGGCTGAATATCGATGCCGTAAATCTCTGTTGGGCTGCTGATAATCCCTTCTGATAACGAGAAACCCATGGCGAAAGCTTCCAGATCTTTCGGCGAGGCCATCATCACTACGTGAGAGATGCCGTTATACACCAGCGCGACCGGAACCTCTTCCGCCAGCCAGTCCGACCGGGAATGCAGCAGGCTGTCTCGCGGCCACACCTCAGCTAAACCGGCGCCGATAACCTCTGCCGGTTTTTTGTCGATATTGTGCTGTTTTTTGCTCAATCTGTTTTATCCTTAACCAACAACCACACGGTTAATGTGGTAGCATTATGACCGTATGCGTTTAAACTGAGGCAATTGTGAACCTCTGAAGGAAGCGCCGCAAAAATAATTGAGCAACATCGATACAGGAAGAATGCGATGAATGTCAGCAGAAGACGTTTTTTTAAAATCTGCGCGGGAGGGATGGCAGGCACCACGGCTGCCGCTTTGGGATTTGTCCCGACTGCCGCGCTGGCGGAGAGCCGCCAGTATAAACTGTTACGCGCTCGTGAAACCCGCAACACCTGCACCTACTGTTCCGTTGGCTGTGGCCTGCTGATTTACAGCATGGGCGATGGGGCAAAAAACGCCAAACAGTCAATATTTCACATTGAAGGCGACGCGGACCATCCGGTCAACCGCGGTGCCCTTTGCCCGAAAGGTGCTGGCCTGCTGGATTACATTCACAGCGACAGCCGCCTGAAATATCCCGAATATCGCGCACCCGGCTCCGACAGCTGGCAGCGCATCAGCTGGGATGAAGCTTACGATCGCATTGCCCGCCTGATGAAGGACGATCGCGATGCCAACTTTATTGCCCGCAATGAAGATGGCGTCACGGTTAACCGCTGGCTGAGTACCGGCATGCTGTGCGCTTCCGCCTCCAGCAATGAAACCGGCTATCTGACGCAGAAAATCACCCGTTCGCTCGGCATGCTTGCCGTCGATAACCAGGCGCGCGTCTGACACGGACCTACGGTAGCAAGTCTTGCTCCTACGTTCGGTCGCGGTGCGATGACCAATCACTGGGTCGATATCCGCAATGCGAATCTGATAATTGTTATGGGTGGCAACGCCGCTGAAGCGCATCCGGTGGGATTCCGCTGGGCGATGGAAGCCAAAATCCATAACAACGCCAAACTTATTGTCATCGATCCGCGCTTCACACGAACCGCGTCGGTCGCTGATTTCTATACGCCTATCCGTTCCGGCAGCGATATTACCTTCCTGTCCGGCGTTCTGCGTTACCTGATCGAACACGATACCGTCCAGCATGAATACGTCGCGTCCTACACCAATGCCAGCCTGCTGGTGCGGGAAGACTACAGTTTTGATGACGGCCTGTTCAGCGGCTATGACCCGGAAACACGCAGCTACGATAAGAGCAGCTGGAACTATCAGCTGGATGACCAGGGCTATGCGCTACGCGATCCTACGCTACAGCACCCCCGCTGCGTGTGGAATCTGCTAAAAACGCACGTCAGCCGCTATACGCCTGAAATCGTGGAGCGCATCTGCGGCACGCCGAAGGCGGATTTCCTGAAAGTCTGCGAAATGCTGGCCGAAACCAGCGTCCGCGACCGCACCGCGACCTTCCTCTATGCCCTTGGCTGGACGCAGCACTCGGTGGGTGCGCAGAACATCCGCACCATGGCGATGATCCAGCTGCTGCTCGGCAACATGGGTATGGCGGGCGGCGGCATTAACGCCCTGCGCGGCCACTCCAATATTCAGGGATTAACCGACCTTGGCCTGCTGTCGCAGAGCCTGACCGGCTATATGAACCTGCCTTCCGACAAACAGGCCACGCTGCCCGCTTATCTGGATGCCAACACGCCAAAAGCGCTGCTGCCGGGCCAGGTGAACTATTGGGGCAACTATCCCAAGTTCTTTATCAGTCTGATGAAGTCCTGGTGGGGCGATAAAGCGCAGGCGGAGAACAACTGGGGCTTTGACTGGCTGCCGAAGTGGGATAAAGGCTACGACGTGCTGCGCTACTTCGACATGATGCACCGTGGTGAAGTGAACGGCTATCTGTGTCAGGGCTTTAACCCGCTGGCCTCCTTCCCGCATAAGAAGAAAGTCAGCGAGTCGCTATCTAAGCTGAAATTCCTGGTGGTTATCGATCCGCTAAATACCGAAACCTCAACCTTCTGGCAGTCCCACGGCGAGTTTAACGATGTGCATCCGGCTGATATTCAGACGGAAGTATTCCGCCTGCCGTCAACCTGCTTTGCAGAAGAAGACGGTTCGATCGTCAACTCGGCGCGCTGGCTGCAGTGGCACTGGAAGGCGGCGGACGGTCCGGGTGAAGCGCACAACGATGGTGAAATCCTGGCCGGTATCTACTCGCGTCTGCGCAAGCTCTACGCCAGCGAAGGCGGCGCACTGCCGGAGGCGGTGATGAACATGACCTGGGATTACCTGACGCCTGATTCACCGGCATCAGAAGAAGTTGCGCAGGAGAGCAACGGCCGTGCGCTGGCGGATCTGGTCGATGACAAAGGCACCGTGCTGGTGAAAAAAGGCCAGCAGCTCAGCAGCTTTGCGCAGCTGCGTGCCGACGGTACGACGGCCAGCGGCTGTTGGATCTTTGCCGGCAGCTGGACGCCGGAAGGCAATCAGATGGCACGACGCGATAACAGCGATCCGTCCGGTCTGGGCAATACGCCGAACTGGAGCTGGGCGTGGCCGCTTAACCGCCGCATCCTCTATAACCGCGCCTCCGCCGACCCACAGGGGAAAGCCTGGGACCCTGAACGCCAGCTGCTGCACTGGGACGGCGCGAAATGGAGCGGGCAGGACGTTGCGGACTACGGTACCGCTCCGCCGGGTAGCGAGGCCGGGCCGTTTATCATGCAGGCGGAAGGTCTGGGGCGTCTGTTTGCTCTCGATAAAATGGCCGAGGGGCCGTTCCCGGAACACTACGAGCCGTTTGAAACGCCGATCGGCACTAACCCGCTGCATCCTTCGGTGATTTCTAACCCGGCGGCACGCGTCTTTGCCGACGATCTGAAGGCGATGGGCACAGCGGCGGAGTTCCCGTATGTCGGTACAACGTACCGCCTCACCGAGCATTTCCATTACTGGACCAAGCATGCGCGGCTCAACGCTATTGCACAGCCGGAGCAGTTTATCGAAATCGGTGAAGTGCTGGCGGAGAAGCTGGGCATTGCCAAAGGGGACTGGGTGAAGGTCAGCTCTAACCGTGGCTACATCAAAGCCGTGGCTGTGGTGACCAAACGCCTGCGGCCGCTGATAGTTGACGGGAAAACGGTCGATACCATCGGTATCCCGCTGCACTGGGGCTTTACCGGTGTGGCGAAGAAGGGATTCCTGGCGAATACCCTGACGCCGTTCGTCGGCGATGCCAATACACAAACGCCGGAATTTAAGGCGTTCCTGGTCAACGTGGAGAAGGTGTAAACGATGGCTTATCAATCTCAGGACATTGTCCGCCGTTCTGCCACCAACGACCTCACCCCCGCGCCGCGTGCGCGGGATCACCAGCAGGAAGTGGCAAAACTGATCGACGTCACCACCTGTATCGGCTGCAAAGCCTGTCAGGTGGCCTGCTCCGAGTGGAACGATCTGCGCGATGAGGTGGGCAGCAACGTCGGGGTGTATGACAACCCTGCCGATCTGTCCGCGCAGTCATGGACGGTGATGCGCTTCTCGGAAGTGGAAGAGAATAACCGGCTGGAATGGCTGATTCGTAAGGACGGCTGCATGCACTGCGCCGATCCCGGCTGTCTGAAGGCCTGCCCGTCCGAGGGGGCAATTATTCAGTATGCCAACGGCATCGTCGATTTTCAGTCGGAGCAGTGTATTGGCTGCGGCTACTGCATTGCCGGCTGTCCGTTTAACGTGCCGCGCATCAACCCAAAGGACAACCGTGCCTACAAATGCACGCTCTGTGTTGATCGCGTTAACGTCGGGCAGGAGCCCGCCTGCGTGAAAACCTGCCCAACCGGCGCGATCCACTTCGGCAGCAAAGAGGATATGAAAACGCTGGCGGCCGAACGTGTGGGTGAGCTGCAGGGGCGCGGCTATCAGCACGCCGGACTGTACGACCCCGAAGGTGTGGGCGGTACGCACGTGATGTACGTGCTGCATCACGCCGACAGGCCGCAGCTTTATCACGGTTTGCCACAGAACCCGGCGATTAGCCCGGCGATCACCTTCTGGAAAGGCGTCTGGAAACCGCTGGCGGCGATTGGTTTTGCCGCCACCTTTGCCGCTTCGGTATTCCACTATGTCGGTATCGGACCTAACCGTGTTGAAGAAGACGATGATGATGAGGAACAGCCATGAAAAAGCCGCAGCGAATTCAGCGTTACAGCGCCCCGGAGCGTATTAATCACTGGCTGGTGGCCATCTGCTTTATCCTGGCCGCGGTGAGCGGCCTGGGATTCTTCTTCCCGTCGTTTAACTGGTTGATGCAGATCATGGGCACGCCGCAGCTGGCGCGTATCCTGCATCCCTTTATCGGTGTAGTGATGTTTGCGGCTTTTCTGCTGATGTTTTTCCGCTACTGGCGGCACAATTTGCTGGAGCGAAACGACATCCTGTGGGCGAAAAACATCCATAAAATTGCGCAAAACAAAGAGGTGGGAGATACCGGGCGCTATAATTTTGGTCAGAAGTGCGTATTCTGGGCAGCGATCCTCAGTTTAGTGCTGCTGCTGTTAAGCGGCGTGGCGATCTGGCGTCCCTGGTTCGCCGGCTACTTCAGCATCCCGCTGATTCGGCTGGCGCTGGTGGTGCATTCTGTCTCAGCCGTTGTGCTGATTGTGGTGATTATGGTGCACGTTTATGCGGCACTGTGGGTGAAAGGGACGATAACCGCCATGGTCGAAGGCTGGGTTAGCGTAAGCTGGGCTAAACGGCATCATCCGCGCTGGTATCGATCACTACGCGAGCAGCAAAACCCACCGCGACAACACGAAAAAGGTCCCTGATGACGATTAGAATTATTCCGCAGGACCGGCTGGAGAAGGAAAAAAGCAACGCGGCGGAGGGCATCCCGCCGTTACTTTTCCCTCAGCTGAAACACCTGTACAGCCGCCGGGCTGCCCGTCTGCGGCAGCTGGCGGAGAAGAATCCACTGGGCGACTATCTGCGCTTTGCGGCGGTTATCGCCACCGCGCAGGAAATCGTCCTCTACGATCATCCGCTGCGGCTGGATTTGCAGGCGCGGCTGGAAGAGAGTGCCCGCCTCGGCAAACCACCGCTGGACATCGCCACGCTGCCGCGCGATGCCCACTGGCAGCAGATGCTGCATTCGCTGATCGCCGAACTGAAGCCGGAGATGAGCGGGCCTGCATTGTCGGTACTGGAAAATCTGGAAAAAGCCTCCGCCAGCGAGCTGGAGCAAATGGCCGGGGCGCTGCTGGCCCACGATTTCGCCCAGGTGAGCAGTGATAAAGCGCCGTTTATCTGGGCGGCGCTGTCGATCTACTGGGCGCAGATGGCGGCGTTGATCCCCGGTAAAGCCAGAGCTGAATCGGGCGAACAGCGCCAGTTTTGCCCGGTGTGTGCCAGCGTGCCGGTTGCCAGCGTAATCCATATGGGCAGCCACAAAGACGGCTTGCGCTACCTTCATTGCAACCTGTGCGAAAGCGAATGGCACGTGGTGCGGGCGAAGTGCAGCAACTGCGAGCAAACGCGAGATCTGCACTACTGGTCGCTGGATAGCGAAACCGCCGCGATTAAAACCGAAAGCTGCGGCGACTGCGGGACCTACCTGAAAATGCTTTACCAGGAAAAAGATCCGGCCGTTGAACCGGTTGCCGACGATCTCGCTTCGCTGATCCTTGACGCGCGGATGGAGCAGGAGGGCTTTGCCCGCAGCAGCCTGAATCCGTTCCTGTTTCCCGGAGAATAAGCCATGAAGCCGACCGGTAATGTTTTTCCGTTTCGTCTGCGTAGGGTGACGATTGACCGTGAGTAACCTGTTTCATCAGCTGCCTTCCATTGACAGCCTGCTGCGCCAGCCCGCGATGCAGGTGCTTTCCGGTGAATGGGGCCATGTCAGGCTGGTTGCCATCCTGCGTGAGATGCAGCAAAGCGCGCGTGAACATATCCGGCAGCATCAGCAGCTCCCTGCCTGGAGCCAGGACTGGGCGAGTTATGCCAGCGCTCAGCTTCAGCGGCAGGGACGCAGCGGACTGCGCCCGGTGCTCAACCTCAGCGGTACGGTTTTGCACACCAATCTTGGCCGCGCGCAGCTGGCCGAAACCGCCGTTGCCGCGGCAGCTCAGGCGATGCGATCCCCCGTGACCCTCGAATATTCGCTGGATGATGCGGGGCGCGGCCACCGTGACCGGGCGCTGGCCGACTTGCTATGCCAGCTGACCGGGGCGGAGGACGCCTGCATCGTCAACAACAATGCAGCGGCGGTGCTGCTGATGCTGGCCGCGCTGGCACCGGGTAAACAGGTGATCGTCTCACGCGGTGAGCTGGTGGAAATCGGCGGCGCTTTCCGCATCCCGGATGTAATGACTCAGGCGGGCTGTACTTTGCGCGAAGTGGGCACCACCAACCGCACCCATCTGAAAGATTACCGCCAGGCGATTGAGGAGGACACCGCGCTGCTGATGAAGGTACACACCAGCAATTATCAGATTCAGGGCTTTACCAAAGCCGTCAGCGAAGCGGAATTGATCGCGCTCGGGGAGGAATCTGACCTGCCGGTGGTGGTTGATTTGGGCAGCGGTTCGCTGATCGATCTCAGCCAGTATGGCTTACCCGAAGAACCGATGCCGCAGCGGCTGATCGCGGCGGGTGTCAGCCTGGTCAGCTTTTCCGGCGATAAACTGCTGGGCGGGCCGCAGGCCGGGATTATCATCGGCAAAAAAGCACTTATCGAACGCCTGCAGCAGCATCCGCTGAAGCGTGCGCTGCGGGTGGATAAAATCACGCTTGCGGCGCTGGAAGCCACGCTCCAGCTTTACCGCCAGCCGGATAAGCTGGTGGAGCAGCTGCCTACGCTCCGATTCCTGACCCGCACCCGGCAGGATATTCATGCCCAGGGACTGCGGCTGCTGCCCGCTGTGGAAGCCGCCTGCGGGCAACAGTTCTCCGTGGCGCTGGTACCCTGTTCTTCGCAGATCGGCAGCGGCTCACTACCGATTGAGCGCCTGCCGGGCACGGCGCTTACTCTGGCCCCTCGCGACGGCAGCGGCAGCACTCTGATGGCGCTCGCCAGCAAACTGCGTGAGGGCGATGTGCCAGTGATTGGGCGCATTCACGACGGCTCTCTGTGGCTCGATCTGCGCACGCTGGAAGACGAAGAACTGTTTATCAGGATGATAAGTGCATGATTATCGCCACCGCCGGTCACGTTGACCACGGTAAAACCTCGCTGCTACAGGCACTGACCGGTGTGAATGGCGACAGGCTGCCGGAAGAAAAATTGCGCGGCATGACCATTGACCTCGGCTACGTCTACTGGCCGCAGCCGGATGGCGCGATCGTCGGATTTATTGACGTTCCCGGCCACGAAAAATTTCTCAGCAATATGCTCAGTGGCATTGGCGGCATCGATCATGCTCTGCTGGTGGTTGCCGCCGATGATGGTGTGATGCCGCAAACGCGTGAACATCTGGCGATCCTTCAGCTAAGCGGTCGGCCCGCGCTGACCGTGGCCATCACCAAAAGCGACAGCGTGGAACCCGAGCGTCTGGCTGATGTGGCGCAGCAGACCGCTGCTATCACTCAGCAGATGGGCTGGCAGCAGGTTGATCAGTTTCCTACCAGCACTCTGAACGGTGCAGGGATAGCGGCACTGGCGGACCATCTGCGCCGGCTACCGGCCGGGAAGTCCCGTCGCGAGGGGCCGTTTCGCCTCGCTATCGATCGGGTGTTTAACGTCAAAGGGGCCGGGCTGGTGGTGACCGGCACCGCGCTGTCTGGCGAGATCGGCGTGGGCGATACGCTGTGGCTGAGCGGCGTGAATCAGGTAGTCCGCGTTCGCGGTTTGCACGTGCAGAATCAGCTGAGCCAGACGGCGCACGGCGGGCAGCGGGTGGCGCTGAATATTGCCGGCAGCGTGGAAAAATCAGCGATTACGCGCGGCGACTGGTTGCTGTCTGCACTGCCGGAAACCCCCTGCCAGCGGATTATTGTTGCACTTGAACAGCACCAGCCGCTGCGGCAGGGCCAGCCGCTGCATCTTCATCACGGTGCCCGCCATATCACCGGGCGGCTGTCGCTGCTGGAGGGTAATCTGGCCGAAATACTGCTCGATGCGCCGCTGTGGCTGGCCGATAACGACCGCATGATCCTGCGCGATATCGGCGCGAAGCAAACGCTGGCAGCGGCACGGGTGCTGCTGCTGGCCTCGCCGAAACGCGGAAAGCGCCAGCCCGAATTTATCGCGTGGCTGCGCCAGCTGGAACAGGCAGAGGATGATGCTGAGATTATCGATCTGTATTTGCAGCAGCGTCCGCGGCCGCTGTCGGAACTGGGCTGGGCGCGTCAGCTGCATGAAGATGCGTTGGTTAATCTGGACTACCGCCTGCACCCGGAGATTATTGCCGGACATATGATTTTGCCGCAGACGATTCAGGGCTGGCAGCAGCGGCTGCTGGACGAGATGGCGCAATATCACCGCAGCAATAGCGATCGTCCAGGCCTGGGGCGCGATCGTCTGCGGCGCATGGCGCTGCCCGACCAGCCTTCTGCGCTGGCAGGCAGTTTGATTGATGGACTGATCGGCAGCGGCAGGCTGGTTAACAGCCGGGGCTGGCTGCATTTACCCGATTTTGCTATTCGCTTCGAGCCGCAGGAAGCCGCGCTCTGGCAGCGAGCTGAACCACTGTTTGCCGATAACGCCCGCTGGGTGCGGGACCTGGCTCTGGCGCTGAACTGCCCGGAGGATTTGATGCGGCAGGTGCTGCGTAAAGCGGCACAAAGCGGGCTGATCGTCGCCGTAGTGAAGGATCGTTACTACAGCCACAGCCAGATAACCCGTTTTGCCGATATTATTCGCCAGCGTGATGCTGAGGGACTGGGCAGCAGCGCCGCAGATTTTCGCGATCGTCTCGGCGTAGGCCGCAAGCTGGCGATACAGATTCTGGAATTTTTCGACCGCAGTGGTTTTACCCGCCGTAAAGGCAATGAACATCTGCTGCGCGACGGCGGAATATTTCTGTAAATCGTACTTTACCGATTTTTTATGCAGCTGTCGTAACGTCCCCCTGAGTTGATTGACCACAAAAAAACCATTCGTAGATTGTGGGATAAAAGTAAGTACGCTTACTTTTCAGTGCTCTGTACAGAGCCAGGCAGTATCAACAGGGGAAGTTATGAATTATTTCAGGAAAGAGGGGAGGCTGAAGTGGCTGTGCGGCTGGCGCGCGCTGTTGCTGATGCTGCTGGGTCTGGTCATCGGCCTGCTGCTGGTCGCCGGTGGTGTTACCGTGATGCATAAAACCAGCAACACGGCTTTTTGTGTTTCCTGCCACAGCATGGAAAGACCGCTGGCTGAGTATCAGGGCAGCGTTCATTTCGAAAACCACGCCGGTATCCGCGCCGAGTGTGCCGACTGCCATGTTCCTACGGCTCCTGTCTCCTATATGCTGACGAAGATTGCCGCAGTTAAGGATGTTTACGGCGAAATTACTGGCAAGATAGATACCGAAGAGAAGTACAACGCCCATAAACTGGCGATGGCGGAATCGGTATGGAAGACCATGAAGGCCAACGACTCAGCCACCTGCCGCAGCTGTCATAGCTTTGAAGCGATGGATATTCTTGCTCAGCGGCCTGAAGCCCGTAAGGCACACCCGGTTGCGATGAAAGAGAATCAAACCTGCATTGACTGCCATCGTGGCGTGGCACATATCCTGCCGGACATGACCTCAAGTAACGCGGCCGGTGCCAGCCAGCTTGCGGCCCTGACGACCGAAGTCAAACCGGCGGACAGTCCGCTTTACAGCATTAAAACGCAGTCTTTTGTACTGGAGCCTGGCATCACCAACTCTGCCGGTACGCTGTTCCCGTCTGCACCACTGATCCCGCTGCGCCGTGAAGGTTCGCTCACAGAAGCGCGTCTGGAAGGCTGGCAGCAGGATGGCGTCACCGGGGTGATCTATGGTGCACCCGGCCGGCGAATTATTCGTGCGGTGCTGGATAACAACAGCCAGCAGCAGTTGAAAATGCTGGGTTCGCAAACCGACAGCCAGACCGATACGCAGTGGCATCATGTTGCTCTGACCGCCTGGTTCCCCTCCGAGGCGCTGATCGCCAACCAGCAAAAAATCTGGCAGTACGCCAGCGACTTGATGTCCGCTAACTGTACCGGCTGCCACGGCCTGACCGCACTGGACCACTTCACCGCAAATCAGTGGATTGGCGTCATGAAAGGTATGGCCCCGCGTACCGCGCTGAACGAGGAGCAGCTGCGCATTTTGACGCTGTACGCGCAAAACCACGCCAGCGATATGCCACCTGCCGGACAGCCCTCTGAACAAGGAAGCTCTCGTGAAAAATAATGTCCTCACCGGCCTGTCGCGCCGTCGTTTTTTGCAAATGGGCAGCACGCTGCTGGCCGCCAGCTCATTAGATCTGCTGTTCTCTCCTTCCGCGGTAGCCCGTGCGGTAAGCCAGGCGATGCCGCTGTTTGCCGCGCTGCGCCCGGCGAAAAAGGGCATTCTGACCTCCGCCCACTGGGGGGCCTTTGAAGCCACTGTTGAGCAGGGAAAAATGGTGGGCGTGCAGCCGGTTCAGGACGATCCGGCGCCCAATGAACTGATTGAGATGGCGCCGTGGCAGGTGCACGCCGCCAATCGTATTACCTCGCCGGTCGTACGTAAAAGCTGGCTGGAAAACGGTCCCGGCAGCCGCAACGATCTGCGCGGGCGCGATGAGTGGGTGAAGGTCAGCTGGGAAAAAGCGATCCAACTGGTCAGCGATGAAATCCGCCGATTGCAGTCGGCCTACGGCCCTTCCTCGATTTATGCCGGGTCCTGCGGCTGGAAAAGTACCGGCATGCTGCATAACTGCCGCGCGCTTCTGCACCGGCTGATGAATCTGAGCGGCGGTTTTCTGAGCTACAGCGGCGACTACTCTACCGGTGCTGCGCAGGTGATTATGTCCCACGTTGTCGGCTCGACCGAGGTATACGACCAGCAAACGACCTGGCCCAACGTCATTGATAACAGCGAGCTGGTGGTGCTGTGGGGATGTAACCCCTATACCACGCTGAAAAACAGCTGGAACGTGCCGGATCACGTCGGGCTGGAAGGCTTTGCCGCACTGGCGAAAAAAGGCACGCGGATTATCACCGTTGACCCGATCAATAACCCCGGTTCAAAACAGCTGAACGCGGAGTGGATTGCGCCCCACGCCTATACCGATGCGGCGATGCTGCTGGGTATTGCGCATACTCTGCTGAGTGAAAAACTGCATGATGAAGCCTTCCTGCAGCGCTATACCACCGGCTTTGCCCGGTTCCGCGAAAGCCTGCTTGGCGAGCACGACGGCGTGGCTAAAACGGCGGAATGGGCCAGCACGATTTGCGGCGTCGAGGCGGAAACGCTGCGCCAGCTGGCGCGCGATATGGCGAAGAAGCGCACGATGATTATGGCGGGCTGGGGCATCCAGCGGCAGCATCACGGTGAACAGCCGCACTGGTTGCTGGTCACCGTTGCTGCCATGCTCGGCCAGATTGGCCTGCCGGGCGGCGGTTTTGGCTTTAGCTACCACTACTCTTCCGGCGGCAGCCCGTCGGCGAAAGGCGGTATCCTGTCCGGCATCAGCGCCGGAGAAGCGCCACAAAACTCACCTGTTCCGGTTCCGGTGGCCAGAATGGCAGACTGCCTGGCCAATCCGGGAAAAACCATTGATTACAACGGCCGCCAGGTCACCTATCCCGACGTTAAAATGGTTTACATCGCCGGCGGTAACCCGCTGGTACACCAGCAGGATACCAATAATCTGCGGCAGGCCATGCAGCATCCTGAAACCATCGTCGTGCATGAGCCCTGGTGGACGTCCACGGCAAAATTCGCCGATATCGTCCTGCCGTGCACCACCAGCTATGAGCGCAACGATATGGATATGGGCGGCGACTACTCCCAGCGCTATGTTTTCCCGATGCACCAGTGCGTGCCGCCGCAGCATGAGTCGCGTAACGACTTCGATATTTTCCGCGATATAGCCGCGCGGCTTGGCGTTGAACAGGCCTTTACCGAAGGGCGCGATGAGATGCTGTGGCTGAAATCGATGTATGACAATATGAAGACCCAGGCCCGCAATGCGGGCGTGCCGCTGCCGCCGTTCGATCAATTCTGGCAGTCGAACAATTACATCCGCTTCCCTGTCCCGGAAGAGAATAAAAACTGGGTACGCTTTGCCGATTTCCGCACCGATCCTTTGCTCAACCCGCTGGGTACACCGAGCGGACGTATCGAAATTTTCTCCCGCAGCGTGGCAAAAATGGATTACGACGACTGCCCGGGGCTGCCGGGCTGGTTCCCACCGCACGAGTGGCGCGGAAGCGCGGTCGCGCAGCGCTATCCGCTGTCGTTGAATACCTCACACCCGTCGCACCGCCTGCATTCGCAGCTGGATAATACACCCCTGAGAGACAAATACGCAGTCAGCAACCGGGAGGCGATTCTGATCAATACCCAGGATGCTGCGGCCCGGCAAATCCAGTCGGGAGATCTGGTGCGGGCGTATAACGATCGTGGGCAGATCCTGGTGGGAGCGCAGGTGAGTGATGATATCCGCCCCGGCGTAGTTCGGGTGTGTGAAGGGGCCTGGTACGACCCGGCAGATTTGTCAGAGCCTAAAACCCTGTGTAAAAACGGCAGCGTTAACTGCCTGACCTTTGATATTGGCTCCTCTCGGTTAGCGCAGGCTAACTGCGGCCATATGGCCCAGCTGGAGGTGGAAAAATATTGCGGCGAGGAGCAGAAAAACACCGCTCATTCGGTGCCTTTTGGCGCTTAAACGGTTAAATTCAGTACTCAACCCGTTAATAAGGAATGTTATTTATGCAACGCTGTGGCTGGGTATCTGAAGATCCGCTATATATTGCCTATCACGACCGCGAGTGGGGCGTTCCCCATCATGACGCCCGTTCGCTGTTTGAAATGATTTGTCTGGAAGGCCAGGTTGCCGGGCTGTCCTGGCTGACCGTGCTGAAGAAAAGGGAAAACTATCGCCAGCATTTTCATCACTTTGACGTTAAGGCCGTCGCCCGGATGGATGAAGACGATATTGAACGGCTGATGCAGGAGAGCGGCATTATCCGCCACCGGGGAAAGATTAACGCAATTATCGCCAACGCCCGCGCCCTGCTGACGATGGAAGCCGCCGGTGAATCGTTCCGCGACTTCGTCTGGGGTTTCGTTGATAACGAACCGCAAATTACCCGCTTCGGCCACTACCGAGAGGCTCCGACCACTAATGCCGCTTCCGACGCTCTTTCTAAAGCATTAAAAAAACGCGGTTTTAAGTTTGTCGGGTCCACGACCTGCTACTCGTTTATGCAGGCCTGCGGATTAATCAGCGAGCACACGACTGACTGTTTTTGTCACCCGGATAACATTAAATAACTTTCGCTTACACTTTGAGAATTTGCCTGAGTATTTTCCTCACAATTGAGCGCCATAATTAGCGCTTGCAGGCGACGTTGCCTGCGGTGAACGAATGAAAGGAATATTCATGAAAAAAAGCGCTATTACTCTTTCCCTGATATTGAGCGGCACGCTTGCGCTGGCCGGTTGTACCACTAACCCTTACACCGGTGAACGCGAAGCAGGGAAGTCCGGTATTGGTGCGGGTATCGGTGCCGCGGTAGGCGCAGGGGTGGGTATGCTCTCTTCTTCGAAGAAAGATCGCGGTAAGGGTGCTCTGATTGGTGCAGCCGCCGGTGCTGCTCTCGGCGGGGGCGCGGGTTATTACATGGACGTGCAGGAAGCGAAGCTGCGCGACAAAATGAAAGGCACCGGAGTCAGCGTGACCCGCAACGGCGACAATATCGTGCTGAATATGCCGAGCAACGTCACCTTTGACAGCAACAGCAGCACGCTGAAACCTGCCGGAGCCAACACACTGACCGGCGTGGCAATGGTACTAAAAGAGTACCCGAAAACCGCCGTGAACATTATCGGTTACACCGACAGCACCGGCAGCCGCCAGCTGAATATGTCGCTGTCGCAGCAGCGTGCGGACAGCGTCGGCAGCTCGCTGATTACTCAGGGCGTTGAAGCAGGCCGCGTGCGCACCAGCGGAATGGGCCCGGATAATCCGGTGGCTTCTAACACCACAGCCGAAGGGAAAGCTCAGAACCGCCGTGTAGAAATCACCCTCAGCCCGCTGCAGTAATTCCCTCAGCCCCGGCATACAGCGTGCCGGGGCCGTTATTCTCTTTTTTGGGAATAATCATGCAGGACCATAGTGACCATTAGTCGTTTGTGCTACCCTGCACAAAAACTGCTCAGTACGCACACACATGTCACTTAAAGATATTGCCTCCGCGCTGGGGCTTTCCGTCACTACCATCAGCCGCGCGCTTAACGGCTACGACGATGTGGCTGAGGAAACGCGCCTGCGTATTCAACAGGAAGCCCGACGGCGAGGATATCGCCCTAATCCGGTCGCGCGCAGCCTGAAAACCGGAAAAACCAACGTTCTCGGTCTGCTATTTCCCTCCTCACCTCTTCCTTTCAACGGTACCAGCTTTGTCGATGTGATCGGCGCTATCGCCCAGGCGCTGGCCGAACGCGAAGTGGATCTGCTGATCGTCGCCGACACGCCTGAAAACGACTATCGTTCCCTGCAAAGGATGCTGCGTTCGCGCTATGTCAGCGGACTGATTGTGGCGCATACCACTCGCCAGGACAGCCGACTGGCGAAACTTCAACAGCTGAATTTTCCGTTTCTGGCGCTGGGGCGCAGCGAACTGACCGCTCCCTACGCCTGGTTCGACTTCGATCATTACACCGGGCCGCGGATGGCAGTGGATCACTATGTTGCACAGGGGCTTCGTCGTATCGCCTGGCTTGGCAGTCATCTCGATCAGGCCTTTGTCAGTCAGCGGCGCGAAGGCTATCTGAGTGCGATGCAGCGGCACGGCTTCGACAGCGACCTCTGCTGGCAGACAGAACCCAGTCGCCTTGAGGGCTACCGCGCAACCCGGCAGCTGCTTGCTCTGCCGCAGCCACCGCATGCGCTGATCGCCGATTCCAGCTCGCTGGGTGAAGGCGCGGCAATTGCCCTACGCGAGATGGGCCGCCTGAGCGGGCCTGAACGTATCGAGTTGATGATCTACAACGGTTTGCCCGCAGATTCGGTGATCGATGTGCCCGTTGCCAGCATTGCTCAGGCCACCTGGCCTGCTATCGGGCAGCAGGTGGCAGAGATGGCGCTGCGGCTGATGGCAGGGGAGCCCGTTTCCTCCCTGCAGGTGCTGTGGCAGCCGGAGCTGAAAATACCCTGATGCTGCCGCCGGCGGGCAGTTATGGTAGTCTCACGCTATTCACATCATCAGGGATAGCCATGAATAACAAGGCCGCCAAAGCTACCATTAGCGACGTCGCCAAAGAGGCGCGTACCGGAAAAACCAGCGTTTCGCGCTACCTGAACGGTGAATTCAGCGCGCTTTCAGACGATCTGAAGCAGCGCATTGAAGCCGCTATCAGCACGCTAAACTACCGCCCCAGCCAGATGGCGCGCGGGCTGAAGCGTGGGCGGACCCGGTTAATCGGACTGATTATCGCGGATATCACCAATCCCTATTCCGTGGATGTGCTGAGCGGCATTGAGTCCGCCTGCCGCAGCCACGGCTTCACGCTGCTGATGTGTAACACCAATAACGAAGTCGATCTCGAGCAGTACTACCTGAACCTGCTAAACAGCTACCAGGTGGAAGGCATTGTGGTCAACGCGGTAGGCATGCGTGAAGAGGCGCTGAGTCAGCTGCAAAAATCGCTGCTGCCGATGGTGCTGATCGACCGAAAAATACCGGATTTCGCCTGTGATGTGGTCGGGCTGGATAACCGTGCGGCGGCGCTGCAGGCCACTGAACATCTGCTGGCGCAGGGCTATCGCGCACTGCTGTTTATCAGCGAGCCGCTCGGCCTGGTGAATACCCGGCTGGAGCGTCTCCACGCGTTCCATGAGCGTATGGCGCAGCAGCCCGATCTCACCGCCGAGCACGCTGAAGTGAAGCTGGACGATGAAACGCGCATAAGTGACGTACTGAGCGAGTTCTATCAGCGTCACCAGGGAACGCCCTGCGCGGTGATGGCGGTAAACGGCGCGCTGACGCTACAGGTTGCACGCGCCCTGCGTCGGCTGAATCTGAACTGGGGCGAGCAACTGGGCCTGCTGGGTTTTGACGAGCTGGAGTGGGCGGAGCTGGCGGGCGTTGGCATCACCACCCTGAAGCAGCCAACCTGGCAGATTGGGTATGCCGCGCTGGAGCAGGTTATCAGCCGCATTGACGGCGGAGATCAGCCGCTGCAAGAACAGGTATTTTCCGGGGAACTGGTGGTGCGGGGCTCAACGCAGCCGATTGTCCGCTAAGCATGTGTTCTCTTCATCACCCGGGGGCCGGTTGTCCCCCTGAAAGGCCTCCGACCTCCTCCTCCTGTTCATAATTTCCACACAGAAAAACGTTCACTCCGTGAGCGTCGTCATAAAATCCCGTTTTGGTACTTTTTTTTGGAACCGGTTCCATTTAACGTTTTTCCATCAAATCGGGTGAGTTAACCGGAGAAATTATGAAAAGAGAAGTCATCGTTGTCGCCGCGGCCTACGGCAATCAACAGGTGCGCGAGCTGGGGGGACAGCAGGCTCTGCTGCCGATTATTGCTGCCGCAGGTGCAGACGGCGTGGAAATTCGCCGCGAACTGTTGGATGAGCAGGAACTGGAGCAGCTTTCCGCGCTGGGCACGGACATTGCCGCTAAAAAACTGATCTCTTTCTACTCCGTACCAGAGGCGCTGTTTACCGAAGACGGATCGCTTAACCCGCATCTGGACAGGCATTTTGCGGAAGCGGAACAGCTAAACGCCCAGCTGATTAAATATTCGCTGGGCCACTATCGTCACGATTTCGACAGCAGCGAACTGCGCAGCCGGCTCGCGGGTAAGAAAGTGCACCTGGTGGTGGAAAATGACCAGACCGAATACGGCCGCTTCGCCGCCATCGATACCTTTTTCCATGCCTGTGGCGAAAGCCGCATCTGCAACGGCATGACTTTTGATACCGGAAACTGGCTGTGGGTGGGCGACAAACCGCTGCCGGCAGCGGAAAGCCTGAGCCGCTACGTTAGCTACATCCACGTTAAAGCGGCTGTGCCGCACGGCGACAGCTGGCGCGCCATTCCCCTTGATGAAGCCGATAACCTGTGGCGTGAAACGCTCGCCCTGCTGCCGACGGACGTACCGCGGGCTATTGAATTCCCACTGGAAGGTCCGGACCTGGTGGCGGTTACCCGCCACTATGTTGACCTGCTGCGCGAGGCATAAATCATGACGACCCATACCAACGGCACGCTGGATGTTGTCACGATCGGTGAAGCCATGGCGATGTTTGTCGCGGCAGAAAACGGTGACCTTGCTTCGGTTGAGAAATTTACCAAACGCATCGCCGGTGCCGAACTGAATGTGGCGATCGGTCTGGCGCGCCTGGGCCTGAAAGTGGGCTGGGTTAGCCGTGTCGGCGATGATTCGTTTGGCCGCTTTACCTGTCAGCAGCTGGCTCGTGAAGGCGTCGATCGCCAGCAGGTGACGCTGGACGCGCGTTTTCCTACCGGTTTTCAGCTGAAGTCGAAAGTGGACGATGGTTCCGATCCGCTGGTGGAATATTTCCGTAAAGGTTCTGCCGCCAGTCATCTCTCCTGCGATGACTTTAACCGCGACTACTTCGGCGCCGCACGCCACCTGCACCTGAGCGGCGTGGCAGCCGCGCTTTCTGACAGCTCACTGACCCTGTCAAAACATGCCGCGCAGGAGATGAGGGCGATGGGCAAAACCATATCTTTTGACCCCAACCTGCGGCCGGTTCTGTGGTCCAGCGAGCGGGAAATGGTGACCCAGCTGAACGAACTGGCGTCTTATGCTGACTGGGTTCTGCCTGGCATCAAAGAAGGCAAAATCCTCACCGGCTATGACCAGCCGGAAGCGATTGCCGACTTCTATCTGGCTATGGGGGTAAAAGCCGTGATTATCAAAACCGGCTGTGAAGGCGCGTGGTTTAAAACCGCCGACGGCGTGAAAGATCGGGTCCCGGCGATCGTGACCACCAACGTGGTAGATACCGTCGGTGCCGGAGATGGCTTTGCAGTCGGGACGATCAGTGCCCTGCTGGAAGGAAAATCGCTGCCTGCGGCCATCCGCCGCGGCAATAAAATCGGTTCTCTGGCGATCCAGGCAATCGGTGACAGCGAAGGACTGCCAACCCGGGCGGCACTGGGCGATTTTTAACCCTGACGGTCGGTCGGAAACATAACATCACCACATCGTTCCCCTACAGAACAGAATGTGGCCCCTCAACGGAGGAAACACCGTGAACGAGCAGACTAAGCAGACAATCGCGCCAAAACGCTGGTGGTACATCATGCCCATCGTGTTTATCACCTACAGCCTGGCGTATCTGGACAGGGCAAACTTCAGTTTCGCCTCCGCAGCAGGGATTAATGACGACCTCGGCATCACCAAGGGCATTTCTTCCCTGATCGGTGCGCTGTTCTTCCTCGGTTACTTCTTTTTCCAGATCCCCGGCGCGATTTATGCTGAACGCCGCAGCGTAAAAAAACTGGTGTTCTGGTGCCTGGTGTTGTGGGGCGGCTGCGCCTCGCTAACCGGGATGGTCAGCAATATTCCCATGCTGGCGGTGATTCGTTTTACTCTCGGGGTGGTGGAAGCGGCGGTAATGCCGGCAATGCTGATTTATATCAGTAACTGGTTTACCAAATCTGAACGTTCGCGTGCCAATACCTTCCTGATCCTCGGAAATCCGGTGACCGTGCTGTGGATGTCGGTGGTTTCCGGCTATCTGATCAACGCCTTCGGCTGGCGCGAAATGTTTATTATTGAAGGCTTCCCGGCGGTGATCTGGGCCGTGGCCTGGTGGTTCCTGGTGCAGGATAAACCGTCGCAGGCGAAGTGGCTGAGCGACGCAGAGAAAGCTGCTTTGCAGGCACAGCTGCAGAAAGAGCAGGAAAATCTGAAAGCGGTGCGTAACTACTCTGAGGCCTTTAAATCGCGTAACGTTATCCTGCTGTGCGCGCAGTATTTTGCCTGGAGTATTGGCGTGTACGGTTTTGTGCTGTGGCTGCCGTCCATTCTGCGTAACGGCACGCAGATGGGCATCGTTGAAGCCGGATGGCTGTCGGCGGTGCCGTATCTGGTAGCGGCCATTGCGATGATCGTCGTTTCCTGGGCCTCCGATAAGTTACAAAACCGCAAATTGTTTGTCTGGCCGTTACTGTTGATTGGTGCACTGGCCTTTTTAGGCTCATATTTGGTGGGTTCCGACAATTTCTGGCTGTCCTATGCCCTGCTGGTGATTGCCGGTGCGTCGATGTATGCACCGTACGGCCCCTTCTTCGCCATCATCCCGGAAATGCTGCCGCGCAACGTTGCCGGGGGCGCGATGGCGCTGATTAACTCGATGGGAGCGCTGGGTTCTTTCCTCGGCTCCTGGGTGGTGGGATACCTCAACGGTGCCACCGGCAGTCCATCTGCATCCTATATCTTTATGGGGAGCGCATTACTGGTGGCCGTGTGGCTGACGCTCATCGTCAAGCCGTCGCGGGATCGACAGACTCCGCTGCCCCATGATGCAAAACATGCTTAAATTAAAACGGGTCAATGCTGGCCCGTTTCACTGTACTGAACAGGGAGAACCGTATGAAACCGTCTGTGGTGTTGTATAAGTCGTTACCTGACGCTCTGCGTGCACGGCTGGATGCGCATTTCAACGTGACCGAAATTAACGGCTTAACCCCAGAAAATATCGCCACCCACGCCGAAGCTTTCCGTCAGGCGGAAGGTATCCTCGGCTCCGGCGGTAAAGTTGATGCTGAGTTTCTACAGCAGGCGCCTAAGCTGCGTGCGGCCTCCACCGTATCCGTAGGTTATGACAACTTCGATGTGGCGGCGTTAAATGATAAGGGTGTGGTATTGATGCACACCCCGACCGTGCTGACTGAAACCGTCGCGGACACCATGATGGCGCTGGTGCTGAGCAGCGCCCGTCGGGTGGTGGAACTGGCCGAGCGGGTGAAGGCCGGAGAATGGCAGAAAAACATTGGCCCTGACTGGTTCGGCATTGACGTGCACCATAAAAAGCTGGGTATTCTGGGTATGGGGCGTATTGGCCTGGCGCTGGCGCAGCGTGCCCACCTCGGCTTCAGCATGCCGATCCTCTATAACGCGCGTAAGCATCATCAGGAAGCGGAAGATCGTTTTGATGCGCAGTACTGCGATCTTGATACGCTGCTGGCGGAGTCAGATTTCCTCTGCATCAGCCTGCCGCTGACCGCCGAAACTCACCATCTGATTGGCCGTGAGCAGCTGGCGAAAATGAAGCCGGGCGCGATCCTGATTAACGCGGGTCGCGGGCCGGTGGTGGATGAGCAGGCGCTGATTGACGCGCTGAAGGACGGTACTATTTTTGCTGCCGGTCTGGATGTGTTTGAGCAGGAGCCGCTGCCGGTGAATTCCGAGCTGCTGAAGCTGCGCAATGTAGTGCCGCTGCCGCATATTGGTTCCGCGACGCACGAGACGCGTTACGGGATGGCGCGCGATGCGGTGGATAACTTGATTGCGGCGCTGACCGGGAAGGTAGAGAAGAACTGCGTGAATCCGCAGGTATTGAACAAAGGCTGATTCTCGTTGCTGCACGTTTGGCTGCTGTGCCGCTGGTGAGTACAGGTTGCGGCAGGTTCTGCGCCGGGCGTATCGGGGTTATCCGGAACGCGGACCCGCTGTCACGTCCATGTCCGCTCGGCCTCGCACTTCCCTGTGCTCGGACGGTCCGCTTATCCGGATATCCCCGATTGCCTGAAGATTTTGGTGTTGCTTGTGGATTCAGGTTGCGGCAGGTTCTGCGCCGGGCTTATCGGGGTTATCCGGAACGCGGACCCGCTGTCACGTCCATGTCCGCTCGGCCTCGCACATCCATGTGCTCGGACGGTCCGCTTATCCGGATATCCCCGATTGCCTGCATATTCCTGAGTAGCTGCCTGAAAGCCACTTTCCTCTGGCAGCAACCCAATTATTCGAAGGGGAACCGTTACGGGACAGGTTAGCCGGGTGTCTGCCGCAAGGATGCGGCAGCCAGGCCCCCAGGGACTGGGTTCACGGCGCCCCGGCGATCTGCCCGTAACGGTAGCCCCGTTCACGGACCCCATCGCGACCAGCCCCGTAACGATCATCATCGGCTTCCGCCAGGCTACGGCCGAATAAACCGCACATAAATAAACCGCACGATATAAAACTCCACCGCACCCAGCAGCAAAAACCATAAACAAAACACCAGCGTATAAAGCTGACCAATATCTTCCAGATGGAACATCTCCACCAGCCTGCGGGTTAGCGCCAGGCCAAACCATGGGGCGGGTAGCAGCAGCGCGGAAAGAAAACCGAACATCAACGTGCTCAGTGGCATTAAAAAGGTTTCAAACGGACTTTTCATCATGATTCCGGCGTGTAAACAGTTGCACCATTTTCAGCGATCCCTCCCGCAGGTTCAATCCTTAAACCGCCAGCGCTAACGGCAGCTGCTCGTGCAGCCAGGCAATAAAACTGCTGCGCTTTTCCGACGGGCTGAGATCCTGGCGCCACAGCAAATGGATCGGACGGCTGGCCTGCTGCCATTGTTGCAGTACCGGCACCAGCCTGCTGGCGGCAATGTCTTCCGCCAGCAGGATTTCCGGCTGTAGCACCAGCCCGGCTCCGGCCAGCGCAGCCTGACGCAGCGCCTGACCGTCATTGCAGATAAAACTGCTGTCCGCAGGCCAGAGCACATCGCCCAGCTGCCAGGCATTGCTCTTATTCCACGCCATATTGGCCAGGCAGCGATGCAGGTACAGTGCCTCCGGGGCCTGCGGTGTGCCGTGCTGCGCCAGATACTTTGGCGCGGCGCACACCACCATGCGGTAATCGCCGATTTTTTTTGCCACCAGTGGCTCGGCCGGATTGAGGCTGCCGATGCGAATAGCAAAATCAAATCCCTGACCGATGAGATCGACAAAACTGTCGCTGAGATCCAGCTCGATCCGCACCTGCGGGTAGTTGAGTTGATAGCGGGCAACCAGTGCGGCGATCGCCGCCGATCCCAGATTGAGCGGCGCGCTGATCCGCAGCAGTCCCGACGGCGTACGCTTCATATTCTCTACTGTATCTTCTGCCAGCCGCAGCTGAGCTAGTGCCGCCTTGCACTGCTGGTAGTAGCTTTTCCCGGCTTCAGTCAGATGCTGCCGCCGGGTATTGCGCTGCAGCAGGCGGCTGTCCAACGACTTTTCCAGCTGACGCACGTGCTTGCCGACCATCACCGCACTGATATCCAGACGGTGTGCGGCTTCGGTGAAATTGCCGCATTCCACTGCGCAGATAAAGGCCTCAATGCTGCTTAATTTATCCATAATTACAAACCTTTGGTTCGGAGTTCTCGAAAGTATGGTCCGTTTATCCACTGCTGGCACTGCTTCATGATGGGGTAACCGTTATTTACAGAGGAAATGCGATGAAAATTTTAGTGATTGGGGCATCAGGCACCGTCGGCCAGGGTATCGTTAATGAGCTGAGCCGTGATAACCAGGTTATCCGCGTGGGGAAAACCCGGGGTGATTATCAGGTGGATCTAACCCGTGAAGAGAGCGTTCGCGCGCTGTTTGCCCAAACCGGTAACGTGGATGCGGTGATCTCCGCCACCGGCGGCGTGCACTTCGGTCCGCTGTCTGAGATGACCAGCGAGCAGTTCAACAGCGGCCTGCAGGATAAGCTGATGGGTCAGGTTCGGCTGGTGCTGATCGGCAAAGAGTTTGTCAATCCGGGCGGCTCGTTCACTCTGACCACCGGTATCCTGGCGCAGCAGCCGATCCGTACCGGTGTGAATGCGACGGCGGTAAATACCGCACTGGAAGGTTTTGTGTTTGCCGCCGCCAATGAACTGTCGGGTCTGCGGATTAATGCCGTCAGCCCAACTGTGCTGACCGAAGCGCTGGACAGCTACGGCCCGTTCTTCCCCGGTTTTGAAAGCGCCTCCGCCAGCCGCGTAGCGCTGGCCTATCGCCGTAGCGTGGATGGCGTAGAAACCGGTAAGGTTTATCGCGTCTGGTAGCCGACAATTTTTTGGGGAAATGAGGCGATAAAGTGCTGAAAATTTCCCTAACCTCTTCGAGGTTATATATCCACACGCTCTGTGTAACACGGTAATTCTTTTAGAGTTTCCCGCCAATATTTACTCGCAAAAATAGCATCCGTTAAAAATTATAGCCGATGCTATACTCAAATACATGATTTTGTTGTCTTTTTTTCTGGCGATTAGCGTGATAGGATGCACTTCACTTAAATGGACCGGTGGTTATTTTTCCTACATAACCTGGGGTTTTAACGATTTGGAATGCACCCGACGCTTCAAACCGGGATAAATACAATGAACCTATACGCAACTCTGATTCTGGCTTTTGCCATGTCGATGGATGCCTTCGCAGCCGCCATTGGCAAAGGTGCCAGCCTGCATCGTCCAAGCCTGAAAGAAGCTCTGCGCACCGGTCTGATCTTCGGCGTTATCGAAGCCCTGACGCCGCTGGTTGGCTGGGCTATCGGCCTTGCTGCCAGCAAATACGTGATGGCGTGGGACCACTGGGTTGCGTTCGGTTTACTGCTGATCCTCGGCGGAAGAATGGTCGTTGAGGGGATACGTAAAAAAGAGTGCCGGCCGGAAGATGCCCCACAGAGCCACGGTTTCTGGCTGCTGGCCTGTACCGCCGTTGCTACCAGTCTGGATGCGATGGCCGTCGGCGTCGGGCTGGCATTTTTGCAGGTCAACATTGTGACCACCGCGCTGGCAATCGGTGCTTCAACCATGATTATGGCCACGCTCGGCATCCTGCTGGGCCGCTTCCTTGGCCCGGTGATGGGAAAATGGGCGGAAATTTTTGGTGGCGTAGTGCTGATCGGCATCGGCTGTAGTATTTTGTTCGAACATCTGGGCAAATAAGCAGAAGGCGCGCCCGGTCACTTGCACGGGGCGGCTATGGCATTATCGGTAGTAGACTGGAACACCCGGAATAATATTGAGTGCTCGCACCTCACCGCCAGCAACGCGGCTTTTCCGCTGCACACCCACGAAGAATATGCGATCAGCGCCAACCTTAGCGGCGTCGAAAAACTCTTTCTGAATCAAAAAAACCTGTCGGTCCTCGCCGGGGATATCACCGTTTATAATCCTGGAACGCTACAGTCGTCAGAGTTTGGTGAGCAGCCGGTCGAGTTTTTCAGCGTTCATTTACCGGCGGCTGTTTTTGCCGATCTGGCCGATCGTTCGTTACCGATCCTGCATGAAGGCGTACTCCGCGATCCGCTGCTGTTTGATGCGATCTGCCATTTCGTTCGTTCTCCTGACGACGATCAGGTTCAGCAGCAAAACCTGCTGTGGCTGACCAGCCGGCTACTGCATCACAGCAGCGAGAAGGATGTTGCACTGGCTCCTGCATCCGTAGGACGTGCGTTGGAACACATGCGCGATAATCTGACGCAGAAACTGACGCTGGATGAGCTGGCGGTCACTTGCGGGTTGAGTAAGTATCACTTTGTCCGCCAGTTCCGTCAGGAGATGGGCGTGGCACCGCTACAGTATCATATGCAGCTGCGTCTGCTGGCGGCGCGTAACTTGTTACGGCACCGCAGCAGCGCATTAGATGTGGCACATCAGCTGGGTTTCTACGATCAAAGCCACTTTATCAACAGCTTTCGCAAGATGCTGGGCATCACCCCGTACCACTATCTGCGTATGCTCAGCCGATAAACTCACGATAGCCTGAAAGGATTACGTACCCGGCGAAGTAGAAGAAAATCACTGCCGAAGCGATATACGACCAGCGTAACATCTTCGTACCGAGCATACGCCCGCCGATGCTGCCCACAGCGCACAGCGCTATCGCCCACGTCACGCCCGCAAGGAAGAAGCCTGAGAGGAACCAGGCCGATGCCGCCGTACTGCCGGTACCCATCCGTGAAATCAGTGCGCCTCCCACGGCGGCAAACCACAGGATCGCCGAAGGGGACGACATCGCGAGGAATATTCCCCGCAGGAAATTCTGCCGTGGGCTGAGTGCTTCGCCAATGTCACCCGCACTCAGTGTTGCGGCGGGTTGCAGCGCGCTTTGCACCATTTTCCACGCAAACCACAGCAGGATCAGCGAGCCGCCAATCCACAGCACCCAGCGCACGCTGGTGAATTGCAGCAGTACCGCCATCCCGGCCATGGCGAGGATCGCATAGATCAGATCGCCGATGCAGGTACCGATCCCCAGCCAAAAGCCGTGAAAAAAGCCGCGCTGCATGGCCAGGGTGATCATCGCGATATTGGCGATGCCGATATCAAGGCACAGGGAAAGACTCAGTAAAAAACCATTAGAAAAGGGCATAGTGTGGCGTCCGTTAAGCGTAATGTGGTGATTATCGGCACGCGCGCTGTGAAGATATTGGAAAAAATTGCGCAGCGGCGGGTGCGATGTTGAATTAAGGCGTGCCGGCCAGCAGATTAATTCTTTGCCGCATGCCTCACGGTTTTGGCTATAAAAGGTCTGTTTTTGTGATCTAATTCAAAAATTTTTGCCTAAAAAAGCACCGTTCGTTATAATTTATGGTGTATTTTTTGACAATATTTGTCACAGGCAATCATGAAAAAATTCTTCCGCAACGTGTTTCGTTCTTATGTAAATACCTTCAAACACGTTCCGCCGGGCGCGGTTCGCTAAACCCGCCGAGCTTACACCCTCGATAACCGCGGTCAGGGACTGGACCGATGGTTATCACTTATTCCCGCTGTTCCCATTCTTCATTTATCGATAAAAAACGTGCCAGCGGCACGGTGATATGCAATTCTGTGGGTTATGAAAATGACCCGACTGTTCCTCACCGCGACCACCACCACGACCGCTTCTGGCGGGGTGAGGTCGGTTTGCGTGCCTGAGAAATAGCAAATTCGCTCCATCCCGCCGGTTTCCGACGGGGTTGAATGTTTCTCCGCCGTGGCCGGTTAACGGTAATCAAGGAGAAATACCATGTCCGATGCGTCCGCGCTGTTAGTGATCGATATGCAGGCAGGTTTGCTGCATGCCCCACAGCCCCCATACCTGAAAGACCAGCTTATCGCCAATACCGTCGAGCTGATCCATGCCGCCCGCGCGGCACAGAAACCGATATTTTTTGCCCGGCATACCGGGCCGGATGGATCGCCGATCGCGGCGGGCAGCCCGCTGTGGCAGCTGGCGGATGAACTGCCGCTGGAGGCGGGCGACAGGTACTTTAATAAAACCCGCCCCAGTTGTTTTTTCAATACGTCGCTGCTGGCAGAACTGCAGCAGGCGCAGGTGAAACGGCTGGTGATGGTGGGCATGAAAACCGACTACTGCGTGGATACCACCTGTAGGGCGGCGGCGGACCTCGGATTTGACGTGGTGCTGGTCAGCGATGCGCACAGCACCACCGATAACGCGATACTCAGTGCGGCGCAGATCGTTGCCCACCATAACGCGACGCTGGCGGGGCCGTTTGTCACCCTGCTGGCAACGGACGACGTCAGGTTTTAACGCAAAGTAAAAGGGGCAGCCATTGGTAAATGGCTGCCCCTTCAGGCAACAGATTTGGAAACCTGGTTCGCTAGCGACCGGAGATTCGACCCGTTAGCGATTACTCGAAATCAACCCAGGTCGCGCCCGCGTCGGCGGACTGGACACAGCGCTCAACCCACTGCACGCCCGTCACACCGGCGTGCACGTCCGGGTACCAGAAGTTCTCCAGCAGCGCTTTATCGCCACGGTCGCTGGCATCCATCGCCACTGCGAAGCGGCGATAAAGGTTAGACCAGGCTTCGAACAACCCTTCCGGGTGGCCGCCGCCGATGCGGTCTTCTTCCAGCGCACGCGGAGCGAGGTAGCCCATGCCGCGTTCCAGAATCTGCACCGGCTCGCCCTGCACTTCATAGCGCAGCTGATTAGGCTGTTCGTCCCACCACTCCAGGCTGGCCTTCGATCCGATCACGCGGATCTTCTGTCCATGCATCGATCCGCAGTTCACCGCCGAGCACCACAGCGATCCCACCGCGCCGTTATCGTACTCCATCAGCACAAAGGCGTTATCTTCCAGCGGCGCGCGGGTTTTCACAAAGCTCTGGCGCGAGCACATCAGGCGTTTAATTTTCAGTTCCGGCAGCATGGTTTCGGCCAGGAACAGCGGGTGAGTGGCGAGATCCCCCAGCACGTAGCTCGGCCCGACAAATTTCGGGTCCACGCGCCAGCGGGTGCTTGGGTTAGCCAGTTCGACCGCTTCGTTGTGGAAGCCGTGGGAGAACGACATATTCACGATGCGGATTTCGCCCAACAGACCTTCGGCGATCATGCTGCGCGCCTGCTGAATCAGCTGGTGGCCGGAGTAGCCGTAGGTGACGCCGATAATTTTGCGCTTCGCTTCGCTCAGCGCCGCCAGCTCTTTCGCTTCTTCGGTGGTGAAACACAGCGGTTTTTCGCACACCACATGCAGGCCAGCTTCCAGCGCCGCCTTACAGATGGCGAAGTGAGTGTTGTTTGGCGTGGCGATCGATACCGCTTCAATGCCGTCAGTGCGCTCGGCTTCCTGCTGGAACAGGGTCTGATAGTCCGGGTAGCAGCGGTCGCCTGCCACGCCCAGGCTGGCACCGAAGGCACGCCCGCGTTCTGCATCAATATCGAACGCACCGGCCAGCAGAGTGAAGGTATTATCGCGCAGCGCGGCTGAACGGTGGATATAGCCAATCTGGCTGGTGCCGCCGCCGCCAACCATACCCCAGCGGAGGGAGCGATCGAGAGGTTTAATGCCGTTAATCATCGGATGTTCCTTAATTAAAATCCAACGGAGTTCAGGTAGCGCAAGCTTTCGGTCACATCGTGCAGGCTGCCGTCGGCATTGCGCGGGTCGCGCTCCTGTTCAATAGTGATCCAGCCCTGATAGTTGCGTTCGGCCAGGAAGGCACGCACGGCCGGGTAATCAATGGCACCCTGGCCAATCGGGCACATCACGCCTTCCGCACAGGCGCTGAAGAAGTCCACTTCACGGGCGATAACGTCGCGGAATACGGTGTCGTTAACGTCTTTAAAGTGGATGTAGTCGATACGATCAAAGTAGCGGCCCAGCCAGGTAATCGGGTCCATATCGGAGTAGTACAGATGGCCGGTATCCAGGCACAGACCGGCAACGCTGTGCGGAAGATCCTGCACCAGCTGTTCGATCTCGTCGGCGTACTCAATGCAGCCACCGGCATGCGGATGGATCACCGGGCGCACGCCATACTCCTGCGCAATGCGGCTGATTTCGGTGATGTGCGACATCATGCGCTGCCAGTCACTGTCGGAGAGGCGCGGTGCTTTGTCATACTGGCCGGCCAGGCGTGCGCGCTCGGCGTTACCGAAATCAATAATGACCAGATACGGCGATGGGAAATTATCACCGTGGGTTTTGGTCGCGGTCGGCACTTTTGACAGGTTGCGGCAGATGTTGTGCGTCAGCTCAATCATCGCCGGGAAGTTCTCTTCGCTGACCAGGTCGTCAAAAATAGTACCGGCAACCAGTGACAGGCCGTACTGATTCAGCTTCTCGGTCAGAACCTGCGGATTGGTCGGTAAGTAGGTCCACGGCCCCAGCTCGATGCTCTTATAACCGGCCTGCGCGGCTTCTTTCAGCACTTTCTCATACGGCGGCAGATGCGGGTTTTTTGGGTCATCCACGCCCCAGCTGCAGGGTGCGTTAGCAATATGAATCGTCATTTTGGTGTCCTTAAAATCAATGTGTGGCTGTTTTGCTTTCGCGTTGAGTGGTTTCAAAGCGTTCCAGAATCAGGGCTTCCATTTTTTCCAGTGAAACACCTTTGGTCTCCGGCAGCAGCGCCTTCACGAACCACCAGGAGGCCAGTGAGCACACCGCGAACAGCAGCAGTGGGAAACCGCCGTGGAAGTTATCGTTGAGGAACGTGCTCTGGTTCATCATCGGGAAGGACTGGCTGACAAAGAAATTGCCGGCCCACATAGCGCAGATAGAGAAGCCCATACCGGCACCGCGCAGGCGGGTCAGGAAGATTTCGCCGATCACCGTCCACACCACCTGGCCCCAGGTCCCGCCGAACAGGAACATAAAGCCAAACAGGCCAATGACGCAGCCGATAATCACGTTAGAGACGGCCCAGCCGGTTTCAGCCGGGGAAAGCTGATAGTGATGCGTGATAGGTTCAATCGCGCCGGAGATGACCGAAGAGTCATAGCCGAACAGCAGCCCGCCGAGCGCGGCAACCGCGCAGATGGCCATCACGTAGGCCATATTGTGTTTTGGTGTTTGCAGCGGCACGAAACAATCCTTCCTGTTTTAATTTGAAGGAAGTATCAAACGAATGTTCCATTATCATCAATGATAGAATGTTTGTTTTTTGATGGCGATCTCAATAATCATGATGGATTTTTTTGATAAAAATATATCATTTTCGCGTTATCAGCGGGTTAAACGGTGAGCTTCCGCGGCGTGTCATATCCGTAAAAGCCGCTGCGCCGCTTACACATTCTCTTTAGTAATCAGCTCAAAACTGCTGTGAAGTGAAATGAAATTTCCATGCGCCTCGGAACTTGCCTGCAGCATGGCTTCAACCACCGATCCCGCCAGCTCTTCAAGGCGATGTGACACCATAATATCTAGCGTGCCGTCGATCAGCGCCAGCTGTGCATCCTGCAGCGGGCCGTGGCAGATCAGCGTGATCTTATCCTTCTTGCCGCTGTCGCGCAGGGCATTGACCACCCCTTCAACCCCGCCGCAGGGGGCATAGATTACCGACAGGTCGGGGTGGGTCTGGATTAGCTGAGTGGTGACATGATAGCCCTGCTCAACGTTTTCAAAGCTGGTGACCGGTTCCAGCACGGTATGCCCGGTGGCGTGTTCGCGCAGATACGAGCGGAAGCTGATTTCGCAGGTTTCCTGACACAGGAAGCGATTATCGCCGATGATCACCCCAACTTTGCCCGGTGGGCCGCTCAGTCGCTGAACGATCCAGGCGGCAGTGCGGCCCGCTTTGCGGTTATCCAGACCAATATAGCCGGTGTGATCGCAGGGGGAGAGATCGGAAAGCAGGGTAAAGACTTTTACCCCTTTCTTTGCCGCCTTCTGCACCGCACGCCGCACCAGCGCGTTGTCCAGCGCAATCAGCACCAGTGTATTTACACGATTGCTCATCTCATCAATGCTGGCGGCGGCCGCTTCCACGGCGTGGATATCGTGGAAAACAAATTCCACCCGCGTTCCTGGCTGGCAGTGCGGCGAGGCCTGTTTTTCCAGCGAGCGGGCAAAAGTATCGTAGAAGGAGTAGTCGCGCGACAGCAGGATCACCCCAATGCGCAGCGCACCGCTGGTTCCTGACGTGCCATCCGCGGCGGCATCGGCCAGAAATTCCGGTGAAAAACGGTAGCCGAGCCGCGTTGCAGCCTGTACCACGCGATTTTCCGTTTCGGCACGCACGGGTGCCCGTCGGTTGAGTACCCGGTCTACGGTAGCGATCCCGACTCCGGCCTCACGGGCGATATCGTTGAGCGTGGTTTTCTTCATCGAAAGTTCCAACTGAATATGAATGAGGAAAAACTATCATAAAACGCGCAGGGGCAGGGAATTAAGATGCTAAAGATATGACAATGCTCAGATTATATTTTTTAACAATCCGGTGTTAAAGCATAAAAGTTTCATTTTTCCATTCTTCGTACTGCTGGTGATTTTGGCGATTTCTGTGCTTTTTCACTTTATCCCCGGTGATTAGTTCTATCTGAGCGTCATTATTTTATGGTATTTTGCAGGAAACATACCGAGCAGTATCTTTTTTGTATTAACCTGTAAATTTAAATGAAAAAGCTAATTGAATCAGATATACCTCAGAACACGGGGCCGGGCAAAACGGCCTATAACCGAAAAAAACAGCCTGAGCAGGTGCGAAACGCCCTGATTGAATCTGCTGCTGCGCTGGCCGTCAGTCGCGGGTTAAATGGCATCACCGTGCAGGCGGTCGCCCAGGCCGCCGGTGTGACCAAAGGCGGTTTCTTTCATCATTTTCCCCACAAGCAGGCGCTGCTGGACGCCATGTTTGATGCCTTTCTGGCGGAAAGCGAGCGGGAGATTGACCGGCTGATTGCTGAAGATAGCCAGCAATCGGGCTGCTTTAGCCGTGCCTACGTCATCGTTGCCTTTAACGAAATCCAGCAGGGCTTAACCAGCATGCGGGTACCGCTGTCGCTGCCGATGATGGCTTCTCCGGCGCTGTGTCAGCGCTGGGCCGCATGGCTGAAAGGGCGGCTTGAGCGCCATCGGCGGACGGACAGTTTGCCGCTGCATCAGATGGTGCGGCTGGCCGCAGACGGTGCCTGGCTTGCTCAGTCGCTGGTCAGCGGTGACACCATCCACGATATGCAGGTGCTGCGCGACGATTTGCTGGCGCTTATCAGGGGGAACGATAAAGAGTGAAAACCACATTTAAGCAGGAAGTTGTGCATCAGCTGCTGCGCTGGCTGGAAGGCAATATCCATACGCCGCTGACCATTAACGACTTCGTTGAGAAGTCCGGTTACTCCAAATGGCACCTGCAGCGTATTTTCAAAGAAGTTACCGGACAAAAGCTGGCCTCCTACTGCCGGCAGCGTCGGCTGACCTCCAGCGCGGTGATGCTGCGGCTGTTTGATAAGCAAATCGATTCGGTTGGCAGCGAACACGGCTTTTCCAGCCATAACGTTTACCACAAAACCTTTAAGCGCCATTTTAACGTCACGCCAGCTCAATACCGCGATGCACCGCACTGGTCGTGCGAGGGGCTGTGCCCGCCGATCAATTTGACCGCAATGAACGTGCCGGAAGGTGAGCTGGTTGAGCTTGACGGATTACATCTGAGCGGCTGTGTGAACAACTATGCGTTTACCCTGGACACCATTGAGGATTTTTCCTGGCGCGAGCGCGACAGCTTCTGGCAGCGGCGGCTTAATGCGTTGACCGAGCAGCCGGATATGCTTTACGGGCTGATCAATATCATCAGGGGCGGACCCCGTACGGGCGATCGTGCCACATTGCAGTATCTGACGTGCCTGGAACAGAATACCTGTGCGACCGATGCGGCGCAGATGCAGCTCAGCATTGAAAAGCAGGCTTATTTGAAATTCAGCTACCGGGGTGATGAGCGTCTTTACAAAAAGTTTATTGACCTGATTTATCAGCATGCGCTGCCTGACGCAGGAGCCGTTCGCCGTGACGGTTATGATGTTGAACGCATTGATCGCCGGGAACCGCAGGAGGGTAGAGTGGTGGTGGTGGATTATTTTGTGCCGGTACTGGCCGAAAATTACAGCATGCCCGTCCCCTGAGTGTCAGGGTTCGGGCACTGCCGCTGCTACGATAAGACGCCTTATTTGATTAGCTGAGCAGTCATATGCACGCCGTTGTTGCTGTTGGCTTCAATGATGCGGTAAGAAGCGCCGGCCTGCTGAGCCTGAGCGGCAATTTTTGCTTCAGCGCTGTCGATAGTTGCACCGGTCGCGGTAACGGTCTGAGCGAAGCTGCCAAAAGAAACTACGGACAGGGCGATAACTGCAGCAAAAGTTTTGATAGATTTCATAATGTCATTCCTTCAGATGGTTTGTTTGTATAAGGCGGTGTGCCTTCGTTGAAAACAATGATAGGCCGATGGAAGACATTCTGATAGCGGATTGATTTGCTGAATTTTGTCAAAAAAATTGATTGTCTGGTGTATGTGCTGCCGCACCGAAAGGCGCGGCAGCAGCGGGTCTATCAGGCATCCACAATCGGGTCGCGAACGATAAACAGATAGGAGAGCGCACCGATCACCGTTACGCAGGCACAAACGGTCAGCGCCATGCTGAATGAACCGGTCGTATCGAGTATCCAGCCGGTCAGCACTGGAGCAAACGAGGCAAACACGAAGCTGGCAAAGTTCTGAATACTGCCCACCGAGGCGGTCATACGCGCGGTTACCGAGCAGTGGATCAGGCCCCAGCACGATGTGCCGGCGAAGTGGATGCAGAACAGCGCCATGCCGATCAGCAGGACCGCGCTCCATGTTGTAGTGGCATGCGGCACCACGGCGGTAAAGGCGGCAGAAAGCAGCATACCGGCAATAATGCACACCTTACGGGTTTTCAGCGGATGCGCTCCGCGGTTCACCACTGCATCCACCACGTAGCCGTTCAGCAGCATGCCCGCCGCGCCAAACAGGAACGGGATCGCGGTCATCCAGCCGGTGCTTTTCAGATCCAGGTTGTAGGTTGCCTGCAGATAGCCCGGTAGCCAGGCCAGGTACAGCCACGCGGTGTAGTTAATGCCGCTGAAGCCGATCATCATGCCCCACATGGTGCGGTTCTTGAACAGGCCGCACCACTCTTTCATGGTCATCGGCTCTTTTTTCGCCACCACGCTGCCCGCTTCCAGATAGTTAATTTCTTCCTGGGTCAGGGTGTTGTTGTTGCGGTTGCGGTAAATGGTGTACCAGCCGATGGAGAGGATAATCCCCAGCACGCCGATAGTAATGAACATCGCACGCCAGCCCATGGTGAGCATCATTGCCGCGAGGATCGGCGGGCTGATAGCCAGACCAATGGTGGAGGCGGCGTTGAAAATACCCATCGGCATACCGCGATGGCGGATGTTAAACCAGTCGTTAATCACCTTAACGCCGCACGGGTTCATTGGCGCTTCGCCAATCCCCAGGCCGATGCGTACCAGCACAAACTGAGTAAAGTTCTGCACCATACCCGCTATGGCCTGGAAGCAGGACCAGACGAACATACCAACGCCGAGCATAATGCGCGGGCCTTTACGGTCCAGCAGCAGGCCGCACGGCAACTGAGCGATACCGTAAGCCAGCGAGAAGGCGGAAAGCAGAATACCGATTTCGGTGCCGCTCAGTCCCAGGTCACCACGGATCGTCTGGTTAGCCACGGACAGCGAGCTGCGGTCGAGGTAGTTAATAATCGCCGCCAGGAACAGCAGGATCATCGCGGTGGTTTGTACGCGCTTAATGCGCGCCGAGCGCTGCAGCGGACCGCGCTCTGGCACCACGGTGGCCTGTGGCTCTTTGTGGCTGGCAGGGCAGTTTTGACCGCGAACGGTCTGGCTATTTTCCATACGGTACTCCCCGGGTATAAAAAGTATTGTTATTAGCATCGGGCCGGGGCACTGCTTTAAAACCACGGCCAGAACAGGGTTGAAGTGAGGCTGAATAGCAGACTAGTGGCGGCCGAAGTCGGTGTTGCCAACTTGTTATCTTTTTCGTGCGGCAGGCGGCGATTTACGGTTTTTAATCGGCTTTTAATTACTGTGGTTGATGGTTTTTATCGATAAAAAGCCAAGATCGGTTAAAAAATCACCCTCTGTACTGGCGGATTGAGCGCTGCATCGACTCCTTGGCGGTAATCAGATGGCGGTGAAATTCGATGATCGCTTCGACGTCATTACGGCTAACCAGCGCGGTCAGGATCGCCAGATGCTCCTCCAGCGCCACGATATTTCGCTGCTTCAGGTCGCTTTCATCCCACAGATAGTGGAAGTGGAAAATCACCGAAATTACCTCAAGCGACTGATCGAAAAAGGGATTGTTCGCCGCTGAGAGGATAAGCTTGTGCATCTCGCGGTCCAGCTGCGAAAAGTTACGATAGCTGGTAGCAATTGTATCGCGCATCTGGCGGTGGCGGCTCAGCAGGTCGCGGGCGGCAATCCAGCGCGGGTCGTCGGCGGGCAAATTGATAAAGCGCTTCAGGGCGTGGATCTCCAGCATCTCGCGCAGCTCAAACAGCTTCTCCGCGTATTCCTGGTCGAATTTCTTCATCAGCCAGTGGCCGCGCCGTACGTTTTCAATCAGCCCGTAGCGGCAGAAGCGCAGCAGAAACTCCCGCGCCGCCAGTGGACTAACGCCCACCGCCTGCGCCAGCTGCAGTTCGGAAAAACTGTCGCCGGCCATCAGCTGGCGCTGGTTAATCATTTGAAAAAACGCCTGTTCCACCAGATTCGTCTGCGCTTCCGGCCTGGGTAGCGTTGCCGCGAAACCATCGGCATCATCGGGCTGGCGGGCGATCACCCAGCTGCCGTTGACTTTTTCCAGCACGCCGCACTGCTGTAAGTGGTCCAGCGAATGGCGCACGGTGGTACGGCTGATGTTAAACATTTCTGCCAGGGCGGCCTGGGGCGGCAGCGGTGAAGGAATATGCTGCTGGACGATGGCTTCCAGCATCTGATTCACGACGTTGTGACGAAGGTTCTGCGTGCGGCTCATGGCTTCTCATGGTTTTTTATCTATTAAAAACCAATTCAGAACAGCGAAAGGCGCGCTGGCTCACAGATCCAATTCTTTAACAAAACGCGCCGATTGATTTGCGCCATAACCCTGTGCAGACAACGGAGAAAAACCATGACAACGATGAATACGCTGGTGTGTCTGGAGCCGAAACAGATGGCTTTCCAGACGCGTAATAAACCGCAGCCTGCTGCGGGTGAAGCGCTGCTGAAAATTATCAGCGCCGGAATTTGCGGCACCGATATTCACGCGTGGGGCGGCAATCAGCCATTTTTCAGCTATCCACGTGTGCTGGGGCATGAACTCTGTGGCGAGGTGGTGGAGCTGGGCGAAGGCGTCAGCGGCTGGAAAGTTGGTCAGCGCGCGGCGGTGATCCCGTACCTCTCCTGCGAACAGTGTTCAGCCTGCCTGAGCGGCAAAACCAACTGCTGTGAAAATATCTCGGTGATCGGCGTGCATCAGGACGGCGGTTTCTGTGACTACCTCAGCGTGCCGGTGAAAAACCTGCTGTCGGCAGAGGGCATTGACCCTGACGCGGCCGCGCTGGTTGAACCTTTTGCCATCAGCGCACATGCGGTACGCCGCGCGGCGCCGGAGTCGGGCAGTAACCTGTTGGTGGTGGGTGCCGGGCCGATCGGGCTGGGCGTTGCCGCCATTGCTCACGCCTCGGGCGCCAACGTGGTGGTGGCCGATACCAGCGAGTTTCGCAGACAGCACGTGGAGCAGAACCTGAAGCTGGTGGCGCTGGATGCGGCGACGGACGATTTCCCGCAGCAGCTGCGTGACCAGTTTAACAGCCAGCTACCGTCCACGGTGATTGATGCCACCGGCAATGCGGCAGCGATGAACGGCGCGGTGCGCCTGACGGCCCACGGCGGCACGCTGGTGTTCGTTGGCCTGCATAAGGGCGACATTCAGATCCCTGACCCGGAATTCCACAAAAAAGAGACCACGCTGATGGGCAGCCGCAATGCTACTCGCCAGGACTTCGAGCGCGTCGCCAGCCTGATGGCCGACGGAAAAATTACCGCAGAAATGATGCTCAACCAGCGCTTCGAGTTTGCCGCGCTGGCGGAGATTTTCGAACAGCAGGTGATTAACAATCGCGGGCTGATTAAAGGCGTTATCCGCTTCTGAGCCCCGCAGGTTTAATCGCGTAGCGCCGCCAGGAAATGCGCTTTGACCCGTTCGCTGTCCACCGCCAGGCACAGTTTCTGGATGCCGACGCCGGCAAATGGGTCATCGCGTGAAGCCAGCGGATGCAGCCGGTGCAGCGTCTGGCCGCGTGAAATCCCTTCCGTCACCACCCGCACCGGTGATTCGGTAATGCCGAATAATTCGGGATGATTCAGCCAGGAAATAGTCAGCGTATCGTGCAGTGCCATCCCTTCGAACCCTTCTTTCTCCAGGCTGTACTGCAGGTAACCACGGGAAATCGCCTCCAGCTCCGGCCGGTTCAGGCTGCGAATATCTTCTCCGCTAATCTGCACCTGATGGGTCACATCCAGCGGCAGCACCACGATTTTCAACTGTGAACTGAGTACCTGATCCGCCGCATGCGGATCTTTCCAGATATTGAATTCGGCAAACGGTGTGACGTTGCCGCCGTGGCCCTGCGTGCCAAAAGCACCGCCCATAATCACCAGCTGCCCCACCTTCGCCACGATATCCGGGGCCTGATTGATGGCCGTGGCGATATTGGTCAGTGGTCCGATGGCAACGAGAGTTATCAGGCCGGGATGCTGGCGAACGCGGTTGATAATAAAATTAATGGCGTTATCCGCTTCGCCGCTGCACGGGTTATCAAAAACGCCGCCGAGGCCGTCCTTGCCGTGCACCTGAAGGGCGGGAGCGGAAGGCGCGCAGGCCAGCGGGCGGGAGCTGCCGCGATAAATCGGCACATCCAGGCCGATTTTCTGGCTGAACAGGCGGGCGTTTTTAACCGCCTGCTCCACCGGCACATTGCCAAATACCGTGGTAATGCCGAGAATTTCGGTGCTTTTCGCCGCATAGGCCAGCGCGAAGGCGTCATCCACACCGATATCGGTGTCAAAAATAATTTTCTGCATCAGATTCTCCTTTCTGTAATGACTGACATCCCTGTGCGCGGTATCAGGTGGTCAGCAGGGTGTGCAGCGTCTGCAGGTCCTGTTTTACCATCTCCAGTTCCTGAGCAAAACGTTCGTCAGAGAGCAGCGGCTGGCGGAACACCGTAATCAGCACCTGAGATCCGGCGCCGTTAGCCACAATGCGCATCGGCACGAAAATCTCTTTGCTGAGGCCGGTATCCACGTAGTGATCCATAATGCAGAACGGATTATGTTCAGTAAAACGCACTTTTACCGCGCCCAGTGGGCCTTTACCGCGCCAGACGTTACCATCCTGCTCCAGCGGCGTTTTACTCAGCCCGGAAGCCCATTTAGGAAAGAATTCCGGTTTCCAGATAGTTTCATATAAATCGACCCAGTTACGGGGAATAGCGATGCTAAGGGTATGTGAGGACAGCATAAAACCTCCGATCGATGATGAATCAACCCTTCATCGTTTAAAGTAAAGTGCAGATAGCGGATTTAAGCACCCCGGCAGACTAATGAGAAGTCTTTCACATTCTCACCTTTCCAGATCACGACACAGCTCCCACTTTCCGTTAACAAATCTCCATGGCCGATAACGGCTTGTTTTGCCAAACGACGAAGCATATAACTACTCTTTCCGCTGACGGGATCGCCCTGCGGCAGTGAATTTTTATCAACGGGAGAAGTGAGTGAGACAAGGGGATATGGGTCGTTTACTGCTGCTTGCCGCCATCTGGGGTGCCAGCTTTCTGTTTATGCGGGTTGCCACGCCGGTTTTTGGCTCGCTGAATACCGCCTTCCTGCGCGTTTTCTTTGGCTGCCTTGGCCTGGTTGCACTGCTGCTGATCCTGCGAGTGAAGTTCACCTTTAATGGTAAAGCGCTGCCGGCGCTGCTGCTGGGGGGGATCAATTCCGCCGTGCCGTTTGTGATGTACTGCCTGGCGGCAAAATGGCTGCCCGCGGGCTATTCCGCCATTCTGAATGCCACCACACCGCTGATGGGCGTACTGATCGGCGGCCTGCTGTTCAGCGAACCGTTTACGCTGCGTAAGCTGGGCGGTGTGGTGCTGGGATTAGCGGGAATTGTGCTGCTGACCACCACCGGCAGCCTGGCGCTGACCCACGATGTGCTGTTGGGTATCGCCGCCTGTCTGGTCGCCACCGCCTGCTATGCAATAGCCGGGTTCCTCACCAAAAAATGGATCGGCGATCGCGGCGGGCTGGATGCCAAACTGGTGGCGCTCGGTAGCCAGGTGGGGGCAACCCTGTTTATGCTGCCGATCTTTATCACGTCGGTCGCCGTCCAGCCGGCGGTTGACTGGCAGCACCCCGGCGTCTGGCTCTGCGTACTGGCGCTGGGACTGGTGTGTACCGCCTGGGCGTATATCCTGTTCTTCCGCCTGATTGCTGATATCGGCCCGCTGAAAACATTGACCGTCACCTTCCTGATCCCGCCTTTTGGCGTGCTGTGGGGCTATCTGTTTCTTGGCGAAACGATCTCCAGTGGCTTTATCGGCGGTGGGGTGGTGATTATCGTGGCGGTGTGGCTGGTGACCGGCAGTGTAAAACCGAAGACGAAGATTACGGATGCCTCGCTGAAGTCCTGATGCCACGCATTAGCCAAAAGGTATAGCAGGTTAGCTTTTCAGTCATATTCACGGCCGCCGGGTGCATCACATACTGGGGGCTGTGAATCACTGAGGAAGATAACCATGACCGAGACGGTTTACGATCTCCGCTCCGCGCTGGCGCGGCTGGCGACAATGGACGGCGCGCTGGTCAGCACCGACACCGAGGTTGACCCGCATGCCGAGCTGTCGGGCGTGTATCGTTATGTCGGCGCGGCCGGAACGACCCGGCGACCAACGCGTGAAGGCCCGGCGATGCTGTTTAATCGGGTGAAAGGCTTTGCGGATTTCCGCGTGGTGACCGGGGTGATGGCCTCGCGCCGCCGCGTGGGGGCGCTGCTGGGCTGTGAGCCCGACAGGCTGGGCCATCTGCTGATGAATTCGGTAAAAAATCCCATACCTCCCGCGCTGACGCAAAGTGCGCACATTCCCTGCCAGGAAGTGGTTCACCTCGCCAGCAAGCCGGGCTTTGATATTCGCACGCTGTTGCCCGCGCCGACCAATACCGAAGAGGACGCTGGTCCCTATTTCACCATGGGGCTGTGCTACGCCACCGACCCGGAAACCGGCGAGTCGGATATTACTATTCATCGGCTGTGTATGCAGGGGCCTGATGAACTGTCGATGTATTTTGCTCCCGGGCGTCACCTGGACGTCTTCCGCGCGAAAGCGGAAGCGGCAGGCAAAGCGCTGCCGATCACCATTAGCCTTGGCGTCGATCCGGCGATTTATGTCGGCGCCTGCTTTGAGCCACCAACCACGCCGCTGGGCTTTGACGAGCTGAACATCGCTGGTGCGCTGCGCGGTAAGGCGGTGGAACTCGCGCAGGGCGTGGCGGTGAATGCCCGGGCGATTGCCCATGCGGAGGTGGTAATCGAAGGGGAACTGATGCCGGAGGTGCGCTATCGGGAAGATCGCAACACCAATACCGGCAAAGCGATGCCGGAGTTCCCCGGCTACACCGGGGCCGCCAATCCCTCATTACCGGTAATCAAAGTAAAAGCGGTTACCCATCGCCGCCATCCGATCCTGCAGCACACCATCGGCTGTAGCGAAGAGCACGTCAATATGGCCGGTATCCCCACTGAAGCGAGTATCCTGGGCATGGTAGAGCGGGCGATGCCGGGCCGCCTGCTCAACGTTTTTGCCCACTCTTCCGGTGGCGGTAAGCTGATGGCGGTGATGCAGTTTAAGAAAAGCATCCCGGCGGATGAAGGGCGCCAGCGCCAGGCCGCGCTGCTGGCTTTTGCGGCATTCCCGGAGCTGAAGCACGTAATGCTGGTAGACGAAGACGTGGATATTTTCGACAGCAACGACGTGCTGTGGGCGATGCAAACACGCTATCAGGGCGATGTCGATACCGTCTTTATCCCCGGCGTGCGCTGCCATCCGCTCGACCCGTCGCAGAGCCCGGAATACAGCCCGAGTATTGCCGCTAAGGGTATCGCCTGCAAAACTATTTTTGACTGCACCGTACCGTTTGCGCTGAAAGAGCATTTCCAGCGCTGCCGGTTCAAAGAGGTCGATGTGCGGCGTTTTCTGCCTGATTTTAAAACCTGATCGCCGCTCTGGCATGATGCGCTTTGTTTTGATCGCCCGTGCGGGTGTAAAAAGAGTTATCCGGTCAGCAGACACAGGAAAACGCTGCGATGTTGAAACTCAAACCCCTGTATTACTTCAAAACGGTAGTGGAAAAAGGCTCGATTTCGGCGGCTTCTGCGGTGCTGTATACCGCCCAGCCGCCGATTAGCAAAGCGATACAGCAGTTGGAAGCCCAGTGGGATGTGTTGCTGTTTGACCGAACGTCGCGTGGGATGGTCCCCACCGATGCCGGGCGCTATCTCTATCACCGGGCGGGGGATCTGCTTCTACAGGCGCAGAATATCGACAGCGAAATGTGTGCCTTTAGCGAAGGGCAGCGCGGCGTGGTGCGTCTGGGCTGCGTGGACATGGGCATTGGCCTGCTGGCCGAAGCCATCGCCGCGCTGCGTTCGCGCTATCCCGATCTGCAATTCTCGTTGTATCAGGGCGACCCGCCGTGGCTGGAAGAACTGCTGGAGCGGCGGCAGGTGGATGCCGCGCTGATCCATCTGCCGCTGACGCTGAATCCGCACAATATCGCCAGTATTCCGCTCAACCAGCTGAACGTTCGTGTGCTGTGCCTGGCCGACTCGGCGCTGGCCGATCTTACCGCCGTCACGCTGGCACGGCTGGCGGAACAGCCGCTGGTGTTGCTGCGGCGTAAAACCGGTTTCGGCATGTACGATCGGGTCCTGCAGTGCTTTACCCAGGCGGGACTGACGCCAAATATTGTGGCGCAGGCCAGCGATCTGCCGGTGATGAAGCAGCTGGTGCGCCAGGGCGTGGCGGTGGCGCTGGTGCCATCGCTGACCGAGGCGGAAAGCGAAGCCGGGTTGATTTCGCTCCCGGTGCCGGAGCTACACTCCGCTGCCGACAGGCTGGCGCTGATTTACTATCAGCAGCATGCGGAGAGCGCGGTGCTGAAACCGCTGCTGGAATACTTCTTCTCGCGTTAAGGGCGCGGCAGGCGATATCTTTACGCGTGCCGGTTCCCTGCCAGGCGAGCAATAATCGCTGAAAAAATCAGGCCATTTTTATACTTTTTTTACACCCTTCCCCCGCATTTTTACACCAACTTTGCACGCCGCTCGCAACAATATCAGCCATCTGAAACGCCTCTGGAGGTGTGCTGTGAGCGCTGCTGTAATAACCGGTATCGTGCTGGTATTTGCCCTGTTGGGCTATCTGATTTATGCCCTGCTTAACGCGGAGGAGTTCTGATGGCTGCCTCCGCCTTTTTACTGATCTGCTGTTATATGGTGCTGCTGCTGGTGTTTGCCCGTCCGTTAGGCCGCGGTCTGGCGTGGCTGATTGCAGACTGTCCCGTGCCGGGTTTTTCCGCTGCAGAATCCCTGCTGTGGCGTGTAAGCGGCGTTGCGCCGGGCGGAATGAACTGGCAGCGCTATCTGCTGGCGATCCTGCTGTTTAACGCCGTCGGACTGCTGGTGCTGTTCCTGATGCTGCTCAATCAGGGCCACCTGCCGCTTAATCCGCAGGGATTACCGGGGCTGAGCTGGCATCTGGCGCTGAACACCGCGGTCAGCTTCGTCACCAATACCAACTGGCAGTCCTATGCCGGGGAGAGTACCCTGAGCTATTTCAGCCAGATGGTCGGCTTAACCGTGCAGAACTTCCTCTCCGCCGCCACCGGCATTGCCGTGGCATTCGCGCTGATACGTGGCTTTGCCAACCGCGCGCTGGACGATTTGGGCAACGTCTGGCGTGATATCACCCGCGTCACCCTCTTTGTGCTGCTGCCGCTTTCCCTGCTGATGGCGCTGTTCCTGGTCAGTCAGGGGGTGCTGCAAAACCTGAATGGCTATGTGGAACTGACCACGCTGGAGGGAGCAAAACAGGTGCTGCCGATGGGGCCGGTGGCTTCGCAGGAGGCGATCAAAATGCTGGGCACCAACGGCGGCGGCTTCTTTAACGCCAACTCCGCGCACCCGTTTGAAAACCCCACCGCGCTGAGTAACTTCGTGCAGATGCTGGCGATCTTCCTGATCCCGGCGGCGCTGTGCTTTGCCTTCGGTGACGTGCTGCGCGACCGGCGTCAGGGCCACACGCTGCTGTGGGCGATGTCGCTGATGTTTATTGCCGCCGTTGCCGTGGTGATGTGGGCGGAACTACAGGGCAACCCGCACTTCCTGACGCTGGGGGCCGATAGCGCTGCCAATATGGAAGGCAAAGAGACGCGGTTCGGCATTCTCAATTCCAGCCTGTTCGCGGTGATTACCACGGCGGCCTCCTGCGGTGCGGTGAACGCGATGCACGACTCCTTTACCGCGCTGGGCGGCATGGTGCCGATGTGGCTGATGCAGATCGGTGAGGTGGTGTTTGGCGGGGTGGGCGCGGGGCTGTACGGCATGCTGCTGTTTGTGTTGCTGGCGGTGTTTATTGCCGGGCTGATGATCGGCCGCTCGCCGGAGTATCTCGGCAAAAAAATCGACGTCTGGGAGATGAAAATGACCGCGCTGGCGATCCTGGTCACACCGACGCTGGTGCTGCTGGGCAGTGCGCTGGCGATGATGACCGACGCCGGACGCAGCGCGATGCTGAACCCCGGCACCCACGGTTTCTCCGAGGTGCTGTACGCGGTGTCATCAGCGGCCAACAACAACGGCAGCGCCTTCGGTGGCCTCAGTGCCAACACGCCGTTCTGGAACCTGCTGCTGGCGTTTTGCATGCTGGTGGGCCGCTTCGGCATCATCATTCCGGTGCTGGCCATCGCCGGTTCCCTGGCGCGCAAAAAAATCCAGCCGCAGGGTAACGGCACGCTGCCCACCCACGGTGCGCTGTTTATTGCCCTGCTGATTGGCACCGTGCTGCTGGTGGGCGCGCTGACCTTTATCCCGGCACTGGCTCTGGGGCCGGTGGCGGAACATCTGCACATGCTCAGTCGTTAACGAGCGGAGAATCACGAGATGAGTCGGAATCAACAGGCGCTGTTTGACGGCGCACTGATCGGCGTGGCGCTGCTTGATGCGCTGAAGAAGCTGGACCCGCGCGTACAGGTGCGTAATCCGGTGATGTTTGTGGTCTGGCTGGGCAGCGTCATCACCACGCTGCTGGCGATCGCCATGGCGGCGGGGAAAACTCCGGGCGAGGCGGGCTTCACCGCCGCTATTTCCCTGTGGCTGTGGTTTACCGTGCTGTTCGCCAACTTTGCCGAAGCGCTGGCGGAAGGGCGCAGCAAGGCGCAGGCCAACAGCCTGAAGGGCGTGACCAAAACCAGCTTTGCCAAAAAACTCAGCGAAGCGCGCTACGGGGCCAGCCATCAGCCGGTGGCGGCGGATAGCCTGCGCAAAGGTGACTGGGTGCTGGTGGAAGCTGGTGACATCATTCCCTGCGACGGCGAAGTGCTGTCCGGCGGTGCCTCGGTAGATGAAAGCGCCATCACCGGTGAGTCTGCACCGGTGATCCGCGAATCCGGCGGGGATTTTTCCTCGGTGACCGGCGGGACGCGCATTCTTTCCGACTGGCTGGTGGTTCAGTGCAGCGTGAATCCGGGGGAAACTTTCCTCGATCGCATGATTGCCATGGTGGAAGGTGCAACGCGGCGTAAAACGCCGAACGAGATTGCCCTGACCATTCTGCTGGTGGCGCTGACCATCGTCTTCCTGCTGGCCACCGCGACGCTGTATCCGTTCTCCGCCTGGGGCGGCAGCACGGTCAGCATTACCGTACTGGTGGCGCTGCTGGTCTGCCTGATCCCCACCACCATCGGCGGCCTGCTGTCGGCGATCGGCGTGGCGGGCATGAGCCGCATGCTGGCGGCTAACGTCATTGCGACCAGCGGCCGCGCGGTTGAGGCTGCGGGTGACGTTGACGTGCTGATGCTGGATAAAACCGGCACCATCACCCTCGGCAACCGGCAGGCGACGCAGTTTCTGCCCGCGCCGGGCGTGACGGCGGAGCAGCTGGCCGATGCGGCACAGCTGGCGTCGCTCGCCGATGAAACCCCGGAAGGGCGCAGTATTGTGGTGCTGGCGAAGCAGAAATTTAACCTGCGCGAACGCGATCTGAGCAGCATGGACGCCACTTTTATTCCGTTCTCGGCGCAGACGCGCATGAGCGGGGTTAACGTGCAGCAGCGTGCCGTGCGCAAGGGCGCGGTGGATGCAGTGCGCCGCCATATCGATAGTAACGGCGGCCAGTTCCCGTCGGAAGTTAACGGCCTGGTAGAACAGGTTGCGCGGGCGGGCGGCACGCCGCTGGTAGTGTGCGACGGCGCGAAAGTGATGGGTGTGGTGGAGCTGAAGGACATCGTCAAAGGCGGTATCAAAGAGCGCTTCGCTGAAATGCGCAAAATGGGCATTAAAACTATCATGATCACCGGCGATAACCCGCTGACCGCCGCTGCCATTGCCGCCGAAGCCGGGGTGGATGACTTCCTGTCGGAAGCCACGCCGGAAGCCAAGCTGGCGCTTATCCGTCAGTATCAGGCGGAAGGCCGACTGGTAGCGATGACCGGCGACGGTACCAACGATGCCCCGGCGCTGGCGCAGGCCGACGTGGCGGTAGCGATGAACTCCGGTACCCAGGCAGCGAAAGAGGCGGGGAACATGGTCGATCTGGACTCCAACCCGACCAAACTGCTGGAGGTGGTGCACATCGGCAAGCAGATGCTGATGACCCGGGGTTCGCTGACCACCTTCAGCATTGCCAACGACGTGGCGAAGTATTTCGCTATCATCCCGGCGGCCTTTGCGGCGACTTATCCGCAGCTGAATATGCTCAACGTTATGCACCTGCATTCCCCCACCTCGGCGATGCTGTCGGCGGTAATCTTTAACGCGCTGATTATCGTGTTCCTGATCCCGCTGGCGCTGAAGGGCGTGAGCTACCGTCCCCTGAGCGCGGCGGCGCTGCTGCGCCGTAACCTGTGGCTGTACGGCGTGGGCGGGCTGCTGGTGCCGTTCGCCGGTATTAAGCTTATCGATATGCTGTTGACCGTAACCGGTCTGGCGTAAGGAGAACTATCATGAGTCAATGTCGCCCTGCACTGTTTTTACTGTTGATACTGACGCTGGTCGTCGGCGTGTTTTATCCTTTACTGACCAACGGGCTGGCGCAGTGGTGGTTCCCGCATCAGGCCGGTGGGTCGCTGATTGAGCTGCGGGGTGAACCGCGGGGTTCTGCGCTGATCGGGCAGAACTTCAGCCAGCCGGGCTACTTCCAGGGGCGTCCATCCGCCAGCGGTGATGCGCCCTATAATCCACTAGCCTCCTCCGGCAGTAACCTGGCGGCGAGCAACCCGGCGCTTGACCAGGCGCTGGAACAGCGAGCGGCGGCGCTGCATGCGGCTAACCCGCAGGCCCCCGGATCGATCCCGTTAGATCTGCTGACCGCTTCCGGCAGCGGGCTTGATCCGGCGATTTCACCGCAGGCGGCGCGCTGGCAGGCTCCCCGCATTGCCGCAGCGAGGCAGCTGCCGCTGGGCGTGGTACAGAAGCTGATTGAGCAGCAGACCCACACGCCGATGCCGGCGTTTATCGGTGACCCAACGGTTAACGTGCTGGCGCTGAATCTGGCGCTGGATGCCATGTAGAAGAAAGGTAGCCTTACTGGGCTGATGCAACGGGCCGCACGGCGATTTTAATCCGGTGCGGCTTTTCGCCGTTTTGATCACAGGGAGCATTATGAACGATGAACTCCAGCGCCCGGACCCGGATGCGCTGCTGCGCCAGGCGGCGGATGAGGGCCGTGGCAAACTAAAAATCTACTTTGGTGCCTGTGCCGGGGTGGGTAAAACCTGGTCGATGCTGCAGGAGGCACAGCGCCTGCGCGGCCAGGGGCTGGAGGTGCTGGTCGGCATCGTTGAAACCCACGATCGCCCGGAAACTGCGGCGCTGCTGGCCGGGCTGACCGTACTGCCGCGTCGTGCCACCGGGCCGCAGCGCTACCCGGAGTTCGACCTTGATGCCGCGCTGGCCCGCCATCCGGCGGTGATCCTGATGGACGAACTGGCGCACAGCAACGCCCGCGGATCGCGGCACCCCAAGCGCTGGCAGGATATCGAAGAGCTGCTGGACGCGGGCATTGACGTGATGACCACGGTTAACGTGCAGCACCTTGAAAGCCTGAACGATGTGGTGGGCGGCGTGACCGGCATTCGGGTACGGGAAACGGTGCCGGACCCGTTCTTCGACGCCGCCGACGAAGTGGTGCTGGTAGATCTGCCGCCGGACGATCTGCGCCAGCGGCTGAAAGAGGGCAAAGTTTATATCGGTGCGGGGGCAGAGCGCGCCATCGAAAACTTCTTCCGCAAGGGCAATCTGATCGCCCTGCGCGAGCTGGCGCTGCGCCGTACCGCCGATCGCGTTGACGACCAGATGCGCGCCTGGCGCGATACCCAGGGCCGTGAAAAAGTCTGGCACACCCGCGATGCGATCCTGCTGTGCATCGGCGACAACGGCGGCAGCGAAAAGCTGGTGCGCAGCGCCGCCCGGCTGGCAGGCCGTCTGGACTGCGTCTGGCACGCGGTATACGTGGAAACGCCGCGCCTGTATCGCCTGCCGGAAGCCCGGCGGCGCGGCATTCTGCGCACGCTCCAGCTGGCGCGCGATCTCGGTGCGGAAACCGCCACCCTCTCCGACACCCGCGAAGCCCGCGCGGTACTGCGCTACGCCCGCGATCATAATCTTGGCAAAATTATCCTTGGACGCCGCCCCAGTAAGCGCTGGTGGCGCGAACGCTTTGCCGATCGTCTGGCGGAGATGGGGCCGGATCTCGATATTCTGATCGTCGCCCTCGACGATCCGCCTGTGGATGTTGGCCCGCCGCTGGCAAGACAGAACGCGGCGAACGATGGCCGCTGGCGTGCGCAGTTGCACGGCTGCGTGGCGGCGCTGCTGCTGTGCGTCGTGGTGACGCTGGCGGGGCGCTGGCTGCTGCCGCGCGTTGATTCCGTCAACCTGGTGATGGTCTACCTGCTGGCGGTGGTGGTGGTGGCGCTGCGCTACGGCCGCTGGCCGTCGGTGGTGGCCACCGTGCTGAATATTATTGCCTTTGACCTGGTGTTTGTTGCCCCTACCGGCACCATGGCAGTGTCGGACGTGCAGTATCTGGTGACCTTTGGCGTGATGCTGGCAGTGGGGGTGATCGTCGGCAATCTGACGGCGGGCGTACGCTATCAGGCGAGGGTAGCGCGCTATCGCGAACAGCGGGCGCAGCACCTGTACGGTATGGCAAAAGCGCTCAGCCGGGCACTCAGCCAGCAGGATATCGCGGCCATCCTGCAGCGCAGCCTGGAAAGCACCCTACAGGCGCGTAGCGAGCTGCATCTGCCGGATGAACAGGGCGCGCTGAAGGTGGTGGGCGAAACGCACCTCAGCACCCAGCCGGATCGCGCCATCGCCCACTGGAGTTTTAACAAGGGCCAGCCCGCCGGAGCCGGAACCGATACGCTGCCCGGCGTGCCCTGGCAGATGCTGCCGTTAAAAAGCGGTAGCGAAACCCTTGGACTGCTGATTCTTGAACCGCTGAATCTGCGTCAGCTGATGATCCCGGAGCAGCAGCGGCTGGTGGAGACCTTTACCGTGCTGATCGCTAACGCACTGGAGCGCATGGCGCTCAGCCAGCGTGAGGCGGCTTCCCGGCTGGCGGCGGAGCGCGAGCAGCTGCGCAACGCGTTACTGTCCGCGCTTTCCCACGATCTGCGTACGCCGCTGACGGTGCTGTTTGGCCAGGCGGAAATCCTGACCCTGGATCTGGCCAGCGAGAACTCGCCGTATGCACCGCAGGCCAGCGCGCTGCGTGAGCAGACGCTGAACACTATCCGGCTGGTCAATAATTTGCTGGATATGGCGCGGCTACAGTCCGGTGGCTTCCACCTTAAGCGCGAGTGGATGGCGCTGGATGAGCTGATTGGCAGCACGCTGCGCACCATGAACGCCTCGCTGGCCGACCGTACCGTTCAGCTGGATCTGCCGCCGGAGCTGCTGCTGATTGACGTGGACGCGCCGCTGATGGAGCGGGTGCTGGCGAATCTGCTGGAGAACGCGCTGAAATATGCCGGGGCGGATGCCGAGCTGGGCATTCGCGCTCGCAAGATTGGGGGGGCGGTATCACGGCTGGAGATTATCGTATGGGACAGTGGTCCGGGGATACCTGCCGGGCAGGAGCGGAAGATTTTTGAAAAATTCTCTCGCGGGAATAAAGAATCATCGGTGCCGGGCGTTGGGCTGGGATTAGCGATTTGTCAGGCGATTGTAGCGATGCATGACGGGGACATTTATGCGGAAAATCGCCCGCAGGGTGGCGCAAGTTTTGTTATTTTGCTGCCGATGACGGCACCGCCGGAGCTTGAGGATTATGAGTGAGCTTGAGGATGAAGAAGAATGTGGACGAATAAGGTGAATGAAGCAACGTACCAGTTTTTATCCTCGCTGAGCACGGCATGACTCTCGTTTAAAACATTTCCGAACGCTGAAAACCAGAAGAGGCCTCCCAACGGGCGGCCTCTTCTGGCATATCCTTATGCGACCATTTTTATTTGATCAATTCCGCAGATACGTAAGCGCCGTTTTCAACGCGTGCGCTGGTGATTTTGTAACCGGCACCCGCCTGCTGAGCCTGAGCGGCGATTTTCGCTTCAGCGCCGTCAAGGGTAGAGGAGGTGGCAGTAACGCTCTGAGCGAAGCTACCGAATGACATCAGTGAAAGAGCAGCAACGGCAGCAACAGACAGTGTTTTGATAGTTTTCATGGTCGTATTCCTTCATTTGTATGGTGAGGAGGTTGTTTGCCTCCGATGAATGAATAGTAACTTAAGTTACTATAATTTGATTAACAGTTAGTGCGATAATTGTGATCTTGCTAATTTTTCGATAAACAGATGATATCGGTCAGTCCTTGTTCAGTCAGTGAAAAAGGAGGAGTGGCTGTCGTCAGGAAAGGGTCAGGTGATGGAAATGTCAGAAGGTAAGCGTGATGCAGGGTGTGAGGCGGTAGTGATAAGACGAAAAAAAACCGACGGATGAGGTCGGTTTCTTTCCGGTTCAGAAGAGGTAACTCTGACCATAGAGGGACTATCCTCTGTTGACATCAGGATGATACATCCGCTCAGCTTAACTTCAAACGCCCGGCAATAAACTCCACCGCAAGCTGCGCACCGCGTGCCGAAATGGTGTGTCCGGTCCCCGGCTCGAAGTCGCTGCGGGCGCTGACGCCCAGATCGCGCAGCGTCTCCGCCGCCACTTCGCTCTCTGTCACCGGGATCACGCCGTCGGCCATACCGTGGATCAGCAGCACCGGGGTATTCAGCGCCGGTGTGAACGGCTGCGGTGAGGCAAGGCGACCGGAGAAGGCCACAATCCCGGCGACCGGCCAGCGCCCGGACACCAGTGTATCCAGCGCCATAATCGAGCCCTGCGAGAAGCCGACCAGCACAACCTTGTCGAGCTTATCGGTCATCTGATGCTGTTCCAGAATTGCCGTCAGTTCGCGGTCAAATGCCTCCCGCGCTTCGGCCACGCGCGCCGGGCGGTTAGCCGGCGTGATGCCGGCCAGGCTGAACCACTGATAGCCCGCGCCGTGCTCAAAATGGAACGGCGCGTCAGGGCTGGCGAAACTCACACCCGGCAGGATCGGTGCCCAGTGGCGGCCCAGCCCGGCGAGATCGTTGCCGTTGCTGCCCACGCCGTGCAGTAAAATAACCAGACCTGTCATGACATTTCTCCTGATGCAGATTACACACCGTACGCGGTCATATCGGGACCGGCAGGCACAATTCCATTCGAGTTCAGGCTCTTGATCGAGTAATAGCCCTGTTTAATATGGTCGATACTCACTGTTTCGCGCACCCCCGGCAGCGCCAGCATACGCAGCAGATAGCCGTTAAGCGCCGGGTAATCACGCAGCTGCCGCTGATTACACTTGAAATCGCAGTCCAGACGTTCCACATGCTTTTCCTGAGTTCGATGGGCTAATTCCCTGCGGGTACGATTTCCCCTGCCGCAGGTGCTGGCGTTATTAAAGCAGCCTTTGCGGCCGTTGTGCATCCATCAGCCACATTTCATCGTTCGGCCGCCGCGTCGTTGGATTTTTTACGGCATAAAGGCACTGACTGACGCCTGACCGACAATAAGATGCACTAAGCTTCAGGGTTCTGTTGGTCAACTGAGCCTGTCTTATGTTTTATCACCGTGTTGAAAGGATGATCGATACCTTCAGGGAAGCCCGGGGTACCACGCCGCCCGACAGCGTGTGGCCCTTCTATCTGTTCTATCTGCGCCAGGTGTGGCCGGTTTTTGCGCTGCTGCTGGTGATTGGCCTGGTGGCCTCGCTGATTGAGGTTTCGCTGTTTCGCTATCTCAGCCGGATAATTGATCTGGTGAACACGACTCCAGCCGCCAGTTTCTTTCAGGATCACTACGGCGAACTGCTGTGGATGGCGGCGGTGGCCATGCTGTTCCGCCCGCTGTTTATCGGGCTGCACGATCTGCTGGTGCATCAGACCATTAACCCCGGCATGACCAACATGATCCGCTGGCAGCATCATAACTACGTGCTGCGTCAGAGCCTGAACTTCTTCCAGAACGACTTTGCCGGGCGCATCGCCCAGCGGATTATGCAGACCGGCAGCGCACTGCGCGATTCGGCAGTGCAGATGGTGGATGCGCTGTGGCACGTGGTGATCTACGCGGTGACCACGCTGGTACTGTTCGCCGAAGCCGACTGGCGGCTGACTATTCCGCTGATTATCTGGATTATCGGCTACGTACTGTGCCTGAAGTATTTTGTGCCGAGGATTAAAGCGCGCTCGGTGGCCTCATCTGATTCCCGCTCGCGGCTGATGGGCTTTATTGTGGATGGCTACACCAATATCGCCACCCTCAAGCTGTTTGCTCATGGCGATCTGGAGCGCCGCTACGCGCGGGAAGCGCTGGACGATCAAACGCAGAAAACCCGCAGCCAGGGGCGGATGGTCACCGGAATGGATGTGGTGGTGACCACATTGAACGGCCTGCTGATCGTCAGCACCACCGGACTGTCGCTGTGGCTGTGGGGTCAGTCGCTGATCAGCGTTGGCGCCATTGCGCTGGCCACCGGGCTGGTGATTCGCATCGTCAATATGTCCGGCTGGATCATGTGGGTGGTCAACGGCATCTTTGAGAATATCGGTATGGTGCAGGATGGACTGCAAACCATCTCCCAGCCGCTGAGCGTACGCGATAAACCTGATGCGGTGGCGCTGAATGTCAGCCGTGGTGAAATCCGTTTTGATGGCATTACCTTCAATTACGGCGGCGAGCGGCGGGTGATTGACGATCTGCAGCTGGACATTCGTCCGGGCGAGAAAATTGGTCTGATTGGCCCGTCGGGAGCCGGGAAATCGACGCTGGTTAATCTGCTGCTGCGCCTCTATGACCTTAACGGCGGGCAGATTCTGATCGACGGGCAGAACATTGCCGACGTCAGTCAGGAGAGTCTGCGTGCGCAGATCGGGATGATTACTCAGGATACCTCGCTGCTGCACCGTTCGATCCGCGAAAACCTGCTGTATGGCCGCCCCGGCGCCAGTGAAGAGGAGATGCTGCAGGCGATCCACCGGGCGAAGGCCGATGAGTTTATTCCGCTGCTTTCCGATCTGCAGGGGCGCACCGGGCTGGATGCGCACGTCGGCGAACGCGGCGTGAAGCTCTCCGGCGGACAGCGCCAGCGTATCGCCATCGCCCGCGTGCTGCTGAAGGATGCGCCGATCCTGATTATGGATGAGGCCACCTCAGCGCTGGATTCCGAAGTGGAAGCGGCGATTCAGGAGAGCCTGGAAGGGCTGATGGGCGGCAAAACGGTGATTGCCATCGCCCACCGCCTGTCAACCATCGCCCGTATGGACCGGCTGGTGGTGCTGGAGCAGGGTCGCATTGTTGAGATCGGCAGCCACGCCGAGCTGCTGGCGAAGGACGGCCTGTACGCGAGGCTATGGCGGCACCAGACCGGCGGCTTCGTCGGCGAACAGTAGCGCTATCCGGCGTTAAGCCGGTACGGCAGCGCGTCGCGGGCTTCCTCGGCCCAGGCGCGCACGCCGTCGCGTTCCTGCTGCAGGAAATCCGCCACGGCGTCATGCAGTCCGCCGTGGCGCAGCAGGTGCCAGGATTCCGTCAACACCGGTTCAAAACCGCGTATCAGCTTGTGCTCCCCCTGTGCCCCGGCGTCAAAGCGCCGTAGCCCGTTGTCAATCGCGTACTCCATCCCCTGATAGAAACAGGTTTCAAAGTGCAGGTGGTTAAACTCCGTCAGGCAGCCCCAGTAGCGGCCGTAGAAGGTACTGCCATCAACCAGGCTTAACGCCATCGCCACCGGCTGGCTATGCTGGCTGGCAATGGTGATGCGGAGCGATCCCGGCATGCGTTCCGCCAGCAGGCTGAAGAATTGTCGGGTGAGATAGGGCTGACGGCCGCGAATAAAGTAGGTGTTGGCGTAGCAGGTGTAGACAAAGTCCCACTGCGCTTCATTCAGCTCATGGCCCTGATACCAGCAAAATTCAATGCCCTGTTGGCGTACGCCTTCGCGCTCTTTGCGCAACTGCTTACGTTTGCGCGAGGTCAGCGCGTCGAGAAAATCCTGGAAGTCGCGGTAGCCGCGATTGTGCCAGTGATACTGGCAGCCGAGGCGCGGCAGCCAGCGGCTATCCTCCGCCAGCTGAGCGCCGAGGGAAGCATCGTTAAAGTTAATATGGCCGCTGTGAAAACCGTGTTCGGCGAGAAATTCCGGCAGCGCCTGAATCAGCCGGCTGGCGGCCTGCGTTTTGCCCAGCAGCCGCGCGCCACCGACCGGGCTGAACGGCACCGCCGACAGCCACTTGGGATACCAGGGAATGCCCGCCCGCTGGCTGGCATCGGCCCAGGCGTGATCGAAGACGTATTCGCCCATGGAGTGCCGCTTGCCGTAGCCCGGCATCGCCGCCAGCACGCTGTCGCCCTCACGCCACAGTAAATGCTGCGGCTGCCAGCCGCTGTGGCCGCCGACCGAGCCGCTCTCTTCCAGCGCGCTGAGAAACGCGTGGCGGAGAAAGGGCTGGTCATTGGGGGTCAGGGTATCCCACTGACTGGCCGGGATATCGGCCAGCTGCGTCAGAAGGGTCAGCGACATCGGCATACTCCGTGATAAACAAAAACCTTACGTTGAACGCTTTCGCGACGGAGATCAACGCCTTCCGCCCGTGAAGCACAGGCGGATAAACAAGGAAGGATACGGATTAGGGTAATACGCATTCTCATTATCATTTGCCTTTGCTATTCTTGCTGCCCTTATGTGCGGCACGCGAGCACGGCTTTCGGTTAACAAGGTGGATCTATGGCTGCTCAGAGTTATCGCTTATTTAATGTCGTACTGGCGCGCAAGCAGGTACTTTCTCCTTCGATGCTGTGCTGCGTGTTTAGCGGTGAAGAAGTGTGCCAGATGAAAATGGACGCGCCGGACCAGCGCATCAAGCTGCTGCTGCCTGCACCCAGCGGCAGGCACTTTGAGCCGGTCGATAACGGCCTGACGTGGTGGGAGAACATGGGCAAGCTGCCGGTGGAAGACCGCCCGATTATGCGCACCTACACGATTCGCCACGTTAACGCCGACGCCGATGTGCCGGAGATGGAAGTGGAATTCGTGATGCACGGTACCGAAGGCCCGGCCTCGGCCTGGGCGCTGGGCGCGCAGCCGGGCGATGCCATGCAGATCGCCGCGCCAAACCGGGAATACGGTCAGGACAGCGGCGGCTACGAATGGAACCCGCACGAGCAGGTGAAGCAGGGGCTGGTGGCGGCGGATGAAACCGCGCTTCCGGCGGCGAAGGCGATCCTTGAGCAGCTGGCCGCATGGCAGAACCCGCCACAGCTACAGGTATTTCTGGAAGTGCCCGAGCGCGGTGACTGCGTCGATCTCAGCCAGTATACTTTTGCCGATATTCACTGGCTGCCGCGTGAAGCGAGCGGGGCCAGCTACGGCGAAGCGCTGCTGGCGGCAGTGCGCGAGCACGTTCGCCTGCCGGACAGTGCGCTGGCGCGGGAAGACCTGCGCGAAGAGGCCGAAGGGCAGCTGGTGTGGGACCGCGCCGACCACGACGACGTGCGCTTCCACGGCTGGGTGGCGGCAGAGTCCAGCGCGGTGAAGCACCTGCGTCGCTATCTGATCGGCGAGCGCGGCCTGGCTCAGGACTGCATCAGCTTTATGGCCTACTGGAGCCGAGGCCCGCGCCGCAAAGGCTGATTGCCGCGTCAGTTCTCCATCAGCACCGGGCAGGCCTCTTTTAGCGTGTTATAGAACCAGGTTTTAGCGGTGATGTCGCCGATCTCGGTATGGCCGTAGAGATAAACCTCCAGGTTCGGCAGCTGGAAAGGCAGTTCAACGATCCGCCCGTTGCCGCGCGCGGCATAGATTTTTGCCGCGCTGAGCGGAATAGTGACCAGCAGTTCACTGCTGGCGATAATCTCCCCCAGCGCGGTAAAGTGCGGTACCTCCAGCGCGATACGCCGTTCAAAGCCATACTCCTTAATCTGCGCCTCCACTATATGGTGCCCGCTGATGGTAGACACGATAATGTGCTGCTCGGCCTGATAGTCATGCAGCGTCAGCTCGCCGCCGATGCGCGGATGCTGGTTATTCACCAGGCAGACGTAGCGCTCGTCCATAATTCTGTCGCGCTGGGCAATCGGTGAAATGCTTTCGTTGCGGCTGCACAGCGTGGCATCCACTTTTCCGGTCAATAGCCATTCATCGATACGCATCATATCGATCGGCAGCACTTCCAGCTGCACATTCGGCGCCAGCTCTCGCAGATGTTTAACCAGCCTCGGCAGCAGCAGCTGCTCGCCAAGGTCGGAGAGCGCGAGGCTAAATTTGTGAAAAGATGTTTCCGGAGAGAAGCTGCGGGTATCGGCAACCGCCTTCTCAATCCCGCTCAGAGACTGCTTAAAAACTTTATACAGATGGCTGGCAACAGGCGTCGGCAGCATCCCTTTTCGGCTGCGCTTAAACAGCTCGTTATCCGTCACAGACCGCAGCCGGGCTAGCGCATAGCTAGCAGATGGCTGGGTGATGAACAGACGATCGGCAGCACCGCTGACGCTGCGGGTTTCATAAATAGCGATGAAAACCCGGACCAGATTAAGATCCATCATGGAGTTATATAGTTCCTGTCTATATCAGCAGATTAAAATTATCTATTTGAGCTATTTTAAACTTGCTAATAACATCCTTTCTACTTTTTATTGATATGTTCCGTTAATTTTTGCATATCACCTGTTTCAGCATATAAATCAAAAAGATAATTTCATCGTTAAATATGAATGGCAGAAGCAGATGCGGGTAATTCGCTGCCGTTGTGGAGTGTGTAGAAATGAAAAATGAAATCGTAGACGTCATCGTAGACTGGATTGATGAACATCTGGAAGAAGGGCTGAATATCGAGGCCGTGGCGGCAAAATCGGGCTACTCCAAGTGGCACCTGCAGCGCGCGTTTAAAGAGAAAAAGGGCATTACGCTGGCGAGTTTTATCCGCAGCCGTCGCCTGGATCAGGCCGCACAGTGCCTGATTAATTCCACCAAAAGCATTATGACTATTTCGATGGATCTGGGTTTCTCCTCCCAGCAGTGTTTCCAGCGGGTGTTTAAAAAGCACTTCAACGTCACCCCGCGCGACTACCGCGTGCAGTACCGCCAGTATCACTAACGCCTTTCGCCACCCGGTGGCCAGCTGCCTTCGCTGCGGGATGACCTTCCCGCAACGTAAAGTCGTTTAAATTGTTCCAATTCCGGGCTTCCGCGCCTGCTAAAGTTCATCGACCATCAGTTATACTGTGCGCCGTGTTGAACTCTGAACTGGATGCTATGGAACGTTTCGTTGAAAATCTGATTTACACCTCACGCTGGCTGTTGGCTCCAATCTACCTTGGGCTGTCGCTGGGATTGCTGGCGCTGGGCATTAAGTTTTTCCAGGAAGTCTTCCACCTGCTGCCGCACGTGATCGAGATGACCGAAAACGACATGGTGCTGATGCTGCTGTCGATGATCGATATGACGCTGGTAGGCGGACTGTTGGTCATGGTGATGCTTTCCGGCTATGAAAACTTCGTTTCCAGGCTGGATCTGGACGAGCACCGCGAAAAGCTGAGCTGGCTGGGTAAAATGGACTCCGGCTCGTTGAAGAACAAAGTCGCGGCGTCGATTGTGGCGATCTCTTCAATCCACCTGCTGCGGATCTTTATGGACGCGCGCAACGTGCCCGACAACAAGCTGCTGTGGTACGTGATTATTCACCTGACCTTCGTGCTGTCCGCCTTTGTGATGGGCTACCTCGACAGCATGTCGCGCAAAGATAAAGACAAAACCTTAATCTGATTCGCTCAGACTCTCGCCGGTAGCGCTGCGCTACCGGCGAAACTCATCCACGTTTATCGCGTACTTTTTCAGTTTGTTATACAGCCCGGCGCGCGACAGGCCCATCTGCTGTGCGGCCTGCCGCAGATTGCCGTTCAACGAATTCAGCGTGGCGATGATATGCACCCGCTCATTCTCATCCAGCCGCACAGTTTGGGCCGTTTCGCCCCGCACAATGGCCTGCTCCGGCAGCGTGCGGCCCGTCTGAATCACCTCTTCCGGCAGATCGCCAAGGTCAATATGCAGTCCGTCATGGGTATTAATCACCCGCTCGACGATATTTTCCAGCTCTCTTACGTTGCCCGGCCACGTGTAGTGGCACAGCGCCTCTATCGCTCGGGGCGTAAACTGTACGTGAACCTTCTTCAACTGGGTGCAGACTTTTTCCCTGAACCACTCGGTCAGCGCCGGAATATCGCTGCTGCGTTCGCGCAGGGCCGGAATGGGGATCGAGATGACGTTCAGCCGGTAGTAAAGATCGCGGCGGAAGGCGCCGGTTTCTACCGCCTTCAGCAGATTGCAGTTGGTGGCGGCGATAATCCGCACGTTAACCTTCACCGCCTGCGATGCGCCGATGCGCACCACTTCACTCTCCTGCAGGACGCGCAGCAGGCTGGTTTGCGCCTCCAGCGGCATATCGCCAATCTCATCAAGGAATAAGGTGCCGCCGTCGGCCAGCTCAAATTTCCCCGCCGCCCCACCGCGACGCGAGCCGGTAAACGCACCGTCGGCGTAACCAAACAGCTCGCTCTGGACCAGATCGCGCGGCAGCGCGCCGCAGTTCACGGCAATAAACGCCTCACCGCTGCGCGGGCTTTCATTATGAATTGCCTGAGCAAACAGCTCTTTGCCGGTGCCGCTTTCGCCGGTCAGCAGTACCGTACTGTCGCTGCGGCAGCTGCTGCGTGCTTTTTCCATTGCTACCATCAGCGCCGGTGCGCTGCCGCACAGCATGTCGAAGGTATAGCTGGCGTTAACGCCCATCACCCGGCGAGTAATGGCGCGAATACGCTGGTTTTCCCGCAGGGCGATAATCTTGCCGCCAGTCGGTGCGGGCATCACCGACACCAGGCAGGAGACGTGCTGATTTTCTGACGGTACAAACACCACTTCGCGGTCGTTGCAGAAGGTCATGGTCGCCAGCCGTGCGTTTTGCGGGTTCAGCACCGCATCCACCTGATGACCGGTGCAGGCAAAACCTTGGAAGATCTGCCGCGCGTAGCGGTTGATGGTTTTGATCGTACCGCTGCGATCCAGCACGATCACCCCTTCATTTAATGTTTCCAGGATCGACTTCTGCTCCGCCAGCAGGGCGCGCAGGATCAGTTGCTGGCCGACCGCTTCCGCCGCCGCCTGCACGGTGCCCAGGGTGTGATAGTGGAAGTTATCCTGAGTGGCGGTCAGCGTCAGTACGCCAATCATTCTCCCTTCGGCATCGCGGATCGGCGCGGCGGCGCAGGGATAGTGGCGGCTGCGCAGGGCAAATTTCCAGTTTTCACCACTGAGCAGATAGACCAGCCGCTGCTGCTTCAGGCAGCGCGCGGTGCAGTTGGTCCCCATCTCCGATTCACGCAGGATGCTACCCACCGGTGTGATATCCAGCCCGCAGTAGGAGAGGGTGATGCCGTTGGCGTCGGTGAGATTGATATGGCCGTCGGGATTATAGGCCAGCAGATTTTCCATAATCCCTCTCGCCACCTCAATCAGCACGGCGTTATCCGCCAGAATCTGCTTCACCTCATCCTGAGGCGGGAAGGTGTAGGCAAAAAAAGAGGGGTCGATACCGGCATCGCGGCTGTATTTCCACGAGTTCAGAATGTCGGGGCGCACGAAGTCCGGCTCTTTACCGGTATCAAAATCACGGCGGGCCTGCTCAAGCAGCGCATCCCAGCGCCGGGCTTCCTGACTGTTCTCCGGCAGGCTCAGTTTGCCGTCGCACTCTGCGCCAATAACTGCTCCCAGAACGGGTTGATGACTCATGCTCTACCCTCCGCTTATCGAGTGTCCATTTTATCGACATGTTAAGTTGACATGTTTTTTTTATGTCCATTTTGTGATCGCAGCGGGCAGAGAAAAGCGCGCCATCAGGGGTTTGTCAGGCTGGCATAGCGTTTGCTTATGTCAAAGACACAACGAATGTCTGCCAGTAACCTGAAGGGGAACAAGATGTCTGCAACAAAACAAATCGTGCGCGTAGGTCTGATTGGCGCGGGACGGATGGGGAGCTTCCATGCGACCTCTCTGGCTCAGCGTGTACCGGGTGCAGTCCTGGCGGCGGTGGCCGATCCGGTACCGGGAGCCGCACAGCGTCTGGCCGAAAAACTGGGCGTTGAGCGCTTCTACAGCGAGCCGCAGGCGATGCTCGACAGCCCGGATATTGACGCGGTGGTGATCGTTTCCCCGGCACGTACTCACACTGAACTGGTGGTCGCCGCCGCGCGCGCCGGCAAGCACGTCTTCTGCGAAAAGCCGATGGCCGTCACCCTTGAAGAAGCCGATCGCGCCATTGCCGCCGCCCGCGAAGCCGGTGTGGTTCTGCAGGTTGGCTTCAACCGCCGCTTCGCCAGCGGATTTGCTGCCGCGCTGGCGGAAATCAAGGCCGGTAAAATCGGCACGCCGCAGCTGCTGCGCTCGCTGACCCGCGACCCGGCTCCGCTGCGCGATCCTACCCCTATCCCGCCGTGGACAATCTACCTGGAAACACTGATCCATGACTTCGACACCCTGCTGCACTGCAACCCGGGCGCGAAGCCGGTAGAAGTGTATGCGATTGCCGACGCGCTGGTGCGCCCGGACTTCAAAGATAAAGGCCTGCTGGACACCTCCGTGGTGACTATCCGCTTTGATAATGGCGCGATCGCGATTGCCGAGGCCAACTTCCAGGCCGTGTACGGCTACGACGTGCGCGGTGAAGTGTTCGGCAGCAACGGCATGCTGCAAATCGGCAATATCAACCTCAATAACGCGGTGCGCTATACGGCGGAAGGTATCTCGATTGATACCTCGCGCCAGGATACCGACCTGCTGGCCGATGCCTACATTGCCGAACTCACCGAATTTGCGCGCTGCGCCGCCACTGGCGAAACCCCACGCGCCACCGGTGAAGATGCGCGTAACGCGCTGGCGATTGCGCTGGCCTGTATCGCCTCCGTGCAGCAAAACCTCCCGGTTAAATTATAAGGATCTCAACCATGTCCGATTACAGCCTGTCAGTCAGTGCCGAAATGGTCTTCCTCGATCTGCCGTTTATCGAACGCGTGCAGCGTATTCACCAGCTGGGATTCGGCGTGGAGATCTGGCACTGGGAAAACAAAGATATCGATGCGCTGGCGGCGACCGGTGCGCGCTTCACCTCAATGACCGGTTATCTGACCGGCAACCTGACCGACGATGCGGAAATTGAAAACCTGCTGAGCAGCGCTGCAGAGTCGCTGGCGGTGGCCGAGCGGCTGAACTGCCCGTCGCTGAACCTGCACGGCACCGGGCTGGATAATAAAGGCCTGCCGGTGAAGCCGGTGGAAATTGTCACCGGCGAGATGTGGGTAAAGGCGGTGAGAACGCTGGAAAAGCTGGCGGCGCTGGGTGAGAAAGCCGGGCGGGTGTTTACCCTGGAAAACCTGAATACCGCCGTCGATCACCCGGGTACACCGTTTGCCAAAGCGGCGGATACCCTGGCGCTGGTGGAAGCGGTCAATAGCCCGTATCTGAAGATGAATCTGGACCTCTACCATGCGCAGATCGGCGAGGGCAACCTGATTGAGCTGGTGCAGCGCAGCGGCAATGCGATCGGTGAAATTCAGGTGGCGGACGTGCCGGGCCGCTGCGAGCCGGGCACCGGAGAGATCAACTATCGCGCGGTGGCGAAAACGCTGCGTGCCATGAATTACCGGGGGGTAATTGCGCTGGAAGGCTGGGCGTCAGGGGGCACTGAAACTGCTCTGACAAGCTTTAAAGCGCACTTTGAGTAATGCAGGACCGATGCGGCCAGCCCTGGCCGCAATTTTTTAAGCAATCAGTCGTTCATCAGTAGTTTGCAGTTAAAAAAACAATAACTTACCTACACCTACAGGAATCACGCTATGAACACGAAAAAAATCGCACTGCTCGTTTGCGCTATGGCGCTGGCACCGGCTTCCCAGGCGAAAGACCTGCGCATTGGTGTTGCGCTGGCTAACTTCGATCTTAACTTCGTCTCCATTCTGCGTACCCAGATGGCCAATGAGATGAAGAAGGAGAATATTCAGGGGCAGTTTGAAGATGCCAAGGGCGATGTGGCGGTGCAGGTTCAGCAGGTTGAGAACTTTATTAATCAGGGCGTTGACGCGATTATCCTCAACCCGGTGGATACCCAGGGCGTTAAACGCATGATGGATGCGGCCACCAAAGCCAACATCCCGCTGATCTTTGTTAACCGTAAGCCGGAAGTTGAGCTGACCGGTAAGATGGCCTACGTCGGCTCCGACTCGCTGCTGGGTGGGCAGATGGAGATGGAAGCGCTGGCGAAAAAGATGAATTACAAAGGCAACGTCGCCATTCTGATGGGCGCGCTGTCGGCGGAGGAAGCCCGTCAGCGTACCAAAGCGACGGAAGAGGTGATCGCCAAATATAAAGATATGAAAGTGATCGAGAAGCAGTCCGCCCAGTGGATGCGTAACGAAGCGGTGGATGTGACCTCCGGCTGGCTGCTCTCCGGCGATAAGATCGATGCGATTGCCGCCAACAACGATGAGATGGCTATCGGCGCGATTATGGCCCTCGGTCAGAGTGGTAAAAAAGATATTCTGGTTGCCGGTATCGACGGCACCCCGGATGCCCTGCAGTTTATTAAAAACGGCAAGCTGGCGTTAACCGTGTTCCAGGATGCGGCGGGCCAGGGTGTGGGCGCGGTGACCATGGCGAAGCAGGTGATTGACGGTACCAATAAAGACAAATTTATGTGGATTCCGTATCAGGTGATCACCAAAGAAAACTATGAAGAGTTCACCAAAAAGAACGTGAAGTAACCTTCCCGCCGGGTCCTGAATCAACAGGACCCGCTATTGCCTGTTCTCGTCTGAGTAATCCCACATTTAGTGATGAAAAAAGTGTGACGCCTGTGGCATTTTGCCACGGTTGTGAATACTATTTCGCCACTGAGATCCGCCGTCCTGGCGCTCAACGATAACCTCCCTGTTTCCTGCTGAGAATGTTGGATATGTACGATGATTAGTCGCCGCCGCCTGCTGCTTGGCTCCGGCGCGTTTGTCCTTGCCATGAGCACCGATAACCTGTTTGCACGTCAGGACTTTTTCCCGCTGTGGCCGGAAGAGCCGCCGGGCGGAGGTGGTCCTAAGGGGGCGCTGCGCATCTCGCCTAACGGTTCGTGGTCGAATATCGTCAGCCCCGGCATTCAGCGTTTTCAGCCGGAAGTGCCGAACGGTAAAGCCGTACTGATTGCTGCCGGTGGAGGATACCGCTGGATCGGCATGGGGCGCGAAGGCTGGCCGGTAGCGCGATGGCTGGCCTCGAAGGGCTACACGGCCTACGTACTCAGCTATCGCCTGCCCGGTGAACACTGGCAGGACGGTAACCTGGTGGCGCTGCAGGATGCCCAGCGGGCGATCCGCCTGGTGCGCTCGATGGAGCGCAGCGTGCATCTGCTTGGTTTTTCCGCCGGAGGACATCTGTTCGGTATGGCTGCCGCCCGTCCCGACTACAACGTCTATCAGCCGCAGGATGCGCTGGACGAACTGTCACTGAAAGTCGATAGCGTCGGGCTGATTTATCCGGTGATCACCCTCGAACCGCCTTACACCCATACCAACACCCACCTGTCGCTGGTGGGTAATCATCCCTCTCCCGCCGAAGAGGCCAGCTGGTCGGTGCAAAACTACGTGACGCGCGCCTATCCGCCGCTGTTTATGGCGCAGGCGGAAGATGACACCACCTCCAACCCGGAAAACAGCGTGATCATGCACGATACCTGCCGCCGGGTAGGCGTTTCGGTACAGATGATCCGTATTTCCAAGGGCGGTCACGGTTTTGGTTTGGGTAAAGTGGGTACCCCTGCTGCAATCTGGGATGAGGCCTATGCGGTGTGGCTGGCGGCACGCGGGTGATTTTTCCTTTTCTGTAGCCGTTTGATTTTCGGCTGCGAATTTGCGAGCGGCCTCGGTTAATCGGTCAAAATACCAGCGCTAACGGACAAGCTGCGGCATAAATAGCGGTGTCTATTCACATGGAATCGCGCAGATTTTTCAGGCGTGTGGCACAGAACCCGACTGCTGGCGGGTGAGATCAGGATGATTTAGTATGATTAGAATTGAAGCACATTATGAGCGCTCCATTATGGGACAGGCAAAAACTCGTGCGGTTACCGCCTGTGTTACCCTGGAAATGGCAGAGAAACTCGATCGGATAGCGGCGGACTACAGTTGTTCACAGGAATTGCTGATAAAGCAGGCCCTGCAGGATTTAATTGACCGGGAAGAGCAGCGTCATCAGATGACGCTGGAAGCACTGGCCGCGGTGGATGAAGGCCGCGTGGTTGCCCATGATGATGTGATGCAATGGGCGAAAAGTTTAGGCACAGAGAACGCCTTATTGGTACCCAAATCCGGTAAACAGTGATGGTGTTGCTTTGGGCACAGGAAAAACCTGAGCAATAAAAAAGGGGGCGATTGCAATAATCGCCCCCTTTAATGAGAAGTTAAATTAGCGCTGCAGGAAGGCCAGCAGGGTAAAGTTCCCGGCCGGGAGTGCGTTATCTGACGGTATCCCTGTTCGCCGCATTCACCCAGCCTGGTGCCTTATCCAGAATCTCCCCACTCAGTCGTTCCCCCATCTTCCAGCCAAGTTCGTGGCAGGCTTCCCACTGGTTTTCATCGAAGAACTGATCGCTGGTGGGCTGCTGTGGGAATGCGGGCTGCCTGTCGGCATAGCGTTCGGTGTCCAGCCCGAGGTTTTCAATCAGGTGCGGTTTCACCACGATCAGCGCGGCGTAATCTTCCCGATCGGGGTAGACGATACGCGCCAGCATAAACGGGGCCGGGTTCTTTCTCTCGGTCAGTAAATCGGGCGTGGTAAACAGTGCCGACAGCGTGGGTTCAACCGCGTCACCATCAAGGAACTCAATGCGGGTGGCGTAATCAATATGTGCCTTCCTGACGAGGTTTTCTATATCTTCATAGCCGTAGTCCGGGTCTGCGCCGCAGTCGGCCAGCACAATCAGCGGCACCCGGCGCTTCAGCAGGGCATAAACGCCGGTGTTATCGAAATGACCACCGTCCGATACGTACCACAGGCTGCTGTTCATGCCGGGGAAAAAGGCCAGCATTTCACCGAGCAGCGCCCTGAGGCGAGGAAATTTTGCCGGCTTAATCTGCTGTTTTTGCCCGTCTGTGTCACTTTCCGGCGCGGTGTTACGATTTTTGGCGAACAGATTTTCATTCCAGTAGCCCAGGCGAATTGCTGAGGTAAACAGCAGGGCGGCGGTGCCGGTCCGGGTATTCGAGCCCATCCCCGTCCCCAGCGCCGCGCCGGAGATCGCCAGCCATTTCGATAAATGTTCCTCCCGCCAGTCCCTTGCCTGCGGCAGATGCGTGCCGGTTTCTATGCCTAGCGGGCTGAGCGTTAGCGCCATGCCTTTACGGTCGGCGTTAAAGTTACCGGCGCGATCATCGACGGTCTGGTTGATACAGCAGTTAATCAGGTGCAGTGGCCCGCCGTAGCGATGAGGATGATAGTCTCGCAGCAGCACGTCATCACCGGGCTGCACGTCGGTAATACGCCACTTCTGATTTTCACCTACCCGATCTCTTTCATAGGAGGAGAGCAGGGTTAACGGAAACCGTGCGCCGCTGGTTTCCGGCCTGCCGGGGCGAAAATAGTTACCCACTGAAATCCAGGCGCGTTCCAGCCTCGCGCGATACAAATTGTGCATCGATGACAGATTCAGGATATCAACCCGCCTGCGGGTCAGCCAGAAGTAGACCGCCATCAGCGCCACGAAAAAGGCATCCATCAGCAGCGCCGGGCAGCCGGACGATTTTTCCGGGATATACAGTTCGGTGAGCAGGATGAGCAGCACGGTTGCCCAGGTGAGGAACAGTGCCAGTAAAAACAGGTAGCCGATCTGATTGATAATGCCTGCCACCGGCTTTTTCTTTGCCGGATTTTTCGTCGGGGGCTTTACCCAGCGCCTTAACAGCGAAATTGCGGGCGGCAGCAGAGCCAGCGCGGCCAGGAAGATGAGAAAGTTCGCCCGGATTTTTATCCAGTAGCAGAATTCGGTAGCGCCATAGAAAAACAGGCAGGCCAGCGCAGCGAGCAGCGCTACGGCCAGTTTCCTGGTGCGAATAAGCCGCTGCTGTGCAACAGAAAGTGTGGTGATTTTTAATGCACAGAAATCCTGCACCAGCTTAGCGGCCAGCGGCAGGCAGGAGAACAGCAGGACGATCGGACCCAGCCAAATCGGCTTATCACGATAAATCGTGTGCGGGCTGAAAATGTAGGCCAGCAGCAGTGCCAGGATAACCAGGGGTACGGAAATCGTAGAGTAGTAATCCTGATAGCGGCCTTTTGTCGTGCTATCGCTCTTTCCACCGGCAGGCCGGATGATCCACCAGGCACAAATTTGCCACAGGGCACAGGTAAGCGGGAGAAGCATCAGCCCGAGCCAGGCCGCCGCCGCATCGCTGGCCGGACTGAAACTGGTGAGCAGCAGGCCGGGAAAGAACATCAGCGCCGCCAGGAACAGCATCACCGTCGCGGCCTCAAAGTGCGAAGCCAGCAGGCTGCGCAGGGTGTAGGCCATCGCCTGTGAGACATCGCGAAATCCTGCCGGTGCCAGGTAGCGGCCATTATTCCGCAGCCACCAGAGTAAGAATGAGCGTTTTTCTGCCAGACCTTCTTCCACCGCTTCGGCTTTCTGATCTTCGTTATACAGCCGGCCGAGCATGCCGCCGAAATAACCGCCGCCGGATACCGTGGAAAGATAATCAAACCGGCGCAGCACTTTATTCGCCGCCAGCGCTCTCACCAGGCCGAGGCAGAAGGTGGCGCTGCGAATGCCGCCGCCGGAAAGCGCCAGCGCGCTGACGGGACGATCGTCGCTGATATTTGCCTGCTGCCGTCTTTGCTGAATTAACGTATTTTCGCCGCCGTTAATATCCCGATCGTTATTTTTTATCAGGGGGTCGCTCATGATTGAAAGCTCCTGAAGACGTTGTTGTTAGGAGTGTGGCCTGGCATTACACAATAGGAAGCAGGGCTAAAAAATGACAGCGGATTGTGCGAGGAATGAGCGTATTTAAGGTAAACGTGGATAACTTTCCGGCCGCAGCAGCAGCCGGAGAGGGTGATCAGATGACGGCCTTCACTTCACTTAATGCCTGCGCAATCCGCTTAAAGCGCTCGAAGCGTTTTCTCAGCATCACGTGTTTAGCCGGGTTTGGCTCCAGGCGAAGGGTGGGTGGCTGGCAGTGCGTCATCGCCGTCTGGAAATCGCTGTATTCACCGGCGCCCACCGCCGCGCAGATCGCCGCCGCGCGGCAGCCGGACTGCCTGACGTCTACAATTTCCAGCGGCAGGTTGCTGGCGTCACAGAACATCTGCATCCAGATATCCGAGTGCGTGGGGCCGCCGGTAAAGCGAATGATGTCGCTGCCTGCACTCAGACCCTGTATGCGGTCCTGATGTAGCAGATGCGAGAAGACGATGCCCTGATAAATGGCACAGACCATATCTTCCCGGCTGTGGTGGCCGCTTAAACCAAGGAAGCCGCCGTGCAGGCTGTCGTGGAAGTTGGAGCCGTACAGCCACGGATAAAACAGGATGTTGAGATCCTTTTCATAGCCGTTTTTCGCCCACTGGTTCAGCTGACGATAGCTGTCGGGAAGATCCGGGAAGAACTGCTGCACAAACCACGCGAGGTTGCTGGCCGAGGTCGGGCTGCCTTCGTGAACAAAGAAGGTGCCGGGGATGCAGTATTTCCCCCACACGTAGGGGTAGTCAGACGGTTCAATACGGTCGAATACGCGGGTGGCGATGCTCCAGGTACCCGCCACGGCGCTGAGGCAGGAACTGTCGTGTACGCCCGAGGCCAGCGCTGCGCCGACAACGTCAAACAGTCCGCCGAACACTGGCGTCCCGGCTTTTAAACCGCACAGCGCAGCGGCCTGCTCGGTGACGTATCCGGCGCATTCGGCGGAACCGATCACCGGCGGTGCTTTCTCCGCCATCTCTGCAATACCGAAAATGTTAAACAGCGTCGGGTCGAATGCCCCCTGCTGCTGATTAAACAAATTGCTGCCGGAGATATTGGTTTCTTCGCAGGCGAACTCGCCGGTGAGGCAGTAGCGGATATAGTCGTGGACCATCAGAATATAGCCCGAACGCTGATAGTTCTCCGGCTCATGCTCCTTCAGCCAGCCGAGCAGCGCCGCCGGATGCGATGGCCACAGCTGTTGCAGGCTGCGCGCGTAAGCTTCGGCATCGCGGCCTTCACTTTTCCAGCGGCTGGCCATCGGCTGCGCGCGCGAGTCGGAGGAGACGATGCCGTTGCGTACCGGCTGCCCCTGTTTATCCACCAGGTACAGCCCTTTGCCGTGGGCAGAGAAGCTCACGCCGTGAATCGCCTCTGGCGCAATACCGCTTTCGCTCAGCGCCTGGCGAATCACCTGGCTGGTGGCGGACCACAGCTCGGCCATATCACGCTCGCAGAAACCCATTTGTTCACTGAGCAGCGGTACCGCCAACTCAACGACTTTAACCTCCTGGCCGTTGGCGGTGTAAATCCCCGCTTTGGTTACCGTTCCGCCTAAATCAACGCCCATATAGTAGTGGCTCATACTGCCTCCGGGCTGAGCAGCGCGGAGCGGGTTTCACCCCAGCCGGCTGCGGCCATTTTGTCTTCAATCCACTGACGGGCACGGATGATTTCCAGCAGCGGTTCGTCGGCTTTTTCCGTCCACATTTCAATCAGGAAGGTGCCGCGATAGTTCAGGCGGCGCAGGGTTTTAAAGAACTGGATGAAATCAACGCAGCCCTCGCCAAACGGCACATCGCGGAACTGGCCTGGTGAATCTGGCGTGACCGGCAGCGTATCTTTCAGGTGGATGGCCGCAATGCGATCGATGCCGCCGCTCAGCTCGCTGTCCACCTCATTGCCCCAGGCGGTCAGATTGCCGATATCGGGATAAACGGTGAACCACGGCGAGTTAATTTTCTCGCTCAGCGCCTTCCATTTGCTGATGGAGTTCATAAACGGCGTGTCCATGATTTCCATCGCGCACATCACCTGTGCCCCGGCGGACAGCTCAACGGCCCAGGCTACGGAGTCCTCAAAGCGGGCGATAGTGTCGTCGTCCTGCGGTTCGTAATAGACATCGTAGCCGGCCAGCTGAATGGTACGGATGCCCAGATCCTGTGCCAGCCGCACCGCTTTTTCCATAATGGCATACGCCTGCCGACGGGTCTCTGCATCGCGGCTGCCGAACGGGAAGCGGCGGTGCGCCGACAGGCACAGTGTAGGAATGCGCACGCCGGTCTGCTGAATCGCCTGGATGATCTCCATGCGCTCTGCCTGCGTCCAGTCCAGTCGCGCCAGGCGTTCATCGCTTTCATCTACCGACATCTCGACGAAATCAAACCCGCAGGATTTCGCCACGGCCAGCTTCTCCATCCAGCTGGTCCCTTTCGGCAGCGCCTTCTCGTAAATCCCTAATGGATGCTTACGCATTATCTTTCCCCACGTGTTGCCAGCAGCTGCTGGTGCTTTTTCCGGTTCAGCTTCATCGCCCGCTGCGCCTGCCATTTGTTTTTAAAGAATTTGAACGCCAGGGCGAAAATCAGCGTGATGCCCCATACCGCCAGATTGAAGTGCAGGCTGACACCCGCCAGGCTCAGCCCGGTGGCAATAACTTGCAGCACCAGCAGCGCGCAGAAGACGTGGATAACTTTGCCCACGCCGCCGAACGGATCGGTTCCGCCCAGAACAATCGCCAGCACCGTCAGCAGCAGGTAAGAGTCGCCGTAGCCCATGCGCGCCGAATTAAAGCGCGCCATCATGATCAGCCCGGCCAGAACGCACAGCAGGCTGGAAATGGCGTAAATTGCCATCATGATGCGGTCGGTGCGGATGCCGCTGAACCAGGTGGCGTTGATATTGCTGCCGCACATATAGATATTTTTTCCGAGGCGGGTTCTGCCCAGCAGCAGGGCTAAGAATACGGTAGCGACGATAAAGATAATCAGCGGGACCGGTACTCCCCAGATTACTTCCGATCCCATGCTGCGAACGATCGGCGGCATGCCGCTCAGCGCCGCGCCTTTGGTCAGATATACGCCAACGCCGCTGATGATGGTCATGCTGCCAAGGGTCACCAGAATCGGGTGCGCGCCGATGCGGGAAATCATCAGCCCGGTCAGCACGCCGATCATCACCGCGATGACCGCCGCGCCGAGCAGTGCCAACACCAGCCACATCAGCTGCACGCCAACGCTGGCATCAACCGGCACGTAGTGGATCAGCAGCCAGGCCATAAACAGGCTGGTGAGGTTGGCGGTACCGATAATCGACAGATTCAGGCCGCCGCTCAGCATGGGCACAAACATCGCAAAGGTCAGCAGGCCCAGTTCCGGCAGCTGAAACGCGATGCTCAGAAAGGTGTTTTCGGTCAGAAAGCGACCCGGCATCGCCAGCGAAAATGCCACCGTGGCGATCAGGCAAATACCGAGCAGCCCGGTGCTGGTGCCATCCAGAGGTAAAAACGATTTATTTTTCATTCAACAGTCTCCGTCAGACGAAGCCGACATCGGTTTCTTTGCGCTTCTTGTAGTGGGTGACGCAGATGGCCGCGACGATAACGACGCCAATCACGATGTTGACGAAATAGCTGGAAACGCCAATCAGGTTCAGGCCGTTTTTCAAAATGCCGATCAGGAATACGCCCATCAGCGTACCGATCACCGATCCTCTGCCACCGGAGAGGCTGGCACCGCCGAGTACCACCGCCGCCAGGACATCCAGCTCGCCGCCGACCAGCGCATTAGGCACCACTTCGCTCATGCGGTACGCCTGCAGCATGCCGCCAATCGCCGCCGCCGCGCCTAAGTAGCCATAGGCAAACAGATAGATAACGGAAACGCGGATGCCGATACGACGGGCGGATTCGTTGCTGCCGCCGACGGCATAGAGCTGCCGACCGATGTGGGTTTTATTCAGCAGTAGCCAGGTCAGCAGCGCCATGCCCAGCATCACCACCACCGGCAGGCCCACCTGATAGCTTTCCCCGCCGTATTCGAAGGGAAGGATAGTGCGCTGGTTGATCCACCAGTCGGGCAGGTCGTAAATGCTGTGGCCGTTGGTGATCCACATCAGCATGCCGAACAGCAGCGACTGCATGCTGATGGTGATAATGATCGAGACGATATTGAGGTAGTAGATCAGCACGGCGTTGATCAGACCGAAGACCACGCCGCAGACCATCGCCAGGACGATACACAGCAGCGGGCTGGCAATTACATCGTTGAGCAGCAGCGAAGCAATAAAATACTGCGCCACGGAAGCCACGGCAGCGAAGGAAATATCAATGCCCCCGGTGACCAGTACGACAAATAAACCCAGCGCGAAAATCCCGGTTACGGCATAGCTTTCGGTCAAATCCAGCAGGTTCTGAATCGATAAAAACTCACTGCTTAAGCTGGAAAACAGCAACAGCATTAACGCGATAACCCAGCCCAGCCAGCCTTCGACCGAACGTGGCATTTTAAAAATGTTAGCCATTGATGGCCTCCGCGAGTTGAGGTTCGCTCAGCGTTGAAGGGATTAACTCGTTGACGATCTTTCCCTGCTTCATATGCAGCACGCGATCGCAGTTGTAGTAGGCTTCCGGGGCTTCATCGGTGATCAACAGTACCGAAATACCGACGCCGGACAGGCGGTGGATCAGCTTGTAGATACTGTCTTTTGCGCCGATATCCACGCCGACGGTGGGCGCATCGAGAATTAACACTTTTGGCCGGGTGAGTATCCATTTAGCCAGCACCACCTTCTGCTGGTTGCCGCCGGAAAGGGTCGAAAGCGGGTTATCCGGGTTGGTCACCTTGATATCCAGATCCTTGATCCACTCCTGCACCAGCGCGTCTTTGCGCTGTTCATCGATCATATGCCACGGCGTTTTGATCTCATCGAGGATGGAAATCACCATGTTGTCGGCCACCGACTGCGGCAAAATGGCACCCAGCGTCAGGCGGTCTTCAGAAACATAGGCAATGCCCATTTCTCGTGCCTGAGTGTTGTCTTTGATCTGGACCTTTTTACCGTCCAGCAGGATCTCGCCGCTATCGGGGTGGGTGATTCCAAACAGGCTCAGTGCCAGCTCGGTGCGGCCGGAGCCCAGCAGGCCGCACAGGCCCAGTACTTCGCCGCGATGCAGCTGGAGGGAGATATCGTCAAACTGGCCTTTGCGGCTGAGGTTATTCAGCTCCAGCACCACCTTACCCAGTTCGGCGTTCGGCAGCTTCTGTTGGTGCTCAATGGCTAATCCGGTCATCAGCTCGGTGATTTTGCCGGTAGAGAGCGCGGCGGCGTCCCATGTGCCAATCTTCTCGCCGTCGCGGATCACGGTAATGCGGTCGGAAATTTCTTTCACTTCGTCCAGACGGTGGCTGACGAACACCACGGTGATGTTTTTATCCCGCAGGTAGTTCACCGTGCGCAGCAGCTGGTTCACTTCGGTGCGCGTCAGCGAGGCGGTTGGCTCGTCCATAATCACCAGCCTGGCATCGGCAACCAGCGCACGGCAGATGGCAATCTGCTGGCGCTGGGCTATGGGAAGATGCTGCACCAGTGCGTCCGGATCGATATTAAACGCCAGCTCGCTGAGGATCTGCTGCGCTTTTTCTTTCAGTTTTTTCTGCTTAAACCAGCCGAAATAGCCCTTCAGGTTGTATTCGAAGGCAATGTTTTCGGCGACGGTCAGATTCGGAAACAGCGACAGGTCCTGGTAGATCACCTGAATGCCTAAGGCCCTGGCGCGATCCGGCGTCAGGCGAGTGTGGGATTTGTCATCAATGATGATTTCGCTGCCAGAATCGGGCGCGTAGACGCCGCTGATAGTTTTGATCAGCGTGCTTTTACCACAGCCGTTGGCTCCGGCGAGGCAGTGGACTTCGCCTTTATTTAAGGTCAGCGTGATGTTTTTTAATGCCTGATGGCCGCCAAAGCTTTTTGACAGCACGTTCAGCGTGATCAGCGCGGCGGCGTTATCGACATTGTTATTATTTAGCATCGTTCTTGCCCTGGTGTTAGACGTGATTAAAGCCGGAGCACAAAGGCTCCGGCGATACGGCTCAGGGTCAGAGGCCCAGTTTCACCAGACGTTTGGTGTTTTCCACATCCAGTTTTTCCGGGTTATCGCTGAGGATGGTGTTGCCTTTGATTTTGATTTCGCCCATGTCGCCCAGCTTAACGCCGTCTTTGATCGGCTCACCGTTCATCATCGCGGTTGCCACCTGCACAAAGACCTTACCGGCGGTCATCGGATTAGAGATATAGCCGCCATCGATCGCGCCTTTCTCCAGCAGTTTGATGCCCTGGCCCGGGGTAAAGGTACCAAAGACGCAGATATCATTGTTTTTCTTACGCCTGTCGATCGCGCGGCCTGCGCCGATTGGGCCCTGAGAGCCGAAGGACATAATGCCTTTCAGATCTTTGTGTTTGGACATCAGGTCGTTGGCTGTACGCATGGAGTCATCCACCGATTCGGCGACGCCAAAACGGTCTTCAACCAGCTGCATTTTCGGGTAGTGTTCTTTCTGGTAGGCGATGGCCGCGTTGGCCCAGTCGTTTACCAGCGGAACGGTCAGGCTGCCAACGAACATGGCATACTTGCCTTCCTCACCCATGCAGGCGGCCATATCTTTCATATGGTTAGCGCCCATGGTTTGGGTGTCCAGCAGTTCGAAGTCCCAGTCTGCGTTGGCCTGAGCCGGTGATTCGTGGGTAATCACCTTAATGCCCGCTTCCTGCGCGCGTTTTAGTACCGGTTCCAGCACTTTGGCGTCGTTTGGCACCACGCCAATCACATCAACTTTCTTGGCGATCAAATCTTCAATGGCGCGCACCTGCTCGGCCGGGTCGGCGGTGGTTGGCCCCACCTGCCAGGCATTCACGCCCAGTGCTTTACCTTCTTCTTTAATCCCCTGTTCCATCACGTTAAACCAGGGAATCCCCCCCACTTTCACCACAACGCCCATAGTAAAAGGCTTGTTGGCTTTTTGAGGGACCGCTGCGTCATCAGCTTGGGTGGAAAAAGAAGCGATCAGTGAGGCGATTACACAGGGTAAGAGTAATTTTTTCATTATGAGATCCTCAGAAGGTTATTTTAATTATCATCGTTGCCGAATAGTGCATTATTCGGCTTATTTTCCTTCGCCATTACACCGCTCGTTGCTTAATAAAATGATCGGCAATGGATAACGCAAAGCATGCATTAATCCTCTGTAGTCATTTAATAAATCAATGATAATGGTGTGTTAAGGTTCAGGTTATATATTGCAACTTTCACTGGTATTGACGGTAATAACGTCGTTCTGACCGAATGCGTCAGAACGGACGGATTTTATTTTCGCTAAGGATCTCATTTATCGACTTCAATCACGTTAAATTTCGGACTGTCTCCCCAGTTTCTTTCTTCAGCCACTTTATTAGTGATTAAAATATCAATGTCGTCGAGCATGCAGATCTTACAAAACGCGAACTGATCGAACTTGCTGGAGTCGGCCAGCAGAATTTTTTTGCCGGAAACCTGCAGCATCACCTGCTTTAAGCGGGCGTTAATTTCGCTGCCGTCGCGGATGCCGTTTTCCAGATTCAGCCCCTGGCAGGAGAAAAAGAAGGTATTGATCTGAAAGTTACGAATCGCGCTTTCCGCTACCGGGCCGTGGAAATCGTCATGGCGCTCCGAGTATTCACCGCCGCAGCCGATGATACGCACCTTATCGCGGCAGGCCAGCGCCTGAATGATTTTGACCGAGTTGGTCACCACGGTGATATCAATATCCGGGATCTGTCGCGCCAGGAACCAGCAGGTACTGCTGTTATCCAGCAGGATGCAGTCACCCGGGTGAATAAACTGCAGTGCTGCCTTGGCCAGCTTCATCTTAATGTCGGGGTGTTTTTCCGTTCTTTTGCGTAAAGATTCGGCTCGATCGATGGTATCAGCTTTATAGAACGCGTCCTGCACGGGCCGGGTGCGGTCGTCATAGTCATCAAGTGAGACAGCGCCGCCAAAACTGCGAATCAGTTTTTTGTTACGTTCCAGCAGATTTAAATCGCGGCGGATGGTTTCCTGCGAAACGCTGCACATGGTCGATAGTTCGGCAACCAGCGCGGAGCCATTCTGTTGCACATAGCTACAAATCATCTTGTAACGTTCAGCCTGTAACATAAATAGCCCGATTCCATTGTTTATCACATGGTTTAATATTCTTACTTTTCAGAATTTTTTAAAGTGACTGATTTCAAGAAACCCGTTAGCTATTTTTTCCATATGCCTTAGTGTGAATCACATCACTATGTCTATATGATATGACTTCATTTAATACATTTTAATGTGATTTTTATCACGTAAAATCGGGCGCCGTCGCAGATAAAAAATCATCTGCAGATTTAAATCAACATAAACGGGCAAATCATCAATGCCCGTATGTGCCCGACTGTGACCGTTTATATTTGTTTGCTCTGTTTCGCCGTTACCAGAGGCTTTTCGCGGCAAAGTATTAGACGTAACGTAATAAGCCATTCACCCCTTCTTAATTGATGAAGTGAATATTTTCAGCGCACGAGTTTCCACCTGGAAATAAACTCTTTATTACGTGAGGTAAACAATGCTGCAAAAATTAAAACAACAGGTATTTGAAGCGAACTTATTATTACCCGCCCACAAGCTGGTGACCTTTACCTGGGGAAATGTCAGCGGAATCGATCGCGAACGCGGTCTGGTAGTGATTAAACCTTCCGGCGTGGATTATAAAGATATGAAGCCGGAGGATATGGTGGTGGTTGATTTGCAAACCGGAAAAGTGGTGGAAGGTGATAAAAAACCGTCTTCTGATACCGCGACGCATCTGGTGCTGTATCGTGCCTTTGAACATATCGGGGGCGTGGTGCACACCCATTCCCGGCACGCCACGATTTGGGCGCAGGCCGGTCAGCCGCTGAAGGCGCTGGGTACCACCCATGCCGATTACTTCTATGGCACGATTCCCTGCTCTCGCCTGATGCGTGATGAGGAAATTAACGGTCAGTATGAGCACGAAACCGGTAACGTGATTGTGGAGACGGTGAATCAGCAGGGAATGAGTGCGAAGGATATTCCTGCGGTACTGGTTAACGGCCACGGTCCCTTTGCCTGGGGCGCTGATGCGGATAACGCCGTGCACAATGCCGTTGTACTGGAAGAGATCGCCTATATGAATCTGTTCACTCGTCAGCTACAGCCCGGGGTAGACAGCATGCAGCAGACGCTGCTGGATAAACATTTTCTGCGTAAGCACGGGGCGAATGCGTATTACGGGCAGTAAATATCTGTCTCAGGGATAATATCTCACTGATTCTGGCATTGCAGCATAGTGCAGCTATGCCAGGTCGGGTAAGGATTGAGCATCTGGGGAGGACCTCAGCTCAAATAGCGGTAACTAAACATTATTGCGATTGGGTCTTATATTGCAGGTTGTATTAATCCATGTTCCATTCCAAAACGTACGGCATGTCGTGCATTTGTTACACCCATTTTATTGACAATGTTCGACATGTGAAATTTGACCGTGCGCAGTTTGATGCCAGGAATAATACTCGTTTCCTGATAGGTTTTACCCACACTGGACCAGTAAAGAATTTCATTTTCTCTCTGGATGAAAACGGTTTTATTTTCTACTTCTTTAACATTTTTCGTTGGTAGATAATTAAGAGCAAGATAGGTTTCATGTATGGAGGCGAGTAATCATGAAATATCTCCCTTTTCCTGAACTAATGCCTTAACTACCTCAGATTTACTTTTCCGTGTGATGATGAAGGTTAACGTAACGAAGTTGTTATTAAAGTCATGAATAACAAATGTGCTTACTTTAACTAAATAAAACTCTTCAGCCAGATCAAACCGTCCGGTGTAATGGTATCCGGAGTTAACTATTCGACCTTTATCCCACTCAAAAGGCGTTAATCTGTTGCGTGCAGTAATAACAACCGGGTCGGTGTAATATAATCTGTTTTCCTTATAAATGCTTACCCATTCTTCTGGGTAATTTGTCGCGTAAAAATTTAATGACATATCACTCTTTGACAGAACAACATATGCCCATGTCAGCTTACTAAAATCACCCAGTGCATCTTCAACCTAATTCTTATAAATAATGCAATTTCATTATTGCTTTTTATCGGGGATTTCAGCCTTGATAACAAGAGATTTATGATTGCTTTTATATAATAAAGAATTTTTACGTGTGGCTATTTTTATTCTTGCCGTTCACTGTTTTTATCGGGTACAGGTAGAAAGTACAGTCCGGTGACGGTTCCTTTGGACAGCTTACGTCTTTTGGTGAAGTGTGTTACTGTTCTGGCGGGTTGAGTATAACAATTATTTTAAATATTTTTTATATTTCAGCGTCATACATCAGGGAAGTTTAATTTTAGAATAATGATAATGTGAAATCAGGAGATTTTTTTATTTCCGTATTTTTATTCTTCTTCGATTGGCTGATTTTTTAAGCTACTGCTTTGTGAAATGGCATTTTAATCAACAGGTTATAGATTTCATGCTATTAACCTCAAACTCAGTAATAAACACCTGCAGAATATCCTGCAGGTGTTTCTTTAATACCAGAACAGTGCTTAACGCATAGTCACAAATTCTTCTGCACCGGTCGGGTGGATCGCAACAGTGTTATCGAAGTCTTTCTTGGTGGCACCCATTTTCAGCGCTACCGCGAAGCCCTGTAGCATTTCATCCATGCCGTAGCCGATTCCGTGAATACCGACAATCTTCTCATCGGCACCGACGCAGACCAGCTTCATTCGGCAAGGCTGGCGGTGCTGAGTGACGGCGGTGTACATCGCGGTGAAGGCGGATTTGTATACTTTTACCTGGTCATCACCAAACTTCTCGCGCGCTTCCGGTTCGGTCAGGCCCACGGTGCCGATCGGCGGGTGGCTGAACACTACGGTTGGCACGTTGCTGTAGTCCAGATGCTCGTCCGGTTTGTTGTTAAACAGGCGCTCAGACAGGCGACGACCGGCGGCAACCGCCACCGGGGTCAGCTCGACTGCGCCGGTGTTATCACCGACCGCATAGATGCCTTTCACGTTGGTGTTCTGGAACTTATCCACGTTGATATAGCCTTTGTCGTTCAGCGCAACGCCGGTAACGTCCAGGTTCAGGTTGTCGGTCATCGGCTCGCGGCCAATCGCCCAGATCAGGCAGTCAACGGTCTGCTCTTTGCCGTTTTCCAGCTGCAGGGTCAGGCTGCCGTCAGCATTCTTCACTACCGCTTTTGGAATAGATTCAGTGTGCAGCGTCGGGCCTTCGGTGTTGATTACTTCCAGCAGCGTATCGACGATCAGCGGATCGAAGGTGCGCAGCGGCGCGTGCTTACGAACGAACAGGTGGGTTTCAGAACCCAGCGCGTTCAGTACGCCGGCAATTTCAACCGCGATATAGCCAGCGCCCACCACGGCGGTGCGTTTTGGCAGCGCCTGTAGCTCAAAGAAGCCGTCGGAGTTGATGCCGTACTCGGCACCCGGAATGTTCGGCTGAACCGGACGACCGCCGGTAGCAATCAGAATATGGTCAGCGGTAATTTTTTCGCCGTTCACTTCCACGGTGTGCGCATCAACAAAACGCGCAAAGCCTTTGATCACGTCAACATTGTTTTTACCCAGCACGTTGTCGTACGAGGTGTGGATGCGATCGATGTAGGCGCTGCGGTTTTTCAGCAGCACGTCCCAGTTATGCTGGTTAACGGTGGTGTTGAAGCCGTAATCCGGGCCGTACTGATGGATGGCTTCGGCAATCTGTGCGGCATGCCACATTACTTTCTTCGGTACGCAGCCTACGTTCACGCAGGTGCCGCCAAGATCTTTCGCTTCGATCAGTGCACATTTCTGTCCGTACATAGCCGCACGGTTGATGGAGGCGATACCGCCGCTGCCGCCGCCGATGGCGAGATAGTCATAATGTTTGGTCATCGAATCTTCCAGTTCAGTAAGTGAGTTATTTTTCTGGGCATAAGTGTAACGCCACTCGGCCAAATGCCGCAAAGATTGCGTCTATGATTGCGATAGGGCAGAGGCACCGAGCCGAGCGATGCCTCTGCCATTTCACATCTGGGCCATTACTGTATCGTGCAGCAACCGATCCAGCATTGTCGCATCGCGCCTTTCACTGTCGGGCAGCGGTGGGCGATCCTGCTGCTCCAGCTGGCTGCGAATGCCGAGCAGGTTATCTGGCAGATCGGCGGCCGTTAGCGAGGTCCGCACGGCGATCATGCCGCAGCCAATATCCACGCCGACCGCCGCCGGGATGATCGCGCCTTTGGTCGGTATCACACTGCCAATCGTGGAGCCTTTTCCGACGTGAACGTCCGGCATCACTGCCAGATGTTTAAAGATAAACGGCATTTTGGCGGTATTAAGCAGCTGCTGCTGTGCCTTCGGATCGACCGGTACGCCATGCGTCCACATTTTTACCGCAGCGCCGTCAGGGTTCTGCAACTGCTGCCATTCATTTGCCATCTGTGATTCCTTTTACTTAACGTGAGTGACGACCCCCTATGGCCAGAAGCGTGCCATTGCGCGTTTTAACCGTGAGTTAATTTTTATCTTTATGAATAATATGAATAATATGAATATTTAAAAATATTTTTGATGATCGATATTGATGCCGCAAGTTAGATTATTATCTTTTTATCTCGCTTTTTATATTTAAGGATAAACATAAAGCGCCGGGTTGTGATTGGCATGCTGGGTACCACACTGGATAAACGCGGGAAACGACATAACCGCTGGAACAAATGGCGCCCCACCGTCGAGATATGCATGCAGCCGGATTTTGCCATTGACCGACTGGAGCTGCTGCACGGCGGTAACAGCCGGCAGCTGGCCGGGCAGGTGGTGGAAGATGTCGCTCAGGTGTCACCGTCAACGCAGGTTCGGCTCAACAAAATCGTGCTCCGCGATCCCTGGGACTTTGAAGAGGTCTACGGCGCACTGCTTGAGTTTGCCGAACCTCATCGTCGCTGTCGGATGCCGGCCGCAGGCTGTTTGCCGTATCCCGCCAGCAGAAAAAGCAGCCCAACGATGCCGATCGCCTACGCAAGTATCTGGCGCGTTTCGATCTGAGCTGGGAGCAGCTGCACGGTGATAGCCAGTGCTAAACTCGCCCCCTTTTCTCCTGCCCGCCGCAGGAAACAACGCTATGACGGAGTAGAAAGCGTATGGAACTGCAGTTTTTAGGTACGGGGGCCGGTATCCCGAGCCGTAAGCGAAATGTCACCAGCATCTCGCTGAACCTGAGTGAATGCAACCGTGGCAGCTGGCTGTTTGACTGTGGGGAAGGGACCCAGCATCAGATCCTGCGCACGCCGATTAAGCCCGGGAAAATCGAGAAAATCTTTATCACCCATCTGCACGGCGACCATATTTTTGGCCTGCCGGGACTGTTGACCAGCCGCTCGATGAACGGTGCCACCGAGCCGTTAACGCTTTATGGCCCGGTGGGGATTAAGACCTTTGTGGAAACCTCGCTGCAGCTGAGCGGGTCGTGGCTGACCTTCCCGCTGGAGATTGTTGAAATCACTGCCGGAGAAGTGTGTAACGACGAACAGTTCCGCGTTACCGCGTTTCCGCTGACGCATCCGGTGGAGTGCTACGGCTACCGGATTGATGAGCATGACAAACCCGGCGCGCTGGATGCGGAGCGGCTGAAAGCAGATGGCTATCTGCCCGGCCCTTACTATTACGATTTAAAGCAGGGGCGCAGCGTGACGCTCGATGATGGTCGGGTGGTGAATGGCTGGGATTATATTGGCAGCGTAATCAAGGGGCGCAGTCTGGCCATCTTTGGCGATACGGCGCCGACTGCGGCGGCCACCGACCTGGCGGCCGGTGTCGATTTGATGATCCATGAGGCGACGCTGGAAGTGGCGATGGAAGAAAAAGCCAACGGACGTGGGCATTCCTCGACGGTGCAGGCGGCCAGGGTGGCGAAGGAGAGCGGGGCAAAGCGGCTGATTATCACCCATCTGAGTTCACGCTATCTGCAGGATGACTGTGAGCGTTTACTGGATGAGTGCCGGGCGGTGTTTCCGGCGACGGAAATGGCGCATGATTTTGCGGTGTTTGTTGTCTGACGGTGGCTGGAGTGCTATCTGATAGCTGAGTGGCTGCGCTGGCGGGGCATTACCCCGTCAGCGCTGTGATCCCGGAACGGTCTTCAGGACGGAAAGCAACCGTATAATGCATGAGCGTTATCCGCCCGGCGGCGCAGCAGTTACTCCGGAACGATCCACTCAACCTTAGAATGCCCGGTGCCGGACGGCACAAGCACTTTTTCCAGCCACGGCAGCACATTCTTCATCTGCTGCTCCAGCTTCCACGGTGGGTTAACTACAATCATCCCCGACGCAGTCATGCCAAAACGATCGCTGTCCGGGCGAACGCCCAGCTCGATCTGCAGAATACGACGAATGCCGGTGGCTTCCAGCTCTTTACACATGCGCTTAATCTGCTGACGCAGCACCACCGGGTACCACAGCGCATAAACGCCGGTACTGAAGCGCTTATAGCCCTCTTCGATGCCCTTCACGACTGCCTGATAGTCGCTTTTCAGCTCGTAAGGCGGGTCGATCAGCACGAAACCACGGCGGGACAGCGGCGGCAGCTTGGCTTTCAGCTGCTGGTAGCCATCGGCACGATCGGTACGCGCACGGCTGTCCTTCAGGAACTCACCGCGCAGCAGTGGGAAATCGCTGGAGTGCAGTTCGGTCAGCTGTAATTTATCGTATTCACGCAGCAGGTAGCGCGCAATCAGCGGAGAACCCGGATAGTAACGCAGCTTGCCGTTAGGGTTCAGATCCTTGACCGCTTTAATATACGGCTCAAGCTCGGCAGGGAGATCGTCCTGCTGCCAGATACGGGCAATGCCTTCCAGATATTCGCCGGTACGCTCCGCATGCTCACCGCTCAACAGATACCGACCGGCGCCCGCGTGGGTGTCGAGGTAAAGATAGGGTTTATCTTTCTCGTTCAGCGAACTGATAATCAGGCTTTGTACGGTGTGCTTAAGTACATCGGCATGGTTGCCGGCGTGAAAACTGTGGCGATAGCTGAGCATTATTTATCCTGTTGATTTTATGCGGCTTTAATTGATGGTGAATCAATTTTCTACAATTATTACCCCACGGATTACCCTACAGAACGGCGCACAGCAACGGATGCAGGAAAAAGCATGAGAACGAATTGCGCCGATTATATCAGGTCGGCAGGCGTTGCCATACAGGATAGGTGAAGAACAGCAGGTGCAACATATTAAAGGAAAAATGCACCAGCGTAGCCACCCAAAGACGCCCGCTCCACAGCCAGGCCAGGCCGTAAATCACCCCCGCCAGCGTGGCGAAAAATACCAGCATCAGTCCACCAGAAAAGTGTGCCAGGCCAAATAATACCGAGGCAATTACTAACGCCCGCTTGTCGCCCAGCAGCTGGCTCAGGCGCTGCTGGATATAGCCACGGAACAGGGCTTCCTCCGCCAGGCAGACGAAGAACAGGTTGGCCAGCATAAATGAACCAATCCAGGCTGGAATATGAGGCTCCACCCGCAGTGCGCCGAAAACGGTTGCCACTAACAGCAGAAGAGGCATCGACAGCAGCAGTATCAGCCACCACAGCGGATTCTGAGGCTGCTGTGACGGACGGGCGATCAGCGTTGGCATGCAGCCCAGCAGCAGGAACGGGATCAGCGCTTTATCAAGGTTAAAATAGAAGGTGAATGGCAGGCTCTGTGGCCCGGCCTGCACGCCTGAAGCCGCAATTTGATTATTAAAACCCGGGATCATATGCAGCCCCAGCGCGACTGCGCCGGCGACCAGCAGGATCTCGCCCGGTAGCGCAAACGGCGTTTGCCGCTGGGGATATCCCCAGCAAATGGCAATGGAGAACATAATGCCAAGAGCAATAATGCCCGGTGGCAGCAGCGTTTGATCGATAATCGCTATTGCCAGAGCAATAAACAACAATACCAGTGAGCTGCGCAGACTAAATGACAAGAACAGCAAAGACAGCGCCAGCAAAAACCACATCATTTCACTCCCTGTTTAAATGAGTAATACGGCGTAACAAAGCGAAAGAGTATGCAATGTTGACCCGGCACCAGCAAAGCCGAACGTGCGGTGAGAAGCCGCTCCGATAGCCGATGAAGGGGAGATGTTACGCTGGCAACCATTGATTTTCGCTACACTTAGCCTCATGTTAAAGAAATCGTGCGTAAAAACGCGCTCCTTACACCGATTAAAGGACTACTGCGCTATGACCAACCCGTTACTCTCTTCGTTTACTCTTCCTCCGTTTTCTGCCATCAAACCTGAACATGTGGTTCCTGCCGTGACTCAGGCGCTGGATGATTGCCGCGCGGCGGTTGAGAAGGCCGTGGCTCAGGGCGCTCCCTACAGCTGGGATAACCTGGTGCAGCCGCTGGCAGAAGTGGACGATCGTTTAAGCCGCCTGTTCTCCCCGGTCAGCCACCTCAATTCGGTAAAGAACAGCCCGGAACTGCGCCAGGCCTATGAACAAACCCTGCCGCTGCTGTCGGAATACAGCACCTGGGTGGGGCAGCATGAAGGGTTGTACCAGGCATATCGCGATCTGAAAGAGGGCAGCCACTACGCCGCGCTCGATCTGGCACAGAAAAAAGCGGTGGATAACGCCCTGCGTGATTTTGAACTGTCCGGTATCGGCCTGTCGAAAGAGAAGCAGCAGCGCTACGGTGAAATCGCCGCACGCCTCTCTGAACTTGGCTCGACCTACAGCAACAACGTGCTGGATGCCACGATGGGCTGGAGCAAGCTGATTAGCGATGAAAGCGAGCTGTCCGGCATGCCGGAGAGCGCGCTGGCCGCTGCGAAAGCGCAGGCGGAAGCGAAAGAACAGCAGGGCTGGCTGCTGACCCTGGACATCCCAAGCTATCTGCCGGTGATGACCTACTGCGACAACCAGGCGCTGCGTGAAGAACTTTATCGTGCCTACTCGACTCGCGCGTCGGACCAGGGTCCAAACGCCGGGAAGTGGGACAACAGCGAAGTGATGGCCGAAGAGCTGGCCCTGCGCCACGAGCTGGCCCAGCTGCTGGGCTTTGACTCCTTCGCGCATAAATCACTGGCGACCAAGATGGCGGAAAGCCCGGCGCAGGTGATCGACTTCCTGACCGACCTGGCGAAACGTGCGCGTCCACAGGCGGAGCAGGAGCTGGCCGAGCTGCGCGCCTTTGCGAAAAAAGAGTTTGGCGTGGACGAACTGCAGCCGTGGGATCTGACTTACTACGGTGAAAAACAGAAGCAGCATCTTTACTCCATCAGCGACGAGCAGCTGCGCCCGTACTTCCCTGAGCAGCGCGCGTTGAGCGGCCTGTTTGAAGTGGTGAAACGTATTTACGGCATCACCGCCAGCGAACGCAAAGATGTGGATGTGTATCACCCAGACGTGCGTTTCTTCGACCTGTTCGACGAAAGCGGCGAGCTGCGCGGCAGCTTCTATCTGGACCTCTACGCGCGCGAACACAAACGCGGCGGGGCCTGGATGGACGACTGCGTTGGGCAGATGCGCAAAGCCGACGGCACGCTGCAAAAGCCGGTGGCCTATCTGACCTGTAACTTCAACCGTCCGCTCGGTGGTAAGCCTGCGTTGTTTACCCACAACGAAGTGACCACCCTGTTCCATGAATTTGGTCACGGCCTGCACCATATGCTGACCCGCATTGAAACCCCGGGCGTGTCCGGTATCAGCGGCGTGCCGTGGGATGCGGTCGAGCTGCCGAGCCAGTTTATGGAAAACTGGTGCTGGGAGCCGGAGGCGCTGGCGTTTATCTCCGGTCATTATGAAACCGGTGAGCCGCTGCCGCAGGAACTGCTGGAAAAAATGCTGGCCGCGAAAAACTACCAGGCCGCGCTGTTTATCCTGCGCCAGCTGGAGTTCGGCCTGTTCGACTTCCGCCTGCATACCGAGTTCGACCCGGCGATAGGCGCGCAGATCCTCGAGACTCTGAAAGAGGTGAAAGCACTGGTGGCGGTTGTACCCGGGCCGTCCTGGGGCCGCTTCCCGCACGCCTTCAGCCACGTCTTTGCCGGTGGCTATGCCGCAGGCTACTACAGCTATCTGTGGGCGGATGTGCTGGCCGCGGACGCGTACTCACGCTTTGAACAGGAAGGGATCTTCAACCGCGAAACCGGGCAGTCATTCCTCGATAACATCCTGACGCGCGGCGGTTCCGAGGAGCCAATGGAGCTGTTCAAACGCTTCCGTGGCCGCGAACCGCAGCTGGATGCGATGCTGAAACACTACGGCATCAAGGGATAAGCGGTTTTGAACATCTGTTTACTGGATGAAACGGGCACCGGAGACGGTGCCTTATCTATTCTGGCCGATCGCTGGCAGCTGACGCATGACGACAGTGCTGTAATGGCGCTGGTGATGACCGCCACACACCTTGAACTACGCAAGCGCGACGAGCCGAAACTCGGCGGCATTTTCGTGGATTTCGTCGGCGGCGCGATGGCGCATCGGCGCAAGTTCGGCGGAGGTCGCGGTGAAGCGGTGGCGAAAGCCGTGGGTATTAAAAGCGGCTATCTGCCGGATGTAGTCGATGCCACGGCCGGACTGGGACGCGATGCGTTTGTGCTGGCGTCCGTGGGCTGCCGCGTGAGGATGCTGGAGCGTAATCCTGTTGTGGCAGTGCTGCTGGATGACGGCCTGGCGCGGGGTTATGCCGATGCGGAGATTGGCCCGTGGCTGCGCGAGCGGCTGACGCTGCTGCATGCCTCCAGCCTGACTGCGCTGACGGATATCACGCCGCGCCCGCAGGTGGTGTACCTTGACCCGATGTTTCCACACAAGCAGAAAAGCGCGCTGGTAAAGAAAGAGATGCGGGTGTTTCAATCGCTGGTGGGGCCGGACCTGGATGCCGACGGGCTACTGCAACCAGCACGTCAGCTGGCGACTAAACGGGTCGTCGTGAAGCGCCCGGACTACGCGCCGCCGTTGGCCGATGTGGCCACGCCGAACGCGGTGATCACCAAAGGCCATCGATTTGATATTTATGCGCCGCTGACAGCGTAACGGGGCGATCGGAACAGAGGGCACAGCCTGGGATTAGCACCCGGGCTGTGCTTTTTTTTGCCTTTAGCCCGTGAGGGTCAGGCTGCGATCACACAAACGGCGCTAACGGGTCGGCGATCCTGAACGCGGTGGCTTTATCGGCTGCCGGTGGGTAGATCAGTTCGCTGACGATCGACACTTTCAGCTTTTTCGCCTCCGCTCGCGTCAGCTTGACCTGCTGATCCCAGCCTTCGCTATAGACCGCGCCCCATGCGCCAAGATCGAGGCAGGTAACGTAATTTTCCTGACGATAAGGCAGCGGTGCGATATCCAGCAGGCTCGCCGCCGCGTTATTGCCGGCAAATTTACCGAGCTGAATCGCGTGCTGGCAGGTCATCAGCGCGTGGTTGCCGCTGTCGTCGGTGGTGGCATATGCCACATCGCCGGTGGCGTAAATATCTTCATGGCCGATGACCTGTAGCTGGGCGTTAACATGCAGGCGGCCCTGGCGGTCACGCGGTGCATCAATCTGTGCCGTCAGATCGTTGGCCTGTACACCAACGGTCCAGATAACGGTCTGTGCAGCAAGGGTCTGTCCGTCTTTCAGCGTCACGCCATCCACCGTCACCTGCTCCACTTCCGCATTGACCTTCCACTCCACGCCCAGCTCGGCGGAAGCCTCGATAATCACATTGCGCAGTTCCTCGCTGTATCGTGCGGCAGGCTGAGGGCCGCGCTCAATCACCACTACGCGGGTTTTCGCCTGCGCGCCGAGGATCTCACGCAGGCGAGCCGGAAGTTCGGTCGCCATCTCAATACCGGTAAAGCCACCGCCACAGACCACGACGGTGTTGCGTGTTGCGCTGTTCGGGCGCTGTGCCAGGCCGTTAAGGTGCTGCTCCAGTACCTCGGCGCTTTCCAGCTGGTCAAGGTCGAACGCGTGCTCAGCCACGCCTGCAACCTGCGAACGATTAATGTGGCTGCCGCTGGCCAGGATCAGGCGGTCCCAGGCCTGCTGCTGCACGGTGCCGGATTCGTCACGCCAGCTGACCCGGCGAGCCGCCGCATCGATCTGGCTGACCGTGCCGCGCAGGAAATTCACCCCGGTGACGTCGAACAGCGGCTGTAAAGGGGCGACCAGCGAACGCACGGCGCTTTCATAAAAACGCGGACGCACGCGTAATTCCGGCTGTGGGGCGATCACGGTAATTTCTACGTTGGCATTGCCCTCTGCCAGCCGTGCGGCGCTCAGCGCTGACCACATCCCCGAGAAACCTGCACCGACTATCAGAATCTTTTTACGCATATTACTGTCACTCTTGTTACGGTTATTAACTCGGATTATATTTGTCGTAGTTTAAAAAGGCAAAGGTGATTTGTGCGCAAGGTGGTGCTGAAAACGCTACACTAACGCAAGTTAACGGGGTTGAGATAAGTACATGGCTTTCTATAGTTCTGGCGTTGAGTATGGCATTCACAGCCTGATGTTTATGGTTGATAGCAGCGGGGACGCGCGTGAAATGAGCGTGCGGGAGGTTGCCGATCTGCAAAATGTGCCGTACGACTATCTGGCCAAGATCTTTACCCGCCTGTCAAAAGCGGGGCTGGTGCGCAGCAGCGAAGGCAAGGGCGGCGGTTTTCAGCTGGCGATGCCTGCCGCAAACATTACGCTGCTCGACGTGGTGAACGCCATTGACGGCGAAAAACAGGTTTTTGCCTGCCGCGAGATCCGCCAGCGGACGGTCATTTTCGATGAAACGCCGCCGGAGTGGGCCTGTTCGGGGATCTGCGGCGTGCGTTCGGTGATGGAGATGGCGCAGCAGCGTATGGAAGAGTCGCTGGCACAGCACTCTATACTGGAGCTGGCGCTGAAGATGTACTGCAAAGCACCGGAGACGTTTGTGGTGGAAGTTCAGGACTGGATTGAAGCACGGCGGTAATTAAAAGGCCGGGCGTACCCGGCCTCTGCAAGACAACGGTATTAATCTTCGTCTTCGTCGTTCAGCGGCACAATCAGCATATCAACGTGCACGGTATTGATCAGCTGGCGGGCAGAAGACATCAGCTTGCTCCAGAAGTCCTGATGGTGGCCACAGACCACTAAATCCACCTGATACTGCTTAATCGCATCAACCAGCACCTGGCCGAGATCGCCGCTGCCGCTGAGGGTTTCAGCAATCGGATAACCGGCGTTGTTTGACAGTTCGGTCAGCGCGGTGTGGGTTTCTTCCGAAATCCGTTTCTGCATATCACCCAGATTAACGTCAATCAGTCCGGTGTAGAGATCGGAATAATTCACATCTACGTGAATCAACGAGACTTTTGCATCATAAGGACGAGCCATCGATACTGCTTTATCAACCAGCAGTTTACTCTCAGGCGACAGATCAACAGCAATCAGAATGTGTTTGTAAGCCATGATGAATACTCCTTTTCGCGTAAGTTCTGATACATGCGGGATACGATTAAGTATAGCGAAATTTGTTAAAAGATGTTGTGGCAGCCTGCGGTCTTTGCGAACAGGATCAACATGAATTTTCCTCCGTTTATCGCGGATGCCGTACAGAGTGCTGGAAAAATTTTGTGCAGATCTCCTACACTGATAAGAGGCGCCAGTCAGCGCTTTCTTATCGACTCATCCGGCTGACAGCCGTATCGGGTCGATATCGATAAGAGGGGCAGTTTAACCATCGCAGGGCGCAGCGGCTTGCCCGCTTTACGTTTTCTGTGAAATGGCCGGGAGGGGATCATGATCAGCACTATCGCGCTTTTCTGGGCTCTTTGTGTCGTTTGTGTGGTGAATATGGCGCGTTATTTCTCTTCGCTGCGCGCTTTGCTTGTGGTGTTACGCGGTTGCGATCCCTTGCTGTATCAGTACGTCGATGGGGCGGGATTTTTTACTTCGCACGGGCAGCCGGGTAAGCAGGTTAGGCTGGTGTACTACATCTGGGCCCAGCGCTATCTCGATCATCATGACGATGAGTTTATCCGCCGCTGTCAGCGCGTGCGCGGTCAGTTTATTTTGACCAGTTCACTCTGCGGACTGGTGGTTATCAGTCTGATTGGCCTGGCTATCTGGCATTGAGCGCGGTGCAGCTATAAAAAAAAGCGGACCGAAGTCCGCTTTCTACACTTTTTGCGTGACGGGCAGCCCCGCCGCGCTGGCTTAAATCAGCTTCAGTGCAATCCAGTACAGTACACCGGAAAGAACAATCGACACCGGCAGAGTAAAGACCCACGCCAGAAGGATGTTCTTAATGGTTTTACCCTGTACACCGCCACCGTCAACCAGCATCGTACCCGCCACCGAGGAGGAGAGAATGTGAGTGGTTGAAACCGGCATGCCGGTATAACTTGCCACACCAATGGAGACCGCCGCTGTCATCTGCGCCGACATTCCCTGAGCGTAAGTCATGCCTCTCTTACCGATTTTTTCACCGATAGTAGTGGCAACACGACGCCAGCCAACCATGGTGCCCAACGACAGAGCCAGTGCCACCGCGACGATAATCCACACCGGGGCATACTCAATGGTATTGAGCAAATCGCCTTTCAGCTTGGTCAGGAAGCGTTTATCTTCCGCGCCGGTTTCCGGCAGCTTCGATGCTTTATCCGCCGTATCCGAGATACACATCAGCATGCGACGCAGATGGCTGCGCTGCTCAACGGTCAGTGAATCGTAGCTGGACAGGTCGTTCAGCAGCCCCTGAGCACGCTGGATAACCGGCAGCGCGCGCGCGGCATCACAGTGGAACTCCTTAGGACCGGACGGCACTTCTTCCGGCGACGGGATCGCCGGTGGCGACATCTGAATGATGTGCGTCAGCGAAGCGGCATGCTGCTGGTAATACTGCTCCAGATGGTTAACGGCATCACGCGTACGGGCGATGTCATAACCGGTGGAGTTCATATTGACCACAAAGCCTGCCGGCGCCACGCCAATCAGCACCAGCATAATCAGACCAATGCCTTTCTGGCCGTCATTTGCACCGTGCGAATAGCTGACGCCAATCGCAGAAACGATCAGGGCGATACGGGTCCAGAACGGCGGCTTTTTCTTGCCATCGATCTTTTCACGCTCTGCCGGCGTCATGTGGACACGCAGGCGCTTCTTGTTGCCGCTCCAGTAGCGACGCAGCAGAAACACCAGGCCGCCAGCAATGACCAGGCCAACGATCGGCGAGATAATCAATGACATAAAGATGCCAATCATTTTCGGCACGTTCAGCGCATCAACTACCGAGGTTCCGGTCAGCAATGCGTTAGTCAGGCCGATACCGATAATGGCACCAATCAGGGTGTGGGAGCTGGAAGCCGGTAACCCAAAATACCAGGTTCCGAGGTTCCATACAATGGCGGCAAGCAGCATGGAAAAGACCATCGCCAGCCCGTGAGCCGATCCAACGTTCAATAACAGATCGGTGGGTAACAGATGGACAATGGCATAAGCTACGCTCAGGCCGCCCAACAGTACACCAAAGAAGTTGAACACCCCCGCCATGACGACCGCTAACTGCGAACGCATTGCACGAGTGTAGATCACGGTTGCGACCGCGTTGGCTGTATCGTGGAAGCCGTTAATCGCTTCATAAATCAATACAAACAACAAAGCCAGAACCAGTAACAAGCCGGTATGAAAATCAAGACCAGCAAATAGATGTAGCATAAGCGTTACGCCATTTTGGAGGACATGAACGCGGCGCATTATCAGCGACAAACCGCACTGGGGGAAAGTGAAATATAGACTTTTTTTGACATTAATGTGTCACTATAGTGACAATACCCTAATAAAACTATGTTAAATCATTAGGTTACAAATTGTTTCCGCTGAGGTTTCGCCTGATGCTGGCATCCCTCTCGCCAACTCTCTACAATCAGCGTTTTTGTCGGGCAGTGCCGGAGTGAGCAGTGGAAAAATATGACGTTATCGTAATTGGCGCGGGTGCTGCGGGCCTGTTCTGCGCGGCGCAGGTGGGCCAGAAAGGGCTTCGCGTACTGTTAATTGATAATGGCAAAAAGGCCGGTCGCAAGATCCTGATGTCCGGCGGTGGCCGCTGCAACTTCACCAACCTCTATACCGAACCGGCGGCCTACCTGTCGCACAACCCTCATTTTTGTAAATCCGCACTGGCGCGTTATACGCAGTGGGATTTTATCGATATGGTGAACCGCCACGGCATTGCCTGGCATGAGAAAACCCTCGGCCAGCTGTTCTGCGATGATTCTGCTCAGCAGATTGTCGATCTGCTGCTGAAAGAGTGCGAGGTGGGGAACGTAACGCTGCGGCTGCGCAGCGAAGTGATGTCCGTGGTGCGTGGCGATTCGGGCTATACGCTTCAGCTGAATGGCGCTGAGGTGCAGGCGGAAAAACTGGTGATTGCCAGCGGCGGTCTGTCGATGCCGGGACTGGGCGCATCGCCGTTTGGCTATAAAATTGCCGAACAGTTCGGACTTAAAGTGTTCCCGACCCGCGCCGGATTGGTGCCGTTCACCCTGCACAAGCCGCTGCTGGAACAGTTGCAGACGCTCTCCGGCGTGTCGGTGCCGTCGGTGATGACGGCGGAAGACGGCACGGTGTTTAAAGAGGCGCTGCTGTTTACCCACCGCGGCCTGTCCGGCCCGGCGGTGCTTCAGCTTTCCAGCTACTGGCAGCCGGGTGAGTTTGTCACCATCGATCTGTCGCCGCAGCAGGATATCGATGCGTTTATTAATGAAGAGCGTAATCAGCACCCGAACCAGAGCCTGAAAAATACCCTGGCGAAACTGCTGCCGAAGCGGCTGGTCGAGTGCCTGCAGCTGCTGGGCTATGTGCCGGAATGTACCCTGAAGCAGCTCAACAGCCGCCAGCAGGGCGAGCTGGTGACCACGCTGCACCAGTGGCGCGTGCAGCCAAACGGCACCGAAGGCTATCGTACCGCCGAAGTGACCCTGGGCGGCGTGGATACTACGCAGCTTTCATCCAAAACCATGGAAGCCCGTGACGTACCGGGGCTGTACTTTATTGGTGAAGTGGTGGACGTTACCGGCTGGCTGGGGGGCTATAACTTCCAGTGGGCGTGGAGTTCGGCCTGGGCCTGCGCGCAGGCGCTGTGATGTTTTAAGGGAAAATGCTAAGGTGCTCGGCTGTTAAGGCGATTTTGAGATGAAGGGCTGAATGATGGAAGTGCTAAGCTCCAGCGATCCACTTTACACCTTATTCATGCACCCGAAGTCAAAGCTGATCGTCAGCCGGTTCCGTAGCCTGGCCGGTGAAAAGAAGATGAGCGAGTGGCAGGTTTTTAACGTGCTGCTGGCGGGCTTTCTGAACTGCTGGGCCGTTAAATCTGACAACTTCAGAATTCATATCGACTTTGCCAAATCGAGTAACTTCGATTTCCTGTTTGATAAGATCAATGTGACAGTGGCGATTGAGGGGATGTCGGGCGATATAAACCTTCTGGGGCCGGACTTCTCGTTGCCGCAGTACGATTCACCGTATGAGTTTTGCCGGCTGGTGAATAAAAAAGAGTACGACTCGCGCACCACCTATTTGGGTATGCACGGCAAGGCGTACCATAAAGCTAACTTTCTCAGCCTGCCTCAGCCGAACGGCCAGCCTGCCCTGACCTGGGAAGGCACGGTGATGGTGTACGACAAAGCTTTCTTCCATCCGAAAAACTACGCCACGGCGATAGGCTTTTTACAGGATGATCTTCATCGCACCGTTTCTGAAGCGTTAGTCAAAAGGTTCACCCAGTTCTCGGCGCTTTATGATTATGTCTTCCGACCTTTGCGAAACCGGGAAGCATAAGCCTGGTCGGCCCCCCGTATTACTCGCGCTGAGATTATTCCCGGTTAATTCTCCGGGAATATGTTGAAATTAATCCCTACATTTTTTACTGCGTAATTAAACGACTTGGTATTCCCGCACAATGTTATAATTCCGCCTCATTTTACCGCACCCGCCGTCCGGCATTAAAAAATTATAGTGAATATTGAGGGAGTTATGCTTAGGCGTTTTTTTAGTTATTACGTACCTTACAAGAAGCTTTTTCTGCTCGATTTTGGCTGCGCCATTCTTGCCGGGCTGCTGGAGCTTTCCTTCCCGATGGCGGTTCGTGCCTTTATTGACAAGCTGCTGCCTGCCCAGGACTGGGTGATGATTATTGTGGCTTCGGTGGCACTGCTGGCGATCTACCTGATTAATACCGGGCTGATGGCGGTGGTGAACTACTGGGGGCACGCGCTGGGTGTTGGGATTGAAACCGATATGCGTCAGCAGGCGTTCCAGCATTTGCAGAAGCTGTCGCTGGGCTATTACGACAACGTGAAAACCGGCCACATTATTACCCACGTCACCAAAGACCTGGAAGAAGTGGGGGAGATCGCCCACCATGGCCCGGAAGATCTGTTTATTGCGGTGATGACCTTTATTGGTGCCTTTATTCTGATGGCGACGGTACATATGCCGCTGGCGCTGATGACCATTATTATCGTGCCGTCGATGACCTGGCTGGTCAGCCGACACGGCAGCCAGATGACCAATACCTGGCGCAAGCTGTTTGGACAGATCGGTGATTTCAACGCCCGTATCGAAGAGAGCATCGGCGGCGTGCGCGTGGTGAAGGCGTTTGCCAATGAGCATCAGGAAGAGAAGCTGTTTGCCCGCGATAACGTGAACTACAAAACCACCAAGCTGCAGGCCTACCGCATTATGACCGCCAGCATGACGCTGAGCTATCTCAGCACCCGTCTGGTTCAGCTGGTGATTATGGTCGCGGGCACGTGGTACGTGCTGAAGGGTGAGCTGAGCTACGGCGGGTTTATCGGCTTCCTGCTGCTGGTTGAGGTGTTCTTCCGTCCGGTGCAGAAGATTTCGTCGGTGATGGAGAGCTATCCGAAAGGGATTGCCGGTTTCCGCCGCTTCACCCAGCTGCTGAACACCGCGCCGGATATTACCGATAAGCCGAATGCACGCGTGGTCAGCGAGCTGAAGGGCGATATCGAGTTCGATAACGTCACCTTTGGCTACAGCGCTGGTTCGACGGTGCTGAAGGATTTGAATCTGACTATCCGCGCCGGTGAAACGGTGGCGTTTGTCGGGCCGAGCGGGGCGGGTAAAACCACGTTGTGCTCGCTGCTGCCGCGTTTTTATGATGTGCAGCAGGGTGCGATTCGCGTAGATAGTCTGGATATTCGCGATATGACTCAGCAGTCGCTGCGCGGTCAGATCGGGATTGTGCAGCAGGACGTGTTCCTGTTCGGCGGTTCGATTCGCGAGAATATCGCGTATGGTCGTCTGCACGCGACGGAAGAGGAGATCTGGCAGGCGGCAACCCGTGCGCGTCTGGCGGATTTGATCAACAGTTTGCCGGATGGTCTGGATACGATTGTGGGTGAGCGCGGCGTGAAGCTGTCCGGCGGTCAGAAGCAGCGTATTTCGATTGCCCGCGTGTTCCTGAAGAACCCACCGATCCTGATTCTGGATGAGGCGACGTCGGCGCTGGATACGGCCACCGAACAGGCGATTCAGCAGTCGCTGTCCGAGCTGTCGGTAGGGCGTACGTCGCTGATTATTGCCCACCGTCTGACGACGATTCAGAATGCCGATCGAATTATTGTGGTGGACGATAACGGGATTGTGGAGCAGGGCAGCCATAAGCAGCTGCTGGAGCGCCGGGGGCGTTATGCGCATTTGTATGATGCGCAGCTGACGCGGGCGTAGTTTTTTCGGCGGTTTGGAGGCGGGTGTATATGCCTCCCGTTTGTTGTCTGGCACCGTGGTGCTTGAGGTGCTTGAGGTGCTTGAGGTGCTTGAGGTGCTTGAGGTGCTTGAGGTGCTTGAGGTGCTTGAGGTGCTTAGGGCGACTGCGCGGACGGGTCGCGGCTACGACTGGCGGTCCTCGCGCCGCTTCGCGGTGCCTTCACTGCGTTCGTCAGCCTGTCGGACCGGCTCAGACGGCACATCCGTGTGCCGACCGAGCCTTGCGCCCGCGTCCTGCGGGCTTATCCTCGCTTCCTCTCTCCGTTCAGCGCTGCGGATTGCCCGTTGTAGCCGCGACCCGTCCGCGCTGCAAATTCTGTGGCTGGCGAAAACGCTCTATCCGGCGCGTTTCAGCGGCATCGACATGAACTATGAAGTTACTAATTTTTATCATGACTTCTTCGGTATATCACTGACTCCCGATCAGGTGAAGGCGATCCTGAATCCGGTTTAGTTTCAAAGGGGGGATTCCCCCCTCATACTCTCGGCTACCGGCTACCGGCTACCGGCTACCGGCTACCGGCTACCGGCTACCGGCTACCGGCTACCGGCTACCGGCTAC
>NZ_JBWKUK010000002.1:136811-158855 GCF_059420805.1 Erwinia sp. GW821-FHT03D09
CCGGCTACCGGCTACCGGCTACCGGCTACCGGCTACCGGCTACCGGCTACCGGCTACCGGCTACCGGCTACCGGCTACGCCATTTTCCCGCCTTCACTTTTTCGATTCCATCGTCAGATCCTGTGAAAACGCTTTAGCCATAGCCCCGTTTTGCTGCCGGAATAGCCGGACGATCGTTCGCCGCCCTAAAAACTTCACTTGCTTTTGAGCGGTTGCTCAAGTAATTTTCCGCTCTTGAGCAACCGCTCAAAATTGCAATGCAGCGTGAGGACTGACGACCAACGCTGCTCAGAGAGGGTTTCCAATGCACGTTAATAACCGCTGGCTGGTGCTGGCGATCGTCACCAGTACGCTATTTTTGATCGTCATTGATATGACGGTGCTGTACACCGCGCTGCCGCGCATCATGCAGGAGCTGAACGGCACGGCAGCGGAAAAACTATGGATTATCAACGCCTATCCGCTGGTGGTGGCCGGGCTGCTGCCGGGGGCGGGTATGCTTAGCGACCGGCTGGGCCATAAACGGCTGTTTATCACCGGCCTGCCGCTGTTTGCCCTTGCCTCCTGGTGTGCGGCGTTTTCACCGACCGCCGGGCTGCTGATTGCCTCCCGCGTGTTCCTGGCCGTGGGCGCGGCGATGATGATGCCCGCCACGCTGGCGATTGTGCGCCATGTATTTGTCGATGAACGCGAACGGGCGTTGGCCATCGGCATCTGGGCCGCGGTGGCGTCCGGTGCGGCGGCGCTGGGACCGGTTCTGGGCGGGCTGCTGCTGGAGTACTTCTGGTGGGGATCGGTCTTTTTGATCAACGTGCCGGTGGTGATGGTGGTGCTGCCTTTCGCCTGTTGGCTAATTCCACACAGCGGCGGCAACCGCCAGCGGCCTGTCGATCTTATTGGCTCACTGCAAATTATGCTGGGCCTGGTCGGCGCGGTATTTGCCCTGAAAGAGCTGAGTAATATCAATGCGTCGCTGTTCTCTGTTGTGGCCTCTGCCGCCGTCGGCGCACTGTTCCTGACGCTGTTCGTTCGTCGTCAGCAGCGTGCTGCGCAGCCGATGATCGATTTTTCGCTGTTTCGTAACGGCGGCTTTTCCGGCGGGGTGATGATTGCTATCGTTTCCGGGATTGCGCTGACTGGTGTTGAACTGGTGCTGACCCAGCGCCTGCAGCTGGTGCTGGGATTGTCACCGCTGATGTCCGCATTGATGCTGCTGCCGCTGCCCGTGGCGTCGGTGCTGGCGGCTCCGCTGGCGGGCGTACTGCTGCCACGCTACGGCGAGCGGGCGGTGATTATGTTCAGCTTTACGCTCAGCGCGCTGGGGATCGTCTGCCTGCTGGGGTTATTTAACAGCGCGCCGATCTGGCAGATGCTGGCCCTGTTTGTAACCGGATGCGGCCTGGGTGCGATGTTTACCGCTGCATCTACCTCCATCATGCTCAACACCCCGGAAGAAAAAGCCGGGATGGTGGCGGCGATTGAAGATGTTTCCTGGGAACTGGGTGGCGTGCTGGGCGTGACGCTGCTGGGCGGAATGATGACTGCGGTTTACAGCTACGGGCTGGTTCTGCCGGAAGGGCTGGTCAGCGGGGAGGCGGCTTATGATAGCATTGACGAAGCGTTACGCATTGCCGCCGGAATGGGGGCGGAGCGTGCAGCCCAGCTGACGGGCCTGGCCTACGGTGCTTTCGATCGCGCCTTCCTTGCCGTGTTGGGCTGCGCTGCTGCGCTGCTGGTGCTGACTCTGCTGGTTCTGCGGCGGGTACTGCGGCCGGTTCACTGTGTTAAGTAAATACAAAGGTCACACGGAATAACAGATGAAAGAAACTGCGGAAGAACTACGAGCCAGAATCCTGAGCGGCGCGATTGAATTGTTTATTGAGAAAGGCGTGGAAAAAGTGACCACGCGCGAGCTGACAGAGCATCTTGGCCTCTCCCGCAGCCATATTTATCACTATTTTCGTGACTGGCAGGCGCTGTGCCTGGAAGCGTTGACCGTTTTTTTGCAGGCCGATTTGGATAATCTGAAAACAAGGATCGTTGGCCAGCCCGCCAGGGAACAGCTGCGAATGCTGATGCAAACCTATCTGCCCGATGTGCAGGACGCGGTCTGGCAGCTTTACGGTTCACTGTGGCAGCTGGCCATTCACAACGAAACCTGGGCGGCGCTGGCCCGGCAGATGGTGGATAAATGGCAGCTGCTGCTGGACGGCATTATTAACGCCGGTATTGCGGAGGGCATATTCAGCAGCGCCGATCCGCTCCGTACAGCCCGCCAGCTGGGCGCGATGATCAACGGCTACAGCGACCTGCTGATCGTCGAACCTTCCGCCAGCGCACGCCAGCAGGCGACGGAAGATATTGAAGCCTTTATCGCGCTCGCGCTGCTGACGCCGACAGAGTAGCTCTGCTCCGCCGCTCCGCATTGACCCGCAGCGGGCCGGTTTAGCGTTTTTCCCTGCCTGCCGCCCGCATTGCACTGGCAATCTCCTGCTGACCGCGATCGTAGAGTGCCGTTACGGCACCTTCCCGGTCAGCGGCTTTCTTGTTCTGCCCCAGTTTCATCAGTCCGTCAATTTCGCTGATGTGGATCTCAATTCCTACGACCGCTTTCAGCATGGCGCTGAGGAAGTTTTCCGGCGCGTCGGAAAGCTGCCACGGCTGCGGCATCGCCGACTCCTGTTTCCGGGTCATGCTGCCAATCATCTGGCGTAAAAAATCCGCATCGTCACGGAATGAGATGCGGCCACGGACGTGCACCGCCTGATAGTTCCAGGTGGGTACTTCACGGTGCGTTTCCTGCTTTGAGGGGTACCAGTTGGGGGAGATATAGGCCTCCGCGCCGCGAAACACCACCAGCACGTCGCTATCCGCTGCCAGCCTTTGCCACAGCGGATTGGTGCGGGCGATATGGGCATACAGGCTGCCCATATCGCCCTCGTGCGGCTGAAACTCAAAAGGGATATGCAGTACTTCAAGCTGTTGCTGTCCGCTGACCAGCATCCCCAGCGGATACTCCGCGATCAGACTATGGAGAACCTCAGGACGTTTTTCGCTGAAAAAAGAAGAAGGGTACATTGTTCACTCCTGGTAAACATGAAAGAGGACGGGCGTGGCGGGATACTGACCTGCCGCAGAAGGTCGTGCTAAATTACGCCAATAGTGGCCTGCAATTAAGGGCCAGTATCACGCAAAATCACCAGGCCACAATCATGTCCAGAACCGTAGCAGTAGTGGAAATTCCCTCCATCGGCGCGTTAGATCGCCAGTCGGGGCAGCTCAGCCAGCAGCTGGTGCGGGCTTTGAAGAGGGCGATTCAGCGAGGAGAACTGAAGGCGGGCGATCGTCTGCCTTCCACGCGCGTACTGGCCGCTGCACTGGGGCTATCCCGGGGTACGGTGACCCTGGCGTATGAGCAGCTGATTGCTGAGGGATTTTTTCAGGCAGAGCGCGGGGCTGGCACCCGGGTAGCGAGCGATCTTACCCTGCCGGATAAATCGCCGACCGATCGGCTGCGGGATTCGGCACTTCCTCCGCTTTCTGTCAGAGCGCAGCGCTTCGCGCGTGCTGCCGGGCAAATCTCACCGATGCCAGCCGTGCCGTTTGCGGTGTCGGTTCCTGCCGGTGAGACGCTGCCTGACGATATCTGGCGGCGAATTGGCAATCGCATACGGGCTCGCGGACCCGGGGCACCTTCCGGCTACGGTGAGCCGGCTGGCGCACCTGAACTGCGTAAGGCTATCGCCGAATACGTCAGAAAATCCCGTTCGGTACGCTGTAATGCCGAACAGATCATTATCACCTCCGGCACTCAGCAGGGGTTGTATCTGGCGGCACAGGTCCTGCTGGAGGAGGAGGATAAAGCCTGGGTTGAGGACCCGGCTTATCCCGGCATTACCTCTATTTTTGAGTGCCATGATCGGCAGCAGCAGATGGTCAGAGTCCCGGTCGATGATGCCGGGCTGGATGTCGCGGAAGGGATTGCACGCTGTACGGAAGCCCGGGTGGTATTTGTGACACCCTCGCACCAGTATCCGCTGGGTATGCCGCTGTCCATGGCCCGCCGCAGTATGCTGATTAACTGGGCGAAAGAGCACCGGGCCTGGATCGTCGAGGATGATTACGATAGCGAGCTGCGCTACGGCGGCCATCCTTTTCCAGCCCTACAGGGGCTGGCACCGGAGCAGGTTATTTATCTCGGCACCTTTAGCAAAATCCTGTTTCCCTCGCTGCGCCTGGGCTATGCCGTTGTGCCGGAAGGCATGGTGGATGCCTGGCGCGGCGCCCGAATGCTGATGGATCGCCATCCTCCTAACGCTGACCAGTATGTGCTGGCCCACTTTATGCGGGAGGGGTATCTGGATCGGCACATTCGGCGCATCCGCAGCGTGTATGCTGAGAAGCGTAGCGTGCTGATCGCAGCGATCGCGCGATTCATTCCGGCGGATCTGGCGTCGGTGCAGCCCGGCGATCAGGGAATGCACCTGCTGCTGTGGCTGCGGCGGGATCTGGACGATCGTCAGGTAGTCAGGCGGGCGCTGGCGTCGGGCGTTTCGGTGCGGGCCATATCGCATATGTATGCTGATACCCGCTGCCGCCCCGGGCTGATCCTCGGTCTGGGGGGATTCACCGAGGAGGCGATAGTGCAGGCGGTGCGCGGGCTGGCAGCCGCTATTATTGCGGAGGTCGGGTAGCAGGCTGCTTCGGCGCCGCATCGGCGAAGCGCGGTCGCTGTTGCTCAGTTCGGATGACAGTCTCGCGCAGATTGCCACGCAGGTGGGCTTTGAAAACGTGACCAACTTCCATCGGGTTTTTAAACAGATAGTCGGCATACGCCGATAAAGTACAAAAAATTATGGCTCAGGGAAGAGGGATGATTTCTGAGCGGCGCAAAAATCCCATGACGTTTTTATCCGTAAGGATATCGGGTCCAGCTTCTGTAAGGGGGGACCGGACCTTTTTTATGTCGTCGGGTTCTCCTGCCAGGGCCGCCACAGCTGAACGCCGTTTTTGCCCGCCCGCTTAACGTTGTACAGAGCCAGGTCGGCACGGCTTAACCACTGCTGCAGGCTTTCCGCCTCGCTGGCGGCGGCAATGCCGATACTGATCGAGCAGTGGAAATCCGCCGAGACCGGTAGCCGCAGCCGGGTAATTTTCTGCTGCAGGGTTTCGGCAAGAAGCAGAACGCCCGCTTCGTCTGCATCGTGGACGATAACCCCCAGCTCATCGCCGCCGAAGCGCGCCGGAATATCCCGTTCGCCAGCTTCATTGCGCAGCAGGGCGGAAATTTCCGCCAGCAGGAAATCCCCCGCCTCATGACCAAAGGTGTCGTTCACGGTTTTGAAATTATCAACATCAAGCAGCAGCAGCCAGGCACGGCATTCACCGCGCCGGGCGCGTAAATATTCACTTTCCAGCCGGCGATCGAACAGGCGGCGGTTGGGGATGCCCAGGCTGAGGTCCATCAGCGAGATGTGTTCAAGTTCGCGATTTTTACGCCGCAGCGTCAGGGTTAATTTATATGAAACAGCGCTAAGCACGAACATATAGCCAGCGGCCAGCGGCAGCGTTAACCAGACTGTACGGGTACTAAAACTGGTCTGCCACGGCATGCCGTTCAGCATCCACATCGGGATAAAGATCAGTAAAAATGCCCGCATCGCCGATTGTAGCTGTAGCCAGCCGCCAACGGCGTAACGATCCGAAGCCAACACGGCCATGATGATCAGCGACGGCATTGGGCTGATACCCATCATCGCCACCCAGAAGCCGCCAAGGGCCGCATCGATGGTCAGATTACGCCGCTCGCTGGCGGTCGGATCGGCGGAGGACATCGCCACGTGGTAGGCCACCCAGGGCCAGACAAAGGTGTTGATAAACAGCAGAACGTAAAAGGCGTTGCCCTTTTGTAGTTCCAGCAACACCGAGATAATCGGGTTAAAACAGAGAAATGTACCCAGCTGACGCATGGCAAACATGCGGCGGATAAAGCGCGTTGAGCGCAATTTCAGATGGCTGTGATCGGGTGAATTATAGTGCATGAATAAGCAATGTTTATCCGGTCCATAATGCAGTGTATCGGGAAACCAATAACGCGGATCGTTTTTTTGCTTGTCGGAATGAGAAATGCCAGCCGCCAAAGCGGACTGGCATCAAAAGGCAGAGTTTTACCGCATCAGAAGCTGTAGTTAGCCGATACGGATAAGTTGCGTGGCGCACCGTAAACGACGTAGGTGTTCACGCCGAGGTTATTCTGTTCGGGCGGAACACGGACAAAGTGGCAGTCAGGCGGCTGTTTGCCCAGTCCCCCTTCAGACCGGCCTCATAGCTCTTACCGGTAACCGGATCGAGGTAGCTGGCGCTGGCGTCGCGCGAGCTTTGCGGCTGGAAGATGGTGGTGTAGCTGGCGTAGGCCGAATACGTGTCGTTAATGTCATAAGTCAGACCGGCATAAGGGGCGATTTTTTTGCTGTCTTTATCGCCGGAGGTCCCACGTGCGCTCCACTGGGTATAGCGCGCGCCAACCAGCAGCGACAGCGGATCGGCCAGCGAGAAGCGTGCGGCGGTGTAGGCAGATTTCTGGCGAATGGTGTCGTCATCTTCCACCGTCCAGTCGTTCCAGTCACCCTGTGGCGTGTTGCCGTCCCAGTTATTGTAGTCGCCGTCGTAGGTCATGCCGTCAAAGAACGTATTCATGAAGTCGTTCTTCTGGCGGCTGTAGCTGCCGCCGAGCATCAGCTCGTGGCTGCGGCCCAGCAGTTCAAATGGTCCGTTGGCGTAAACATCAACCGAGTCAACTTTACGCGTGCCTTTGTTCCAGCCGCTGAAGAGGTAGGCACCCTGACCGGTTTGTTGATCCGGGTAACCGTACGGGTACATCAGCTTGCTGTCGAACGTGATTTTGCTATGGCTGCCGTTAACCTGCGCCTGCCAGCCGTTATCAAACCTCTGCGTCAGGTTAGCGTAGACTTTGTTGCTCTGTTTGTCGGTGTAGGACCAGTCCGGCGCGGCGTTGAAGCTGCGGTCGTAATGGGTGCGTTCGCCGTTGCTGTACCAGGTCGGCAGGCCGCCCCAGCCAGGGTCGCGGGTTTCAGTCTGCTGGAAGTCCCAGCCGAGTGAGAGGGTGGTGGAATCAGTCAGATCGGCATCCACGATGGTGCTCAGGAAGCGCTTACGGTTGTGGTAGCGGTCCAGCCAGCTATCGTTTTCCTGATAGCCGCCGATGCCGATCACCCCGACCCGGCTGGTGGCGGTGATGTTGCTCATCAGCAGCGGCTTAAAGACCGTGATGCTGCCGCACAGCAGCGGACCGGCGCTGGCGCATCCAGGCTCTCCGGCAGTGGGATCACCCACTGCCAGTCGGCACGCAGCTTCTCGGCAAAGCCGCCGTGGTTCAGAATGGTTGGCGTGCTGCCCTGCTGGCAGTTGACCTGCTCACCGTTAATACAGGCATCGCAGTGCTGGCAGCTTTTGGCCGACCAGCCAATACCCACGCGCTGGCCGATTTTCAGGCCTTTGGTTTGTGCCGCTTCGCCAAGGGCCGCCACACGGCCGATCACTTCATGCCCGGCGATAGTCGGGAACTGCGAGATGCCCCACTCGTTGCCGATCATCGACAGGTCAGAGTGGCAGACGCCGCAGTATTCCACCTCAACTTCCACTTCCTCTGCGCCCAGTGCACCGGCTTCGTACTCATTACAGTTCCAGAGCCTGTCCTGCAGCCAGTGCCGCATAGCTTTTGATTTTCATGTTAATACCTCAGATTCAGTTTTCGGTCGAAGGACAAGTGTAGCCGTTTAGTGAGTCAAATAGTGTCTGCGCCGCACGTAAGGTTTATCTGAACAACTGACTGCGGGGAAAATGGGCAAAAGCGCGATCTCACACTGTCTGGCCCGCATGAATTGCGGTCTGGGCCATAGTAGAAAACTTAGCGAGTTGGGAATACTAAAGCCTGGCAACAATATGCTGAGTGGCTGTTATCGGTACATATCAAAAGGGCCGGTATGCCCGGCCCTCAATGATTACTCGTTAATCCGCGGATGCTGATTAATCAAGTGTGTACGCTTCGCTTCCAGTTCGGCAATCTGTTCGTTGATGTCTTCGATCTTCTGCTCAATATTGTCGTGATGTTCCTGCAGAATCTCCTTAGCCTCGGTAATATCCGACGCTGCAGGGGTCGCACCGCGCAGCGGCATATTTGCCGTCTCCTTCATCGTCAGGCCGGTCACCAGGCCGACCACCGCGACCACCATCAGATAGTAAGCCGGCATATACAGATTACTGGTTGCCTCGACCAGCCAGGCGGCTAGCGTTGGCGTCAGGCCAGCGATCAGCACCGAAATATTAAAGGCGCTGGCTAAGGCACTGTAGCGGATGTGGGTCGGGAACATTGCCGGCAGGGTGGACGCCATCACGCCGGTAAAGCTGTTGAGGATCACCGCCAGCAGCAGCAGGCCGGCAAAAATCAGCCCCATCACGCCGCTGTTAATCAGCATAAAGCAGGGAACCGCCAGCACCAGCAGGGCAATACTGCCGATAATCACAAACGGGCGACGGCCAAACTTATCACTCATCAGCCCCATCACCGGCTGCACAAACAGCATACCCAGCATAATGGCGATAATAATCATCACCCCATGATCTTCCGAGTAGTGCAGATTATGCGACAGGTAGCTCGGCATATAGGTCAGCAGCATATAATAGGTGACGTTAGTGGCAATCACCAGCCCGACGCAGGACAACAGGCTGCGCCAGTGTTTGGTGGCAATCTCTTTAAAGGAGATTTTCGGACCATCGGCCAGGCCTTCACGGTCGCCCTGCTCAAGCTTATCAACGTGCTGCTGGAACGCCGGGGTTTCTTCCAGCGCGTGGCGCAGATACAGACCGATAACCCCTAATGGCAGCGCCACGTAGAACGGGATACGCCAGCCCCAGTCAAGGAATTTCTCCTCACCGACTACGGTTGAAATCAGCACCACCAGGCCTGCACCCAGCACGAACCCGGCGATAGAGCCGAAGTCCAGCCAGCTGCCCATAAAGCCGCGTTTGCGGTCCGGGGAGTATTCGGCAACAAAGATTGATGCGCCGGTATACTCACCACCCACCGAGAAGCCCTGTGCCATTTTACACAGCAGCAGCAAAATCGGTGCCCAGATGCCGATAGAGGCATGGGAAGGGATCAGGCCAATACAGAAGGTACTGACCGACATGATGATAATGGTGATGGAGAGAATTTTCTGGCGACCGTATTTATCGCCCAGTGCACCAAAGAACAATCCGCCTAGCGGGCGAATGAGGAACGGTACCGAGAAAGTCGCCAGCGCGGCGATCATCTGCACGCCGGGATCGGCACCGGGGAAAAATACCTGGCCAAGAGCATAGGCAACGAAGCCATAAACGCCGAAATCGAACCATTCCATGGCGTTGCCCAGTGAGGCCGCGGTAATTGCTTTGCGTAATCTACTATCATCGATGATAGTGACGTCTTTTAAACCAATTGGTTTGACACGCTTCCTACGTGAAATCATATAAAACACTCTGTAATTTTCTGTTTTTAATCCCAAAATTCCTACATTCCAGCTAAAATAAGCGATCTGGTGGACTGGTAATGAGGGAAAATCCAGCGGCAAAATGCGTCGGCGGCGGGCTTCAATGGCGCACTCACACGGCCCAATCACGCACTTCACCGCCGTTTATTATAGAACCTCTGCGCGATGTCGCATTTTTTCGGATAAAAAATTCAGAAACTGATAGCAGGAGGAAGTACAGAAGAGGAGTAAAATTGTGGTCGATCGAGCGCCTGCATCGGCACCCGACCTGGTGAATATGCCAAAACGCCGGCCTAACCGGCGGGGATTTCGTCCGGCTCTGGATTGTTGCGCTTTTGCAACCACTCGGACAGCACCGCGCTTTCCATAGGGCGGGCGAAGTAGTAGCCCTGGATAAACGATACGCCGTGGTTTTGCAGATAGCGCAGCTGCATTTCGTTTTCCACCCCTTCCGCGACGACCTTTAACGCCAGCTTATCGGCCAGGGAAATAATCGCATCCAGCACCGGGGTTTCACCGTCAACGGATTCAATGGTGTTAACAAAGCCCCGATCGATTTTCAGATAATCCAGCGGGAAAGTTTGCAGATAAGAGAGCGCGCAGTGCCCGGTACCAAAATCATCAATGGCAATGTTGATCCCTTCGCGGCGCAGATCGGCAAGCCTCTGGGAAACCATACGATCTTCACCGATCAGGCTGCGTTCCGTCAGTTCGAGGGTGATCGTCAGCTTGAGATGATCCATCCCGGCGGCAAAGGCGCGAATATCTGACATGAAGTCATCATGCTGTAGATGATCCGCCGCCAGGTTCACGCTGATATGGAAGCCCGGGTCCAGCTGCCATCCGGCGGTGTCGCGGATCACCATCTGTAACAGATGGCGGGTCAGCGGCACAATCATCCCTTCAGATTCAGCGGCGGAAATAAAGACATCCGGCCGTACCCAGTGGCCGTCAGGGCGCTGCCAGCGCATCAGCGCCTCAGCCCCGCTAAATTTCTGCGTTTGCAGGTTAAAAATCGGCTGGTAATGAACGGAGAATTCGTTGCGGGCGATGCCGCGGCGGATCTCATCGCGGAACGAACTTTTGCGTTTCAGCCAGTTGCTGGTTAGCGCGATAAACAGCAGGGAAAGGATTAGCGCCATCGGCATCAGGCTGAGCAGTACCTGGCGCCAGTTATAAAACAGTTCGCTTCGGGAGGAGGTGACATTCAACGTGATCGCATAACGTTTAGAGTGAGTGTTGAGCGTGTAATTACCCCATTTTTTATCATGCTGGCGGGTGGCAGGAACGCCGCTAAACATGGCAAATCCGTCGCCAAATTTCATCGAAATATCGTAATCATGCTGCATTTCTGCCGCCCAGATAAAATCAATGAAATACTGTCCGTCCACCAGGGCGTAGCTGGCAAAACCGTCGCGGGCTTCATGCATAAACAGCACGGCAGGGCGATTATTGACCCCGCTGGTACCGGAAACGGAGAGGCTCCACAGGCCTTTGTGATCGGCAGGCAGCGGGCGGCGAATAATATCTTCTATTGAATCCTTGCGTTCGCCAAAGTTCGATGAGCAGATGATGTTATCGTCCTGAACAAGGCCCACTGAGCGAAAATAAGGATGCATCGAGCCATACTCCTGCAGCTCGTCTTTGATATCCGCGCAGCGATGATTTTTATATGACTGTAAAAAGGCGGTCATCACCCGCGCTCTGTCGCTGATATTTTCCGCCTGGGATATCAGCATTGAGCTGGTCACGGCAAGCTGTCGTTTAACCATTTTTCCCGCTTCCAGCAGCGTAAACATCAGACAAAGCAGGATCGGTATTAGCCCTGCGGCAATCAGCCAGCGGTAGTCGTGCCTGGGTTTTTCAGTAGCGAGCAAAGTGTTCTCCCGTGGTGTCTGGCGGCGGTAAAACAACAGCAGCATAAAAGGTGAATGAGGAAAGTAAGTATTATGGCAGCAACTTTATGTTGATGTGCAGTGGCAGCGGCTGATTTAAGTAGAAATATTCGCCTTAAACACTTAGCCAATGCCCGGATTTCTTATGTTGTATGTTACGCGGCCGATGACGGAGCAGTTTTGTTGTAATCGACCTTTACCGCCGAAAACACCGCTAGCGGATTTTTTCACCTGAAATCGGTGTGCATTATTGAGAAAACCGGGTAGTTTCAATGTTTAACCACGTGGGATTTGGTAATGAAATTAAGCGATATTCCTTTCGGCACAACGGACTGGGCGACGATCGATGCAACGGAGCATCCCGGAGAAACCGGCAGTGCATGGTGGCGTACGCAGCAGTTTGGGTGGTGCTGGGTGGGATGGGATCGCAGTTTGCGTGCATGGTGGCGTACGCAGCAGTTTGGCGACGTGCGCGTGCGGCGGGTGGACTATACCCCCGGCTATCTGGCCGATCACTGGTGCAGTAAAGGACATATTCTGCTGTGTTTGTCCGGCGAGCTGCACACCGAGCTGGACGATGGCCGGGTGTTTATCCTGCGCGCGGGGATGAGCTATCAGGTTGCTGATAATGCGGAAGCGCACCGTTCCTGGACGGAAAGCGGTGCGCAGCTGTTTATAGTCGATTGATTATTTTGCCGGGCGGCCATTGCCCAACAGTATCGCCAGCTTGCTGCCGCCCGGAGTGGTTTCCATCAGAATCTTGCAGACGCTGGTCAGCGGTACGGAGAGCAGCATGCCCACCGGTCCGAGCAGCCAGCCCCAGAAAATCAGGGATAAAAAGACCACCAGGCTCGACAGCCCCAGACCCCGCCCCATCAGCCGTGGCTCCAGCATATTGCCGCACAGCATATGAATGGCGATAAACAGCGCGGCCACCAGCCCGGTATCCAGCGGTGTGTTCAGTAGAAGCGCCTGCAATACCGGTGGGATACCGGCAATCACCGGGCCGATGTTGGGAATATAGTTAAGCAGGAAGGCCACTACCCCCCACGCTGCATCAACGCCAGTGCGCTGAGCATCAGCGTCAGCCCGGTGGTAATCGCAATGGTCGCCATCGCCATTCCGTGGCCGACGGAACCCTGTTCGAACTGCCGCCAGATAAACACCGATACCGTCTGCATTCCCGCCGGTGCCACCGTCATATGCGGCCACAGGGCGTAATCCTGGAAAACCATGCCGATATCACGCTGTTCCGGCGGCGTGCTTTTACCGCGATCGGCAATCAGACGTTCGCCAAACTGCAGCGTGCCCTGCTGCGGCTCCAGCAGCCCGGCAAGGATTTTCAGCAGGGTGCTTTTGCCGCAGCCGGAAGGGCCAGGCAGAGCCACGATAGAGCCGGGTTCGATATCCAGATCGATGTGATTAAGTACGCGGTGTTCGCCAAAAGCATAACCAATGCCTTTCAGCGTAACGGCGACGGGTGAGCGGATCATAGCGATGCTCCGTTTTTACGCGAGCATGCCTGACCAGCCGCTGGCCAGGGCCGGTAGCGAGCGCTCATCTGAAGGAAGTCCAGGGGAGTAAAGACCATATTGTTATCCTCTTTGGGACTCTGTGGGGCGGAGTATAGGGAGGCTTTGTGATGAAAATATGGCGGTATTCGCGCCCGCTGCGGCGAATAAACATCCGTAGGACGCTAACGGTTCAGGTATAGTGAGGCCTCGACTTTTTTGCTTTGCGAGCCGTAATTTCCATGTCAGACCCGTCAGCAGGCGACGCCGCGCAATCCGGCCTGCGCCTAAATCTGCGCATTATCTCTGTTGTCATCTTCAACTTTGCCAGCTATCTGACCATTGGGCTGCCGCTGGCGGTGCTGCCCGGATACGTTCATGACGTGATGGGCTACAGCGCCTTCTGGGCCGGTCTGGTGATTAGCCTGCAATATTTCGCCACGCTGCTCAGCCGCCCGCATGCCGGGCGTTTTGCCGATCTCTGGGGACCGAAGAAAGTGGTGATTTTTGGCCTGTTCGGCGCGCTGATTTGCGGTATCTGCTACGCGCTGGCGGCACTGAGTAGCCCCATTCCCCTCGTGAGTTTGCTGCTGTTATGCCTCGGCCGCGTGGTGCTGGGCATGGGGCAGAGTTTTGCCGGGACGGGGGCCACGCTGTGGGGCGTTGGCGTGGTGGGATCGCTGCATATTGGCCGGGTGATTTCGTGGAACGGGATTTTCACCTACGGGGCGATGGCGATTGGTGCGCCGCTGGGCGTGGCGATTTACATGTGGGGCGGCCTGCTGCTGCTGGCGGCGATTGTGATTGCCATTGCGCTGGTGGCTATCGTACTGGCGCTGCCCCGGCCTGCGGTGAAAACCAGCAAGGGAAAACCGCTGCCGTTCCGCGCGGTATTGGGCCGTATTTGGGGATACGGCCTGATCCTGGCGATGGGATCGGTCGGCTTTGGGGTGATCGCCACCTTTATTACCCTGTTCTATCAGGATAAAGGCTGGCAGGGCGCGGCTTTTGCCCTGACGCTGTTCAGTGTGGCGTTTGTCGGTACGCGCATGCTGTTCCCCAATGCCATCAACCGCCACGGCGGACTGAACGTGGCGCTGATCTGTTTCGCGGTTGAGGCCTTTGGGCTGCTGATGGTGTGGGGCTCGTGGGAGCCGTGGATGGCGAAGGTGGGTGCGCTGCTGACCGGTGCCGGATTCTCGCTGGTGTTCCCGGCGATTGGCGTGGTGGCGGTGAAAGTGGTGCCGCCGCAGAATCAGGGTAGCGCGCTGGCGACCTACACCGCCTTTATGGATCTGGCGCTGGGGATAACCGGCCCGCTGGCGGGATTGATTATGAGCTATGCCGGCGTGCCGGTGATTTATCTGCTCAGCAGCGTGCTGGTGTGCCTGGCAATACTGGCGACGCTCCGGTTAAAACGGGTGACGACCGCATAAAAAAATGCGGCCCTGGAAGGCCGCCAAGTGACACAGATAAGAAGTGAAATCCGGCCACAGGATGTTTAGCCCTGCAGCAGCGCGATGCTCTGGCGAATTTCGCGCTCGATGTCCGCAGCGGTCCAGTTGTCCATGCTGGAAGCAAACGGCTCGAAGGCGTAGATGCCTTTGTAGCCCAGCTTCTCCAGGCGCTGTACCTGAGACACGCTCTTCAGACGGTCGCCTTCGCTCAGCATGATACGTTCTTCATCGGTCAGCTTGCTGGTTTCGCGATCGTCTTCCACGCCAGACAGGTGCACCAGTCCGATGCGATTGACATCCAGACCGGCGGCGAAGTCCTGCTCTGCGCCTTCATACAGGTGGTGGTGGAAGGTATCCAGCACCAGCGTAAACGGTACGTCGGCCTGGTCGATTAGCTGCAGCGCCTGGCCTGCGGAGCGCAGCGAGCTGACCGGGAAGCCCAGCGGTTCAACCAGACCTTTAATACCGTAGCGGTCAAACAGCGGTGCCAGTGTGCGCAGCGCGTTAACGGTATCTTCGGCTGAAATCGGCGTGCCGTCGTTCAGCGGGCACATCACCAGCGCTTTCGCTCCAATCCCCTGCGCATCCTTCAGCAGCCCTTCAGCGCGGGCCAGCAGATCGTCACTGATCTGATTAAACGGGTAGACGGCGTTAATCGTAACGATTTCCATACCGTATTTTTCCGCCAGGTCTTTCACCTGCTGGTGGCTGAGATCGTCAGTCACGCTGCCACCCTTCATATCATTACGCAGCTCAACCTTGTTCAGACCCAGCTTTTGTACCAGCTGGAAAAAGGCTTCAATGCTCAGGGCAGGGGCAATTTTACGGTTAATGCAAATGCGGGTTGGATCGATAGCCATGTGATGGCTCCTGTTTCAGTAGGGTAATAAAAAAAACTCCACCACAGGGCCAGCCTTACCCGATCCGCATGGTGCAGTAAAAGTACGCATAAGAAAACATTTATTTCATAGTTAGTGAATAATGAAATTTAAATTTTTAGATCCGCCTCTCAAAATTTCACCGTGCATAAAAACAAACCAGTAAAAACACAGGGAAATTTCAGGTGAAAGAGCGAAGGATTGCGGGGCCGTTATCGTCACGTGGTAAAACCACTGTTCCGCATGGGGCCTACTCTGGAGGCTTTTCAGGTATGTCGGCAGGCAGGACCATTTATCCGGCAGAACCTGACCGTGAAAAATGCGATCCATGCCGCTAAAACTGAATTTTCTAAAGTGAAATATTTGAAAAATTTATTCCAATATTATACTGTCATCCCACGCATTAGAGTTTTGCCCGGCCAGGTAGCGTTGTGATTCAGACTGCCTGCATGGGAACTATCACATCAAAGAGGCCAGAACATGACTATCGTAGGAAACTTTATTGGCGGTAAAACTTCCCTGAGCGCCAGCAGCGAAACCATCCCGGTTTACGATCCGGCGACCGGCAAAGTCATCCGTGAACTGACACAGAGCACCAGCGATGAAGTGGCGTACGCCATTGAAGTAGCCCACAACGCTTTCGATAGCTGGTCACGCACTTCTCCACTGCGCCGCGCCCGTATCCTGTTCAACTTCAAAACCCTGATGGAACAGCATCGTGACGAACTGGCCGAGCTGATCGTGAGCGAGCACGGTAAAGTCTGGTCAGATGCGCTGGGCGAACTGACGCGTGGTCTGGAAGTGGTTGAATTCGCATGCGGTATTCCACACCTGATCAAAGGTGAGAACTCAGCGGACGTCGGTACTGGCGTTGACAGCTACTCGCTGATGCAGCCGCTGGGCGTGGTGGCGGGTATCACCCCGTTCAACTTCCCGGCGATGGTGCCACTGTGGATGTTCCCAATCGCGCTGGCCTGCGGTAACACCTTCGTTCTGAAGCCACCGGCCCTGGACCCGTCAGCCTCTGTCCGTATGGCTGAACTGCTGACTGAAGCGGGCCTGCCGGATGGCGTGTTCAACGTGATCCACAGCTCTAACGAAAATGCCGAGCAGCTGTATAAAGATCCGCGCGTTCAGGCGGTGAGCTTCGTCGGTTCTTCCGGCGTTGCCGAACACATCTACACCACCGCCAGCGCACACGGTAAGCGCGTGCAGGCGTTCGGCGCGGCGAAAAACCACGCTATCGTAATGCCGGATGCCGATCTGGATGCCACCGTGAACGCCATCATGGGCGGCGCGTTTGGTTCTGCCGGCGAGCGCTGCATGGCGCTGCCAGTCGTGGTTGCCGTGGGCGACGATACTGCTGACAAACTGATTGCCGCACTGACTCCGCTGGTGAAAGCCCTGCGCGTTGGCCCTGGCATTCACAAAGGCAAAGACGAAAACGAAATGGGGCCGGTGGTTTCTGCTGCGCACCAGAAGAAAGTCCTGGGCTACATCGACAAAGGTGAAGCGGAAGGTGCGAAACTGGTTGTTGACGGTCGTGGTATTCAGGTTGAAGGCAACCCGGACGGCTACTACGTTGGCGGCACCCTGTTCGATAACGTCACCACCGACATGGTGATCTGGCGTGAAGAGATCTTCGGACCGGTTCTGAGCATCGTGCGTGCCCCTGACTACAAAACCGCGCTGGATCTGGTTAACAGCCACGAGTTCGGTAACGGCAGCGCCATCTTCACCAGCAATGGTCACACCGGCCGTGACTTCGTGCGTGAAGTGCAGGCGGGCATGGTTGGCGTTAACGTACCGGTACCGGTACCGATGGCATTCCACAGCTTCGGTGGCTGGAAGCGTTCCGTCTTTGGTGCACTGAACGTGCACGGTCCGGACGGCGTGCGTTTCTACACCCGCATGAAGACGGCCACCGTTCGCTGGCCGAGCGGTCAGAAAACCGTGTCTGAGTTCAGCATGCCAACGCTGGGCTAATCCTTTTCACGAACAATCCGCGCCGCCGGGCAGTTTGCGGCGGCGCGGGCAAAGGACAAAGCAGCATGTCATTATTAAATAAAGCAAAACAGCCCGATGCACAGGGCCGTATTCAGAACGTCACCCCGGAAAGTGCCGGCTGGCGTTATGTTGGCTTCGATGCGTATCTGCTGAAGAAAGGGCAGACCCTGCGGCTTGAAAGCGGTGATAAAGAGCTGTGTCTGGTGCTGGTTGCGGGCCTGGCCTCGGTGAAAACCCGTCAGGCCGAGTTCCCGAATATCGGTAAGCGTATGTCGCCGTTTGAGCGCACGCCGCCGTATTCCGTCTACGTGCCGCACAACGAACAAATTGAAGTGGTGGCAGAGTCCGATCTGGAGCTGGCGGTCTGTAATTCGCCGAGCCAGGGCAATCTGCCGGCACGTCTGATCGCGCCTGAAGATGTCGGCGTGGAGCAGCGCGGTAAAGGCCACAACAAGCGTCTGGTGCATAACATTCTGCCGGACAACAAGCCTGCCGACAGCCTGCTGGTGGTGGAAGTGTACACCAACGAAGGTGATACCAGCTCCTACCCAAGCCACAAGCACGACCAGGAAGATTCAGAAGACGAAACCTATCTGGAAGAGACGTACTATCACCGTTTCGATCCGGAGCGTGGCTTTGCCCTGCAGCGCGTCTATACCGACGATCGCTCTCTGGATGAGTGCATGGCGGTGTATAACCGCGACGTTGTTACCGTGCCGCGTGGCTACCATCCGGTAGCGACCATTGCCGGTTACGACAACTACTATTTGAACGTAATGGCCGGGCCAGTACGTTTATGGAAATTTACCTGGGAGAAAGATCACGCCTGGGTGAACAGCGATGAGTATCCGCGCAAGAAGTAAGTTGGTTTAGTTGTAGTGATGTACCCCGGAGGGATTCCGGCTGTAGTCATACAGTCTGAAGCCCGAAGGAAAAGGTTGATGTTGAAAACAAGCTAATAAACGGGCGGCCACCTACGGGCTGCCCGTTTTTTTATGGCTGGCGTTTGCCGCTGACCGAGGTGGGCGTTAGGCCATAAAAGCGCTGGAAACGAGCAGTCCGCTTTCCAGTAATTCCCAGGCGTGACCCATGCGGATCTCCGCCAGCAGCGTCAGCGCCGCAATCTGTATTCAAGACAGCTGGACGCAGTACCACAACCCGCTCGGCCAGATGCTCACGGCCTGCTTTTAACATCGCGCCACAAACGGAGCGAGGGTAGAAATCACCAATTCGGAGTGAGAAATGAACGAATTATCTGACGGCAATAGCCGCCTCGCCGGGGGGACGATGGTGCGGCCAGGGCAGCTGCGGCGACTGATGCTGGGTGTCAGTGCGGTAATCGGTGCCGGAGGTGCTTTCCCACGGTTCCTTTTGCTGGGGGCAGATGAGATGGCTGCTTATCAATCCCTGGGGTTGTGGGCGATCCCGGCGCTGCTGGCACTGCTGATATGGCTACCGCAGCTGTGTCACTCCGCTGCTGCTGCTGGCCGGGCTGCTGGGGCTTGAACTGCTGGTTTGCTTGCCCGCGGGAAGAATCAGCGAATTTGACAGGAACCGGCGCTGGCAGGAAGCCAGTGCCGGTATGCATTTAGTTCGCGTTGTTCAGCGCCAGCGAAACCGCCAGCGTCTGTGCCAGGCACAGTGAAGCAACCTGCGAGCGGAATCCGTCAACCTGCGCCTCGCGCACCACGAAGCAGACGTCGCTAAAGGCGGCCAGCGGACTAACCTGGCTGTCGGTAATGGCGATCTGATGGGCACCGCGTTTGGCACCCAGCTCAACCAGCTCTACCGCTTCACGCGCGTAAGGTGAGTAGCTGATGGCGATTACCACGTCTTTTGGATTCACCATGCTCAGCTGTTCGGCAAACATGCCGCCGAGACCGTCGATCAGAAACGCGCGGCGCTCAAGGTGGCGCAGGGCATAGGTCAGATAGGAGGCAACGCTGAATGAGCGGCGCAGACCAATCACATAGATGTTATCGGCCTCATCGAGCATTTTGACTGCTTTTTCCAGCTGCTCCGGATTAATCTGCATCGCCAGTTGCTGCAGCGCCTGCGAGTTCACCATCGTGAACACATTCAGGATCTCTGCCGGATTTTCTGGTGCGGTTGGTGTTTCATCTGTCGCAGTCTGGCGGAACAGACGTGCACGTTCGGTGTAGTTGACCGTTTCTTCCATCAGGTGCTGACGAAACACCTGCTTCATTTCGTTGAAACCGCTGAAGCCAAAAGCATTTGAGAAGCGAATTAAGGTGGAAGGTGGAACATCCGCCTGCTGCGCAATGGAGGCCACGGTGTCGAAGGCGATACTGTTACTGTTATCCAGAATATAGCGAGCCACCTGCTTCAGGCGTTTGCTTAAGGTGTCATAACGGCGACGGATATCGTCCTGTAGCAGTGAAAGCTGTGTTGGATTGTTGGTCATTAAGCGGCTCGCTAATCTCTAAATTGATGTTCTTATGAACGCTATTCTACCAGATGAACAAAAAATTTCACTTGATGAAGAAAGCAGCGTCTTTTATTTCATCAGGGTTGGGAATTGGTTCACAGAATTGCAACTAACTGGTAAAAACTCAGATGCAGGATACCCCTGGATGAGGGGATCGAAATGCTGGTTTCAGCATTTTATGCTGTAGAAACGGCGGTGGACAGGTTCCTCGACAGTGATTCCAGAATTGTGGTTTGTGTCAGGTGATATTCATGACTCTCGCAGCTGATTTTAAACAGGCGGGATATCGCTGGCAGGTTACTAATCCCAGCCCGTATTACATCACACTGGTGGACGCGCAGACTCATCATAAGGGGCCACATATCGCTGAGTTTTCGCCATTTATGCTGGCTCCTGGTGCCAGCGAAATGTTGCCGGGTAATATGAGCCATTATGGACAGGCCCCGGTATTTGCCTACCTGAATGACTATGCTGGCCGCCCGGAAGTTACTTTTAAATGTGACACAGGGTGCTGCAATGTTATCACTAATCAGGTTTCGCGTGGCTAATACCTGCGAATTTTTCGTAATAACGTTCAATTTAAATTCAATAAACACGCGATGGTAATCATGAACAGAATAGTAAATATGGTCTGTCGCAGGCTCCCGATAAAGGTATTTACGTATCTGATGCTGGCCTGTTCAACGGCATATGTCGTTCCTTCGCGCCAACAGCAATGCCGAATGGTGGGTGTTGGGCAGGTCCAATGAACAGCATGTTTGTCTCGCGGAGTGTTTCGTCATTTAGTTCTGATAAGGAAGGTGCTACGGCAGTTGACCCTTTCGTCATAAAGCCCAGTCAATATCCAGGATAGTGCTATAATCACGCGATTAAGATAACCGTCAGCTCCAGTACAAATGTAATACTACACTGAATAAGAAAATTAAGGTTAATCTTGTCGCTGATCGTGCATCTTTCGGAGATGCTATTAAAAAATCAAATCCAGAAAATGATGTCGTCATGCTCTATAATAATCAACCTGTTAAACCGAATAACGGTTTTCAGATTATGCTGCTGAATGGTATGGGCAGCGATAATGTTAGTTTCTCAGTGGCCGAAAGCGGTACTCGTACCCTACATCAGGGATATGAGGTCTATGTCATTAGTCTGGCAGGAAGGAATAATGACATTTTCCTTAAATAAGAAGATAGGTTTGTTATCGGGGATTAAATCGATACATTGATGATAAAGTTTTTATTAATACCTGTAATTCTTCCATGTGCCTGTTTGTTAAGATATAGATTGATTTCTCTGGACCAGGAAGAGGAGGTTGAAAAATTTTACATGAACAAATTAATAGTCTTTATTTTGATCTTTTCAATGTTTGTGTTATTATTTTAACTCTATGATATCGTACTATTTATAATAATTATCACCTCCATTTTAAGACAGTTTTCTACTGGTATTCAATAGCCATTGTTGCTGATGCGTTAAAATCCCCACCTTTAAGTACACTGTCCTTTCTTTTAACTAGCACCGCTTCTAATTTTAAACTGTTTGCAAGGTTGAAATTAACCATGCTGTTTAGTATGAATTGTGAATTGCCATTATACAGTGCAACACCTAAATTATTGTTGTCGGTTTCCAGTACATTTTTGTCAAAGTCTGCACCATTGCCTCTTATTGTCATTTTCAAATTCGGTGATGTCGCAGATTTGCAATCTATGGTGTATTGAATTGGGGTTCTTTTATAACTACCATCGATTTTTGTTGTTATCACGTTAGTGCCGAAATTAACATACATGACCTGGTTATTATTAATTTGGCAAGGTGGTCTTACTATTTTCACACTAATGTTAACCTGACTACCCTGAGCAATACTCACAGGAATTGTCATAATTAAAGAAGTCGCTAAAAGGCATAATGATCTTGAAAATTTATGACTTATTATCTGCATCATCTGACACTCTACTTTTTATATCAATAACCAGTATTCGAAGTTAATCAATCGAATTTTTCTGGTGGCGTAATTTAATAAAAAAAGTATTGGAAATTATGAGTTTTCCAATGGAAATTTAGGGTCGTATTTTTTTCATCCGACCTTTGTTCATTAACTGCATAGCTATGCGCAGAGTAAAATATGAAAGAATTTATATTCTTATACGCGGTGAATTACAGTGATTTTTATTAAATCTCGCCAAGAATTATAAGTATTATCGGTTAAGCAAGAAAGATATTTTCTCTGAAAAAAGTAATTTCGATATTAAATGTTGATGAAATGGTTTGCTAAATAATAAAAATAGAATAAAAAATGTGCTGG
>NZ_JBWKUK010000002.1:158953-299007 GCF_059420805.1 Erwinia sp. GW821-FHT03D09
CGGTGCTGGGTGCTGGGTGCTGGGTGCTGGGTGCTGGGTGCTGGGTGCTGGGTGCTGGGTGCTGGGTGCTGGGTGCTGGGTGCTGATAGCGTGAGGGAGAGCCGTTAAGGTGGGAAGAGAGAAAACTCCCCGACAGAAGCCAGAATAAATTCCAGTATCCGTCAGGGAGTGTGCTATCGATTACTTAGCCGGACGCGCTTCGCGCCAGTAGCCAATCAGCGTCAGGTAATTGCTTTTAACTTTAGCAATCAGCGAGGCATCATCCAGTTCACCCTGCAGCCACTGGCGTGAAGGCTGGCCGAAGATGGTACGACCTACCGCAAAGCCTTTTACCCACGGGCTCTTCGCCGCCGCAGCAAAGCCTGCTTTCAGTTCAGCTTCCGGCGCATCCAGGCCCAGCAGCAGGATACCGCGGCAGTGTGGATCGTTCTTCTCGATCAGCGCGCTGATCGCTTCCCAGGATTCGTGTGACAGCGGCGGCAATTTCCACCAGTCAGGCTGAATGCCCATGCTGTAAAAGTGGGTCAGGATTTCCAGATAGTACTTCTCATCTTTATCCGGATTGCTCTCCGGCAGGATCACTTCCAGCAGCAGCTCGTGGCCCGATTTATTACAGCCTTTCCACACATCGAGAATCAGATCGTCCTGCTCTTTACGCATTTCCGCGCTGTCGTGCGGATGGTAGAAGGTCAGGCATTTGACCACGTGTTCCTGCGGCCAGTCCACCAGCTGAGAACCGATGTTGCCGTGCTCAAGGCGCAGCGGACGGGAGCTTGGCTGCTCGATCGGGCGACCAATCCACCATCCTTTACCGGTGATAGCGTTCAGCGCGGGCTGACCGTAGGTGGTGTCTGCCAGAATACCGCAGCGGCCATCGTCCAGACCGGCTTCGCGAGCCGCTTCCTGTGCACCCTGCAGCAGCAGCGTTTTCAGTTCTGGAATACGTGAATCGTCGAAGCCCGCTTCGGCAGCCATGTCGGCCAGCTGTTTACGGTGGTCGAAGGCGAAGATGTTCAGTTCGGTCCACTCCTGCTTGCGCGTGGTGACGCGGTGCAGGTGGTTCAGACGGGCGTCCAGATCCGGGCGTTTAACGTCTTTATCGCGGCTGAGGAAATCATCCAGCTCTTCTTTGGTTGGCATTGCTGGCGCGCAGCCGTGGCGAGAAACCACCAGTGCACCGCAGGCATTCGCGTAGCGGCAGGCCTGTTCCCAGCTTTCGTCGTTCAGCCAGCCGCGTAGCAGGCCAGACATAAAGGCATCGCCTGCGCCCAGCACGTTCAGTACTTCTACGCGCACGCCGCTTTGCAGCTTCGTTTCTTCCCAGCTGTCCGGAATGTCACCTTCGAATACCACACAGCCCAGCGGGCCACGTTTGCAGACCAGCGTCGCTTTGGTCGCTTTACGTACGTTTTTCAGTGCGGTCAGGCTGTCGGTGCTGCCACCGGCAATGTGGAACTCTTCTTCGGTTCCCACCACCAGATCGAAATAGTGCAGAACTTCCTGCAGCTGCTGGGTAACGCGATCGGACTCAACGAAGCGTGTTTCACCGTCGCCGAGTGAGGTCAGACCCCACAGCACCGGACGGTAGTCGATATCCAGCGCGGTACGCAGACCGTGACGGCGGGCGATTTCCAGCGCTTTCAGCACGGCGGCACGGGTATCAGGGTGAGACAGATGTGTGCCGGTCACGGCTACTGCGCGGGAAGAGGCGATGTAATCTTCCTGAATATCGTCCGGCACCAGGCCCATGTCGGCACAGTTGTCACGGTAGAACACCAGCGGGAAGGTTTCCTGATCTTTAATCCCCAGGATCACCAGACCGGTCAGACGCTTTTTATCGGTGATCAGGCTCTGAGTGTCGCAACCTACGCGCTGAAGTTCTTCCCGCAGGAAGCGGCCCATATGCTCATCGCCAACACGCGCCAGCATGCCTGATTTCAGGCCCTGGATTGCGGTACCGTAAGCTACGTTACCGGAAGATCCACCCAGGTACTTGGCAAAGGTGGTTTCATCTTCAAGACGCGCACCGATCTGCTGGCCATAAAGATCGACGGCGATGCGCCCGATACAAATCACATCAAGCCGCTTCTGTTGTGTACTCATACCTGTTGTTTCCTTCTGTGATGTACCCTGGTCATCGGCGTTTCGCGGTTGATTAGCCGCCGGTGGTTTCGGGTAAAGCCGACACTGTTTGAGCTTCTCCAGCGGATCGGTGGCACACCAGCCCGATCGAATCCGGATCTAACATGCCAACGAGTATGAGGAATAAAAATTCCAATTTCAATATGAAATGAAATTATTGCCCCAAAAGTGTGAGGTGGTTAAAACTCTTGTACAGCGGAATATCTGTGCGGCAGATGTAACGCCGTTTCAGGCTGCTCAGGAGTTGTGAGCGATATCTCAACTTTCTTAGATAACAGAAGGAAACGTATTGAAGTGAAAGGGTTTTTATCATTTTATGTCTGGATGGCGGTAAGCGTTTCATTTTCCCCTCTTCGATACCCCCATTCATCCCCGTTTCACTGCAGAATTTGATCTCACTCGCAAAATGAAATGTTTCTTCTGTAATTCTATTTAGTGAAAAAAATATTTGTTTATAATCGGCTTACGTTTCACTTATAGCTGTCGCCGATTTCTCACCAGGGCGACCAAAAATGCGAATACCGGTGGACCTGAGTTGCGTCCCCGACAAATAAAGGAAGAGCAAATGGGCAAGATCAGATTAACTACAGCACAGGCTCTGGTCAGATTCCTGGACAACCAGTATCTGTCGGTAGATGGCGTTGAGACCAAATTCGTTAAGGGCATTTTCGCCATTTTTGGCCATGGCAACGTGCTGGGTCTGGGCCAGGCTCTGGAACACAATAACGGCGATCTGGTGGTTTATCAGGGCCGTAACGAGCAGGGTATGGCGCACGCCGCAATGGGCTATGCCAAGCAGAAGCTGCGCCGCGAGATTATCGCCTGTACCTCTTCCGTCGGCCCGGGTGCGGCCAACATGATTACCGCAGCGGCCACCGCTACCGCAAACCGTATTCCTTTATTACTGCTGCCGGGCGACGTGTTTGCTACCCGCCAGCCGGACCCGGTTCTGCAGCAGATTGAACAGAGCCACGATCTGAGCATCAGCACCAACGACGCATTCCGCGCCGTCAGCAAATACTGGGACCGCGTTAACCGTCCTGAACAGCTGATGACCGCCTGTATCAATGCCTTCCGCGTGCTGACCGACCCGGCTGAAACCGGTGCGGTAACGATTTCTCTGCCGCAGGATGTGCAGGGTGAAGCCTATGACTTCCCGGAATATTTCTTCCAGAAGCGCGTACATCGCATTGAGCGCCGCCTGCCAACCGAAGGCCAGCTGGCCGATGCGCTGAAGCTGATTGCCGCGAAACACAAGCCGATGATTATCTGCGGCGGCGGGGTGAAATACTCCGGTGCAGGCGCTGCGCTGCTGGCCTTTGCAGAACGCCACGGCATTCCGTTTGCGGAAACCCAGGCGGGTAAAGGCACCATCGTTTCCGACCATCCGCTGAACGTCGGCGGCGTGGGTGAAACCGGTTGTCTGGCTGCGAACCTGCTGGCGAAAGAGGCCGACCTGGTGATCGGTATCGGTACGCGTTACACCGACTTCACCACCGCCTCGAAATGGATCTTCCAAAACCCGGACGTGAACTACATCAACATCAACGTCAGCAACTTTGATGCCTACAAGCTGGATGCGGTGCAGGTTGTGGCCGATGCCCAGGAAGCGCTGAACGCCCTGAACAGCCGCGTGGAAACCATTCGCAACGGCTGGGGTGAGCAGGTGACCCAGGCGCAGAGCAAGCTGCTGAAAGAAACCCAGCGCGTTTACTCTGCGGTCTACAGCGAAGAGAACTTCGTGCCAGAAATCGCTGACCATATCGACCGCGAAGCGCTGTTTGCCGAGTTCAATCGTCTGACCGGTTCCTTCCTGACGCAGAGCAGCGTGCTGGGGACGCTCAATGAGCATCTCCCAAAGGATTCAGTGATTGTCGCCGCCGCGGGCAGCCTGCCGGGCGATCTACAGCGCATGTGGCGCACCAAAGATTACAACAGCTATCACGTCGAGTATGGCTACTCCTGCATGGGCTACGAGGTCAACGCTTCTCTCGGCGTTAAGCTGGCCGAGCCGCACCGTGAGGTTTACACCATGGTGGGCGACGGTTCATTCCAGATGCTGCACTCCGAGCTGGTGACCTCGATTCAGGAAGGCGCGAAGATCAACGTGGTGCTGCTGGATAACATGACCAACGGCTGCATTAACAACCTGCAGATGGAACACGGTATGGACAGCTTCACCACCGAGTTCCGCTTCCGTAATGCGGAAACCGGCAAGCTGAACGGCGGCTTTGTACCGATTGATTTCGCCGCGATTGCCGCAGGTTACGGCTGCAAAACTTACCGTATTACCACGCTGGAAGAGCTGAAGGCCGCGCTGATTGATGCGCAGAAGCAGACTGTTTCCACGCTGTTCGATATCAAAGTTCTGCCGAAAACCATGATCCACAAGTACTTCAGCTGGTGGCGCGTGGGCGGAGCACAGGTTTCCGACTCTGAGCGAGTGGATGCCGTAGCCCGCAAGCTGAATGAGCATATCGATCAGGCGCGTGAATATTAATAACGTATTTCTTTATTGCTGTATTTGCTGTTCTTTTTTGCTTTAAAGCGCGGGCTGCTTAGCCCGCTTTTACCCCCTACTCAAGTAAGGATCGATCATGACGTTAAAGTTAGGTGTTATTGGTGCTGGTGCCATCGGTCAGGAACATATCCGTCGTTGCAGCAAAGTGCTGCAGGGTGCAGAAGTTGTGGCCGTCTCTGATATCAACGTGGAAGGCGCGAAAGCGGCCGTTGCGCGTCTGGGTCTGAATGCTGAAGTGTACGCAGACGGCCACGATGTCGTGAACTCGTCTAACGTGGATGCCGTGCTGGTAACCTCATGGGACCCAACGCACGAAGAGTACACGCTGGCTGCAATCGCTGCCGGTAAGCCTGTGTTCTGTGAAAAACCGCTGGCGATGACCGCTGAAGGCTGCCGCCGCGTGGTGGATGCTGAGATTAAATTCGGCAAGCGTCTGGTGCAGGTTGGCTTTATGCGCCCTTACGATGCCGGCTACCGCGCGCTGAAAAAAGTGATTACCGATGGTGAAATCGGCGAGCCGCTGATGCTGCACTGCGCGCACCGTAACCCGACCGTACCGGAGAACTACACTACCGATATGGCGATTACTAACACGCTGATCCACGAGCTGGATGTGCTGCGCTGGCTGACCGAAGACGACTACAAATCTGTACAGGTTGTCTTCCCACGCGTAACCTCCAAGACCCATGCCAAACTGAAAGATCCTCAGATCGTGCTGTTTGAAACCCGTAAAGGTATCCGCATTGACGTTGAAATCTTCGTTAACTGCGCTTACGGCTACGACATTCAGTGTGAAGTCGTTGGTGAAGAAGGTATTGCTAAGCTGCCAGAGCCTTCTGCCGTGCAGATGCGTAAGAACGCACAGCTTTCTACCGCTATTCTGACCGACTGGAAAGACCGCTTTATCGATGCCTATGACGTTGAGTTGCAGGCGTTTATTAATGATGCCACCGCTGGCAAGCTGACCGGGCCATCCGCCTGGGACGGTTATGCTGCTTCCGTCGCCGCTGATGCCTGCCATAAGGCACAGAACAGCGGTGCGATTGAGCCGGTGGAGCTGCCGGAGCGCCCGGCGTTCTACAACTAATCGCCGCGCTGCTGCCGCACATTCCCCTGCCGCTGTGCAGGGGATACCGTAGAACAGCGTACTGATTTAATCACGGAGAGTCTGATGAAAATTGCCTTTGATGTGGATGTCATCCGAGATTTAGGCATCACAAAAATGGTTCACCAGGTGGCTGACTGGGGCTACAAATATATTGAGCAGTCCCCGCATCCACAGATCAACCCGTTCTATAAGCATCCTAAAGCCAGTCGCGAAATTATCACCGAGTATAAAAACGCGCTGCGTGCAACCGGGTTAGAGATCTCCTCTTACATCGTGGTTTATCGCTGGTCCGGTCCTGACGAAGCACGCCGCCAGGCTGCTGTTCGCAACTGGAAACGTATGATCGAGATCGCTGTAGAAACCGGTGTGCAGGTGATTAATACCGAACTTTCCGGTAACCCGAACGAGCCAGAAATCTGTGAAGAGATGTTCTATCGCTCGATGGAAGAGCTGCTGCCTATCGTTGAGCGCGAGGGCATTCGTATCGAAATCCAGTCCCACCCGTGGGATTTCTGCGAAAACAGCAATGAAACGGCCGATATTGTGAAATCGTTCCGCAGTGAGAACGTGAAGTACCTGTACAGCGCACCGCACACTTTCTTCTACGACAAAGGAAAGGGCGATGTGAAGCCAATGCTGGAGTACGCCGGTGCTGACCTGTCTCACGTGCTGATTGCCGACACCATGAACCACACTAAGCACTGCCGCTATATCGTGAACCCACCGGGTGTGGATGCCACGATTCACCAGCACGTTGCCGTGGGTAAAGGTGAAGTCGATTTCCCAACGCTGTTCCAGACTCTGCGCGACATGAAGTTTGCTGAGCAAACCTTCAAAATCGGTGGCGATCCGATTATCGCTGCGGCGCTGTTCGGCTATCCGGAAGAAATGAATGTTGAAGCGGTTGCTACGCGCGAACTGATCGAGCGTGAACTGCTGCGGAAATAACAGCGTGCGGCCATAGCCGCACGGTGAACATCAGAGGTAGGATCATGAACAAAGATAACGTCAAACTGGCTATTGCCCCGATTGGCTGGACTAACGATGACATGCCGGAGCTGGGAAAAGAGAATACCTTCCAGCAGATCGTCAGTGAAATGGCGCTCGCAGGCTTCGTTGGAAGTGAAGTGGGCAGCAAATACCCGCGCGATCCGGCTGTTCTGAAGCCGATGCTGGATATCCGCGGCATTCAGATCGTTAACGCCTGGTTCAGCACCTTCTTTGCTAACGGTGACAAAGCGAAGACCATTGACGAATTCATCAACCATCGCGATTTCCTGCATGCGATGGGCGCGAAAGTCATTGGCTGCTCCGAGCAGAGCCTGAGCATCCAGGGCACCACCAAAGCGGTGCTGGAAGAGAAGCCGGTATTTACCGACGAGCAGTGGCGTCTGACCACCGAAGGCTACAACGAGCTGGCGAAACTGGCCGCTGAGAAGGGCATGACCGTCGGCCTGCATCACCATATGGGTACCGGCATCCAGACCACGGAAGAAGTGGATCGCTTTATGGCGGAAACCAACGACGACGTTTATCTGCTATTTGATACCGGCCATGCTTACTACTCAGAAGGCAGCCAGGAGAAGATGCTGGCGATTCTGACCAGGTATCTGCCGCGCATTAACCACGTGCACCTGAAAGACGTGCGTGATGAGATCGTCGATCAGGTCAGAAGCCAGAAGCTGTCATTTCTGGACGGCGTGAAGAAAGGCACCTTTACTGTTCCGGGCGACGGCGTGATTGATTTCAAACCGGTGTTCAAAATTCTCGACGATTTCGGCTACAAAGGCTGGATGGTAGTGGAAGCCGAGCAGGACCCTGCGCTGGCTAACCCGTTTGAATACGCGGTAAAAGCACGTAAATACATTCGCGAAACGGCCGGTCTGTAAGCACCTGACGTAAAAAACCTCCCACTTCTGAAACGGGCTGTTGTTAAAGCCCGATGACGAAGATGGGAGGTTTTTTTGTGGGCGCAGTGTTACTTCAGCTGAAGCGTTTTGAGGATATTTCCCGCTTCGGTCTGCGCAGACTGCTGATCGCCGCCCGGCAGGGAGATCTGCATAGTCAGCAGTTTGCCATCCACTTTGCCCATCACCAGTGAAGACCAGACGGTCTGATTGTTGGCGGAGATCACCGTATCCAGCTGCTGAAGCTGCTGGTCGTTAACGGTAATTTCTTTATTGGTCACCACCTGTAGCTGAGGCGCGCGGCTACGCTGCTGCTCGATCATGCGTTTTGACAGGCCTTCCAGCGTATCGTTGCTGCTGTCGCCCTCAATGACAATGATCGCTTTCTGGCCTGATTCATCGGCGTAAACGTGCATATTATTGGCCTGTGTACCCAATTTGCCGCTTTTGTCGCTCATGCCGGCAGGCAGGGCGAAGCTCAGTTTGCCGCCCATCAGTGAAATAGTCTGGCTGCTCTGACTCGCCTGGCTGCTGGCATTTTTGTCCGCAGCGGCGGTGTCACCCTTGCCATCGCAGGCGGCCAGGCCAACAACCAGTAAACTTACTCCGGCATATTTCAGTAGGTTACGCATCAGGGTCCCTTTGTTAGTCATCGCTCAACATATCAGGCACTTATACAATAGCATTCAGAACGTAAAAGCAACTTATCTTGCGTGACATTGTGTGTAACCAGCTTACCCAAAATTAACCTGCGGGCCATTGGACTTTCCTGCTAATCGTTTCAGCGTGGCGTTCAGCAGCAGGCCATAGGCCGGCAGGAAGAAAATCATGCAGATCATCACTTTAAAGCAGTAATCCACCATGGCGATTTCCACCCAGTGGGTAGCCATAAACGGATCGGTGCTCTGGTAGAAAGCAATAAAGAAGAAGGCTGCCGTATCGCTGATATTGCCAAGGAACATTGCCGCAGCCGGTGCCATCCACCAGGCCGCTTTCTGCCGCAGGCGGTTGAAGACATAAATATCGAGGATTTGCCCCAGGGCGTAGGCCATAAAGCTGGCGCAGGCGATACGGGCCACAAAGATATTCATCTCTTGCAGCGAGGCAACACCCTGCCATTCACCCTGATAATAGAGCGCTGAAATCAGGTAGGAGATAAACAGTGCCGGGATCATCACCGCCAGGATAATACGACGTGCCAGCGGGGCGCCGAAAATCCGCACCGTCAGATCGGTAGCCAGGAAGATAAACGGGAAGCTGAACGCACCCCAGGTGGTGTGCAGACCAAAAATGGAAACCGGCAGCTGGACCAGATAGTTGCTGGAGGTGATCACCAGCAGATGAAACAGGCAGAGCCAGATCAGCGCGTGGGTACGCTGACGCGAAGTAAATGCGATCATATTGAGCCTTTTTAAGATCAATGGGGTGAGGGAACCCAGTTTAATTTAAGACGCACCGACCGTTTTGACGGCAGCACATCGGTCGCTTGCGCGATTTTGCGGCATATTACCCGGTTGTGCTGCTAATGCAATGGTTAATTTTAGCGCAAACGTTATCGTCAGATAGGGCTGTTGCACTCCGGTCGTCCGGCGGTAGAATAGCGGCCGTTTGTTATCATCATTGTTGAGAATCCCATGAGCGATCTTTTCGCTAACCCCGATAAAACCCTTGATGCGCTGGGCCTGCGCTGCCCGGAGCCAGTCATGATGGTGCGCAAAACCGTGCGTCATATGCAGGAGGGTGAAACGCTGCTGATTATTGCTGACGATCCGGCGACTACGCGGGATATTCCCGGTTTCTGCCGATTTATGGAGCACACGCTGCTGGCGCAGAATACTGATGAACTGCCGTATCGCTATCTGCTGAAGAAAGGCGTTTAAGGGAGCCTTTGCGGCTCCCCCTGCTTTAACTGCTCGGGGCGAATAGTTTGCGCCCTGAATTCTGCGACAATATTTGGCTACGGCTACGGCTACGGCTACGGCTACGATCTGCGCTGCAGCAGCCGCAGGGCGTTAGCGGTTACTAATGCCGTCGCACCCGAATCCGCCAGCACCGCCAGCCACAGCCCGGTGATCCCCAGCAGCGTAGTCAGCAGGAATACGGCTTTCAGGCCCAGCGCAATGGTGATGTTCTGGCGAATATTGGCGTGAGTGGCACGCGACAGGCCAATCATCGCCGCCAGCCCGGCGAGTCGGTTATGCGTCAGCGCGGCGTCTGCCGCTTCAAGCGCCACATCGCTACCGCTGCCCATCGCGATACCAATCGTTGCTGCTTTCATCGCCGGTGCATCGTTGATGCCATCGCCAACCATCGCCACCGGCTGCTGCTGATTAAGCGCGCTGACCGCTGCAACCTTATCTTCCGGCAGCAGGCTGGCGCGATAGTCTATGCCCAGTTCACCGGCGATTGCCGCTGCCGCCCGGGGGTTATCGCCGGTCAGCATCACGCCCTGAATACCCATTGCCTTCAGTTCTGCCAACGTGCTTTTGGCGTCTTCGCGCAGGGTGTCGCGCAGGGCGATCAGACCCAAAAGCTGCTGCGCATCGTGCAGGATCACCACCGTATTGCCCGCGCTTTCCAGCGCTTCAACGGCGGAACGATGTGGCGCCAGCCGTTCTGCATCGACTTTTGACGGCGCGCTGATAGACAGTAAGCGATCGCTCACTACCGCTTCCACACCGCTACCGACAAGCGCCCGCTGTTCCGTGACGGCAGGTAAAGTTAGCTTGCGCTCTAAGGCGGCAGCGACAATGGCCTGCGCCAGCGGATGCGAGGAACCCTGTTCTATCGCCGCTGCCGTTGCCAGCAGCCACGCTTCATCCTGCTGTGCAAACGGCTTGATGGCGGTAACCCGGGGTTTACCCTCGGTCAGCGTACCGGTTTTATCAAAGGCGATAGTGCGAACGCTGCCCAGGCTTTCCAGCGCTGCGCCGCCCTTAATTAACGCACCGCGGCGGGTTGCCGCCGCCAGCCCGGAGGTAATCGCGGCAGGGGTGGAGATCACCAGCGCGCACGGGCAGCCGATCAGCAACAGGGTTAGCCCTTTATAAATCCACGGCTGCCATTCAGCGCCCATCAGCAGCGGCGGTATAACGGCAACCGCGAGGGCCAGAGCCATAATCGCCGGAGTATAAATACGGCTGAATCGATCGAGGAAGCGTTCAATCGGTGCCCGGCGCTCTTCCGCTTCTTCAATCAGGTGCAGAATGCGGTCAATGGCGCTTTCGCCCGGTTTCGAAACCACTTCCAGCTGCACCAGGCGATCCACGCTCAGGCAACCTGCTGCGATCGACTCGCCCTGCTGGCGTTCCACCGGGATCGATTCGCCGGTGAGTGCGCTCTCGTCAAAGCTGGCAAACGGGCTGATCAATCGGGCATCGGCGGGCAGACGCGCTCCGGCTGCAACCTCGATACAATCACCGGGACGCAGGTCGCTAACCTGCACGTTCTCACGGCTCGAGCCATTAATGCGCACCGCCTGGTCTGGTTTGAGCGCCATCAGCGCCGTTACGCCTTTTCGTGCCCGGCTGGCGGCAAATGACTCCAGCCGCTCGCCCAGCATAAACAGCAGCAGCACCATCGCCGCCTCGGCCGTTGCGCCAATAAACAGCGCGCCAACGGCGGCCACGGTCATTAACGTTTCAATACTGAAGGGGGAACCGCTGCGTATCAGGCGCAGCGCGCTGAGCGCAATCGGGCAGACGCCGATCAATGTGGTAGCAATAAAAGCAAACTGCCCGATAGCAGGATTGACGGTATCCAGCAGCCAGCTGACGGCCATCAGTATACTCAGCAGGATCAGGCTACGGTTCTCCTGCCAGAATCCGGGAGTGGACTGGGCTGATTTCGCGGCATCAGGCGCATCGCTGCGCTGAAGCTGAAAACCTGCACGGGCCACGGCTTTCTCTACGTTATTTCGCACATCGCCGCTGGCATCCACCACCAGCTTCTCACTGGAAAAGACCACGCGGGCCGTATCAATATTTCCGAGCTGACGTACGGCGGTTTCGACTTTTCGCGCGCAGCTTGGGCAGTCCATACCTTTAATCAGCCAGCTGTAGCGGTTGAGTCCCGCTCGCCTGTCGCCCTCGTCGTCGGCGGTATCTCCCGAGCTGCAGGAGGCATCGCCGCAGCACGGTGTTTCTACGCTGGCTGCGCTGATTGCGGTGATTTTGCGGATAACGGGACGTTTGGCTGAACTGCTGCAGCCGTGCTGATGGGGGGCGTGGTCGTGACCACAGCTGCAAGTAGAATGCGAGTGCATAGCGCCTCCTGGAAGATAGCGGCGGGCGTGAGTGCCCGCCATAAAGCCATCTTACACTTTGGAGTCCACTCCAGAGTCAAGCCCTACAGCCACAGCGATCGCACAATCATAAAGTGACCGGCAAAATAGCAGGCGGCAATAATCGCCCGATCGGCGTTAAAGCGATGGCGATAGTGGCTGACCAGCCAGACGATATTGGCCAGCAACAGCAGGGAGGCCCCGACCATCAGCGTAAAGCTGTAGTCGGTCGGACGGAATACATACAGCTCGGCGCTTAGCCAGACCATCAGCAGAGTGATGCCAATAAAAGTACACACCGGCCAGCGTAGCTCTTCCAGACGGCTCCAGACTGTAGCAATCAGTAACCCGCCAATAATCAGTAGCGCCAGCGGCAACGGCCAGAAAAAGCTCAGCGTCATCTGGCTGGCGAAGAACAGGGTATACAGCAGATGTGAAAGGAAAAACGCGCCGATGGCATACAGCATGCGGCGTTCAGGCAGCAGGCTCAGGGCATCACCAAGCAGCGTTGCCAGCAGACCAAGCAGGATCAGATAGTCGGTGGTTTTCAGTACGGGTGCCTGCCAGGCCCAGGCCAACAACAGCAATAATGTGACGGGCTTAAATACCCAGCGCTGCCACTGCGGACCGCGATAAGAGGCATCAACATACAACCAGCCGGAAAAAAGCACAGCGAGAAAAGACCAGATCATAAATTTTTCCCTGTATTGACGAAAAACTCCACAACTTTGCCCAGTTTAGGTCATCCGACAGCGATGTGACAATCGTCCTGGTCCGGTTGTATGCTTATCGTGTGCTGTTCCCTCGTATCTCTGGAGAAACCTGTTCTATGAAGCCGCCGTTAATATTTCTTGTCGTGGTTGCGCTGATCGCCGTGCTGGCTACACGCCAGTTCATCAAGCAGCGGAGGGAAAACGCCGTCAACGATGCCTCGCCCATGCGCAGTTTGATGGTGGAAGTGAAAACTAAACGGGAATTTCTGGCACCGGATCGGCGATCCCGCCAGCGTGACCAAATCCCGGTGGAGGACATGCGTTATGAGGCGTGGTTTCATCCGTTGAACGGCTCAGAGGACATCAAGCTGGCGCTGAGCGCCAGTGATTATCATCAGATCGATAAAGGCAGCCGTGGTGAGCTACAGGTACAGGGGACGCGTTTTATCCGCTTTACTCCCTGTACGGCTTCCGACTGTTAACAGAAGGCGGAACGCCACCTGAAACCTGCGGCTGATATTCCGGCCAGGATGCTACTGTTTCGGGAAGTTTTTCTTCTGCCAGGCCAGCAGCTCAAACACGCCGAAGAAGAAAATCTTCAGCTGCATAAAACCGCTCAGCTTCGGCGACTCTTTTGGCTGGGTAGAGCGCATCAGCACCAGTTGTAAACCGTGCATGATGACCATAAAAAATAGCGCAACGTTAACGAAGTGCGTTAGCGGTTTTGGGAACGGGTGCACCACATTCAGCAGCAAAAATACCCAGACAAAGACCATCAGCAGGCGGCCTGCGTTAATTAACATGTTGATTCTCCATGCCTGACGGCGCAGGCAATATGATTTATTACGCTTCTGCGGATGTTTGCTCAACGATGGCATGTCGGATATAAAGACGGTACGCCACCTGGCCGGCAACTTTTTCCCGATGCAGCTGCCAGTTTACCGGCACCGGCGGCAGGCCATGTTCAACTTCACTTTCAACGTAGATCAGTGCTTCATCACTCAGCCAGCCGTTGTTTTCCAGCAGAGTGACGGTTTCTTCCAATAGTCCCTTGCGGAAAGGCGGATCGATAAACACCACATGATGCGCATCGCCTTTCTGGGCAAGAAACTGCAGCGTATTGGTGTTAACGACTTTTCCGTTTTTAGCCCCCAGCGTGGCCAGGTTCTTTTCCAGCTGCTGTGCGACCGGACGCTCCAGCTCCAGCAGCGTGGTGCTTGCCGCATGTCGCGAGAGCGCTTCCAGCCCCAGCGCTCCGCTTCCGGCATAGCAGTCCAGGCATCGAGCTTCCTGAATGTCAGACGCCAGCCAGTTAAACAGCGTTTCGCGGACGCGATCCGTGGTGGGGCGCAGCCCTGCGCTGTCCGGAACCGGCAGCTTACGGCCTCGCCACAGGCCCCCAATAATGCGTATTTGCCCGGCTGCGCCGCTGCGGGTTTTCTTGATCATCGTACTGAACTCTTAATAATTTGTTGCACAGTTTAACGGGCTAACCGGGCTGAGGAAACGTAAAAAGGGAACTGTAATGCACTCAGCAGAAAGTGTTAGACTAAGGGATTGATTAGGCTGTCTCCCGCAACCGCACTGTGGCGCCCGCGTGCGGTTGCGGGAGACAGTTTTCGCTTATTTTCGGACCGGTACGGTTTTTCCCGCGAGGAGTGTGGTTGCACCATGGCAAAGAATAAAAAACGTGGCTTTTTTTCCTGGCTTGGTCTGGGGCGTGAAGAAAAGGCACAGCAGGAAGACGTAAAAGAAACGTTAGACCCGCAACCTGCTGCTGATTCTGCGGCGGAAGCCGACGCTGCCGCCCGCGCCGAAGCCGACGCTGCCGCCCGTGCCGAAGCAGAAGCTGCCGCCCGCGCTGAAGCGGAAGCTGCTGCCCGTGCCGAAGCAGAAGCTGCTGCCCGTGCCGAAGCAGAAGCTGCCGCCCGCGCTGAAGCGGAAGCTGCTGCCCGTGCCGAAGCAGAAGCTGCCGCCCGCGCTGAAGCGGAAGCTGCCGCCCGTGCCGAAGCGGAAGCTGCTGCCCGTGCCGAAGCCGAGGCTGCTGCCCGCGCCGAAGCCGAAGCTGCCGCCCGCGCTGAAGCCGAAGCTGCCGCCCGCGCTGAAGCCGAGGCCGCCGCCCGTGCTGAAGCAGAAGCTGCCGCCCGCGCTGAAGCCGAGGCCGCCGCCCGCGCCGAAGCGGAAGCCGCTGCCCGCGCAGAAGCGGAAGCTGCAACCGTTGAGCAGACTCGTCCGACAAAAGAAGGTTTCTTCGCCCGCCTGAAGCGCAGCCTGGTGAAAACCCGCCAGAACCTCGGCTCCGGCTTTATCGGCCTGTTCCGCGGCAAAAAAATTGATGACGATCTGTTTGAAGAGCTCGAAGAACAGCTGCTGATCGCCGACGTGGGGGTTGAAACCACCCGCCGTATTATCGCTAACCTGACCGCTCAGGCCAGCCGTAAGGATCTGCGTGACGCTGAAGCGCTGTACGGTCTGTTGAAAACCGAGATGGCTGGCATTCTTTCCACCGTAGAGTCGCCGCTGGACGTCAGCGGTAAAACGCCGTTTGTGATCCTAATGGTGGGCGTTAACGGCGTGGGTAAAACCACGACGATTGGTAAACTGGCGCGCCAGTTCCAGGCCGAAGGTAAGTCGGTGATGCTTGCGGCGGGTGACACCTTCCGTGCAGCGGCGGTGGAGCAGCTGCAGGTGTGGGGCCAGCGTAATAATATTCCGGTCGTGGCGCAACATACCGGTGCGGATTCCGCGTCGGTGATCTTTGACGCCATTCAGGCAGCGAAGGCGCGCGGTGTGGACGTGCTGATTGCCGATACCGCCGGTCGCTTGCAGAATAAATCGCACCTGATGGAAGAGCTGAAGAAAATCACCCGCGTGATGAAGAAGCTGGATGAAGATGCTCCGCATGAGGTTATGCTGACAATTGATGCCAGCACCGGACAGAATGCTATCAGCCAGACTAAACTGTTCCATGAAGCCGTTGGGCTGACAGGCATTACGCTGACCAAGCTGGACGGCACGGCGAAGGGGGGAGTGATCTTCTCGGTGGCCGACCAGTTTAACATTCCTATCCGCTATATTGGCGTAGGTGAAAGTATTGAAGACTTGCGATCGTTTAAAGCTGACGATTTTATAGAGGCACTATTTGCCCGAGAGGATTAATTTAGGATGATTCGCTTTGAAGAAGTCAGTAAGGCTTATCTCGGCGGTCGGCAAGCGCTGCAGGGGGTCGATTTTCATCTGCGCCCCGGCGAAATGGCGTTTCTGACCGGACATTCCGGGGCAGGGAAAAGCACCTTGCTGAAGCTGATTTGTGGCATTGAGCGCCCGAGTGCCGGGCATATCTGGTTCAGCGGCCATGATATCAGCCGTCTGAAAAGCCGTGAAGTGCCGTTTCTGCGCCGCCAGATCGGCATGATATTCCAGGATCACCATCTGCTGATGGATCGTTCGGTCTATGACAACGTGGCGATCCCGCTGATTATCGCCGGTGCCAGCGGGGAGGATATTCGCCGCCGCGTGTCGGCCGCGCTGGATAAAGTCGGCCTGCTCGACAAAGCGAAGAGTTTCCCCATTCAGCTGTCCGGCGGTGAACAGCAGCGCGTGGGTATTGCCCGTGCGGTGGTGAATAAGCCGGCGGTGCTGCTGGCGGATGAGCCGACCGGTAACCTTGATGAAGCGCTGTCGGAAGACATCCTGCGACTGTTTGAAGAGTTCAACCGTGTGGGCGTCACCGTGTTAATGGCCACCCATGATATGGGGCTGATTGCCCGCCGCAACTACCGCCTGATGACGCTGAACCAGGGCCGTCTGCACGGAGGTTATCGTGGTGAATAAACGTAATGCCCGCCCGGCATCGGCGAAAGCCGCAAAGCCTAAAATGCCGTCTAAAAGCAAAGCGCTGAAGGGCGGCTGGCAGGAGCAGTGGCGCTATGCGATGCGCGGATCGCTGTCTGAAATGTGGCGTCAGCCGCTGGCCACGCTGCTGACAGTGATGGTGATCGCGATTTCGCTCACCCTGCCGAGCGTGTGCTATATGGTGTGGAAAAACGTCAGTACCGCAGCAGATCAGTGGTATCCGGCCCCGCAGCTCACCGTGTATTTCAGCAAAACGCTGGATGATGACGCGGCCGAAGGGGTGGTGGCGAAGCTCAAAGCCGAAGACGGCGTGGATAAAGTGAATTATCTGTCGCGCGAAGAAGCGCTGGGCGAGTTCCGCAACTGGTCCGGGTTCGGCGGCGCAATGGATATGCTGGAGCAGAATCCGCTGCCGGCGGTGGCAATTATCACCCCGAAGCTGAACTTCCAAAACTCCAACACGATGGACAGCCTGCGCGAGCGGGTGTCGAAAGTGGAAGGTGTGGACGAAGTTAAGATGGATGACAGCTGGTTTGCGCGGCTGGCTGCGCTGACCGGACTGGTCGGGCAGGTAGCGGCGATGATCGGCATCCTGATGATTGTGGCGGTGTTCCTGGTGATCGGCAACAGCGTGCGCCTCAGCATCTTTGCCCGCCGCGATACCATTAACGTGCAGAAACTGATCGGCGCGACCGATGGCTTTGTGCTGCGCCCGTTCCTTTACGGCGGAGCGCTGCTGGGCTTCAGCGGAGCGCTGCTGTCGCTGGTGCTGTCCGGCGTGCTGGTTATGCGGCTGGAGTCCGTTGTGGCTCAGGTCGCGACGGTGTTCGGCACCACCTTTGTACTGCACGGCATGACCTGGGATGAAAGCCTGCTACTGCTGCTAATTGCGGCGATGATCGGCTGGATTGCCGCCTGGCTGGCGACCGTGCAACATTTACGCCGATTTACGCCGCAGTAACCCCTCTACACGTTTTTTTGATATAATCTTCCTCTGTTGCATCAGCGTTTGCCGCAGAGGAAGGTAAAATGTATCACTTTCCACTTTTCATCCGGCACTCGCCAACGGCATTAAGAACGTGTATAAATTATCCCTGATTAAAATTGAACTTGTGGATAACTTCGGCGTCTTATACCTGTGGAGATTGATGTTCGCACGGATTGCTTTCGATTTATCGTTGCACTTCGCGTAGGGTATCAGTCGCGTCAGGATCTGACGTAGTCACGATGCTAAACACTGAGAGGGTTTGAATGACCAAAGAAATGCAAACTTTAGCTATTGCTCCTTTAGGCAACCTGGATTCCTATATCCGGGCGGCTAATGCCTGGCCTATGCTGACGGCAGAAGAGGAAAAAGCGCTGGCTGAACGGCTGCATTACCAGGGCGATCTGGAAGCAGCTAAGACGCTGATCCTGTCACACCTGCGCTTTGTTGTTCATGTTGCTCGTAACTATTCCGGTTACGGCCTGCCTCAGGCAGACCTGATTCAGGAAGGTAATATCGGCCTGATGAAAGCCGTGCGCCGTTTTAACCCGGAAGTGGGTGTGCGCCTGGTTTCCTTCGCCGTGCACTGGATTAAAGCCGAGATTCATGAATACGTGCTGCGTAACTGGCGTATTGTCAAAGTCGCTACCACTAAAGCCCAGCGTAAGCTGTTCTTTAATCTGCGTAAAACCAAGCAGCGTCTGGGCTGGTTTAACCAGGACGAAGTGGAAATGGTGGCACGTGAGCTGGGTGTAAGCAGCAAAGACGTTCGCGAAATGGAATCGCGTATGGCCGCGCAGGACATGACCTTTGACCCAACGCCGGAAGATGAAGGTGAAGGGCGTTCAATGGCACCGATGCTCTATCTGCAGGATAAATCTTCTGACTTTGCTAACGGCATTGAGGAAGATAACTGGGAAGATCACGCGGCCGATAAGCTGTCTGACGCGATGCAGGGGCTGGATGAACGCAGCCAGCACATTATTCGCGCGCGCTGGCTGGATGACGACAACAAAACCACCCTGCAGGAACTGGCCGATCGTTACGGCGTTTCCGCAGAGCGCGTTCGTCAGCTGGAAAAGAACGCCATGAAGAAACTGCGTATGGCGATTGAAGCGTAACCGCTGCTTCCGTTCTCTCATTACCCCAACAAAAAAGCACCGCCCTTAAAGGCGGTGCTTTTTTGTTGGGGTTATTTCCTGGCTGTCGGTTCCATGCTGGTTTTCTGAGCCTGTGGTCCGTAAAATAAAAGGTAAATTATTTTTTATTCACAGCAATTTTGTTCCAGGGTCTGACAGGATGAAGGAGCGGCAAATGAGGGATATCATCACGCCGAAAGAGCAGGCAACAATGCATCACTTGGATGAGTTTGATGGGCTGGAAATGCTGGAGGCAAGATACTATCGCCAGCGTTTTCCCCGGCACGTGCACGAAACATTTTGTATTGGCGTCATTGAAGAAGGTGCTCAACGATTCTGGCGCAGTGGCGGAGATCATGTTGCGCCAGCGGGTGACATTATCCTGGTCAATGCGGATGAAGTGCATACCGGCTGTGCCGAAGTGGATAACGGCTGGGCCTACCGTGCTATCTATCCCGCCCCTGAGCTGCTGCGCGAACTGACTCGCGATCTAAAGCATGAACAGGGTACCGTTCCCTGGTTTCCTGATGCCGTGGTGCACGATCCCGCTTTGTCTGCTCAGCTGCGTCTGGTATTCAGCATGCTGCCTGTAGAAGGTAACAGCCTGCTTAAAGAATCCTTACTGCTGACGGCGATTTCATGGCTGATCATGCGTTACAGTCGCATACCAAGTGCGCCGGGTCAGTTGCCCTGTTCCAGAGCGGTAATTCTCGACATCCGGGATTTGATCGTGGCCTGTCCGGAGCAGGATTGGTCATTGAAACAGCTTGCCGATATCGCACAGCTGAGTTCATGGCATTTTCTCCGGCAGTTTAAAAAAGCAGTTGGAATGCCGCCCCATGCCTGGCTGATCCAATCCAGGCTGAGAAAGGCCCGAGAGCTGTTAGTCAGCGGAGAAACAATCCTGACTGTTGCGGCACACTGTGGTTTCTCTGACCAGAGCCACTTTACCCGCCATTTCAAAAATTCACTGGGCGTAACGCCCGGTGAGTTCATCCGTTCATTACGGTATACCTCGTTCTGAGCGGTATTTTTCTCAGCAATTTTGTTCAATATTTTCAGTATCTGAACTCCTAACCTGACAGAAATTGTTTGTGAAATCTGGCAGGAAAGTATGGAGAAGTCACTAAACGAGCAGGTTACGGGTTCCGGTATACGAAACCACAGCGGGTTTCTTACCGGTGCTATCAACATGCTGCCGCTTTGCCTTTCAGTGATCCCCTGGGGAATCCTTGCGGGTTCGATGGCTGTGCAGGCGGGACTGACCCTGCCACAAAGCATTGGTATGTCGGCAATTATCTTTGCCGGTGCGGCACAGCTGGTGACGCTGGGGTTACTAATATCAGGCGCCAGTATCCCGACCCTGATCGTTTCAGTGTTTTTTATCACTTCTCAGCATCTTCTCTACGGTCTGACGTTTCGTGAAACGGTATCGCTACTGCAGGCCCGATATCGCCTGCCGATCGGCTTTTTATTAACCGATGAACTGTTTGCTCTGGGTTGTGCACAACAGCACCGTACGGCTTTAACGCCGGGTTACTTAATTGGTGCCGGCCTGACCTTCTATATCAGCTGGAACATTTTCAGCCTGCTTGGCATTGCTATGGCTTCTGCTATCCCTGATTTAGACCAATATCATCTTGATTTTTCGATTGTTGCAACCTTTATCACTATCGTCGTACCCATGATTAAAAATTTGAGCGTGCTGTGTGGCGTGATGTCGTCGCTGGTAATGTCAATGGTACTGAGCCTGTTTCATATCGAAGGCGCCATTGTGATCGCCGGTCTTAGCGGCATGTTTATTTCGGTCACGGCCGCGCGTCTGGCTGGAGACTCCTGATGAACTGGATATTGCTATTTACTTTGGCCGCGGTGGTGTTTTTCAACCGCTACATATTCCTTGAACCGGCAGTGCCCGTTCGCCTGCCGAGGATTATCCGCGAAGCACTGAAATACTCAGCGCCCTGTTTGCTAACGGCAATATGCGGGCCGATTATTTTGCTTAACAACGGTGAGTTACGCGAGCTGGCGACAAACCCTTATCTGTATGGCTCCTTGGCTGGTGTGGTAATTGCGCTTTATGTTCGTAATATGGTTTTGTCGGTTTTGCTCTGTCTTTCAATATTTTATCTTATTTTCTGGGCTATATAATGAAGCAAAAACAACGGACGTTTATTCATGCGGCTCACTCTGCTGCCATTCGGAATTCCTACAACATTTTACCCTTTGCAGGCGTATGGAGCTGGCTGACGGGGAAAGAGGTGGCAGAACGCCAGCAAATGTGGCAATCCAGCTCTGTTGAGTCTATCGCCTGGGCGCTGGCGTGGTCGGTTATGGGAAGTGCAATGACCACGCTGGCATGGTTTAGCAGCCTGGGATTCCCTCTCAGGTGCGTTTTGTATCTGGCCGGTGTGCTGTTTGCAGCTTCCGGTTCCCGGTATGTGGTCGCAACAATTATTCATCATGGTGTTCACGGACACCTGTTTAAAAGCCAGCGGGCCAATCAGGTGCTGTGCGAAGTTTTGTCCACGCTATTTGTGGTTCAGCCTTATGATTCTTACCGGCAATTTCATGTTTATGAACACCACGGTTCTGCCTTTTCAACGTTTGAGGATCGCGATCTGGCGGCAATCTATCATCTGGGATTTCAGCCGGGAAAGACGGTTGGGCAGCTCTATTTTAATCTGTTTCTGACATTGTTTAGCCCGCGGTTTCACCTGACATTTCTCTATGGTCGCCTGAAGTCAAACGTCGTGGGGGTGCCAGCCTGGCGCCGGGCGATGGCGCTCTGCTGGTGGTGTGTGTTGCTCTGGCTTGCGCTGACTTTTGGCGGAGTCTTCTTCCTGCTGAATGTGATCGTTCCCTACGTGGTGGTGTATCAGATAGCTTCATTGCTGCATTTGTTAACTGAACACACGTGGTGCTTACGCCAGGAGGGAGAGAGCGTGCGCGACAGCCATATCAAAAATAGCCTGGGACGGTTTTGCGGCAGCGCTTGCCCGCCGGCGTTGTCATTACGCTACAGCGCACAGTGGGCAAACTGGGCTGTTGCCCATCTTTTCTTTCACCTGCCGTGCCGGATGCTGATTGTGCAGGGCTCACTGGTATGCCATGACTGGCACCACCGGTTTGGCAGTGTGCGTCAGTGGTATGACTATGCGCGGCTTCGTGAACAGCAGGTCGTGAAACTTTCAGCGGAAGATCGTAATGACTATAACGATATTTGGGGCATCCATCGCGCGCTGCATTATGTGTTTACCTGCCTCAGCGTTATGGAAAGAGTGGAAACTGACAATCTGACCTACCGGCTTAACTAATGAAACTTGAACAGCTCCATAATCCGCTCTGGCAGGAGATGGCCCCGGAAGATATCCGGCGATTTGCCGGTTTGCTGCCACAAATTGCACAAGAAGAAAATCAGTCTGGATCGAATAATCCCGTATCTGAGAACCAGACGGATGCCCCTGAGAAAAAATAACGCCCTTTTTTATCTGGTGTTGAAGTACTTCTGGCCCTCTGAGAGGGCCATTTTTATCACTTCACCCACTCGCCTGCCCGTAGCGTAAATCCGCCCGCCAGCATAAATGCGCTCACGACAGTCGAATCAGCTGTACCGTCACTGGCGATAAACCAGCGGTGAACGGCAGGATTCTGCGCCCGCACTTCCTCGAGCAGATAGAGCCCCACTCCGCGGCGACGCGTCACTTCCCGCACCATCAGCTGCGACAAACCGCCTTCATTGCCGGTAATAACCAGCTTTACGGCTGCCAGCAGCCGGTCGTTAAACCGTGCGGCATACAGCCGATGTTGCTCATCCAGCTGCTGTTCTAATTTGTAGGAATCTTCCTGCGGCCAGATTTTTTGCAGATCGCTGTGGTCCTGCAGTGAGAATTGTTGCAGGCGAATGATGGTTAGTTTCATTGTAAAAACTCGTCTGTCAGAAAGGCATATTGTAGCGAAGTTGACCATACTAAAGCGTGGAAGTTTTCTGTACAAAAACAAGCTGTTCTGTTTCTCATTTGAACAATTTACCGAGTAAATCATTATTCTGTTAGCAATTGTCCAGCATAAACAGCTGGATAGTTGCCTGAAATGTAATCGTTAATGCCAGCTTATTATGCTGTTGTATCCGCGATTTAGTGAATGTGTCAGTTGATTTACAGCAGAATATTCCTGTTTAATAACCTGAAATTTAACGCCTTTATACCAAAAAAAACGCCGCATGAATCCCTAACCCTTTCTTTGTAAAGCGATTAGGAAAAATGACGGTAGAAAATAGCCAAATCACAACAGATGGGGAAGTTCGGATGAAAATCAGTAAAGGTAGTGCATTCCTGGCGGGCTGCGTAGCCCTGGCAATGAGCCACGCTGCGTTAGCAAAAGATATCAAAGTGGCGATCGTGGGTGCGATGTCCGGTCCGGTGGCGCAGTATGGCGACATGGAGTTCACCGGTGCCAGGCAGGCGATTGCTGACATCAACGCCAAAGGCGGTGTGAACGGCAACAAGCTGGTCGGCGTGGAATACGACGATGCCTGCGACCCAAAACAGGCCGTTGCGGTCGCTAACAAAGTGATTAACGACGGTATCCGCTACGTTATCGGTCACCTGTGCTCTTCCTCTACTCAGCCAGCATCTGATATTTATGAAGATGAAGGCGTACTGATGATCACTCCGGCGGCTACCGCACCGGATCTGACCAGCCGCGGTTACAAGCTGGTGATGCGTACTACCGGTCTGGACTCCGATCAGGGTCCAACCGCCGCTAAATACATCCTGAACGACATCAAGCCGCAGCGTATCGCCGTGGTTCACGACAAACAGCAGTACGGCGAAGGCCTGGCGCGTTCCGTTCAGGACAGCCTGAAAAAATCCGGCGGTAACGTGGTGATGTTTGAAGGTATCACAGCCGGTGATAAAGACTTCTCTACGCTGGTTGCCCGCCTGAAGAAAGAAAACATCGACTTCGTTTACTTCGGCGGCTACTACCCGGAAATGGGCCAGATCCTGCGTCAGGCGCGTGCAGCCGGTCTGAAAACTCAGTTTATGGGCCCGGAAGGCGTGGGTAACTCTTCGCTGTCTAACATTGCCGGTGCGGCATCGGAAGGCATGCTGGTAACGCTGCCTAAGCGCTACGACCAGGTTGCGGCTAACCAGCCAATCGTTGATGCGCTGAAAGCGAAAAAACTGGACCCAACCGGTCCGTTCGTCTGGACAACCTATGCCGCGCTGCAGTCCCTGACTGCCGGTATGGAGCGCAGCAAGAGCGAAGAGCCAGCTGACATTGCTAATAACCTGAAAACCGGTGCTGCAGTACCTACCGTAATGGGCGATCTCAACTGGGATGAGAAAGGCGATTTGAAAGGCTTCGAGTTCGGCGTTTTCAAATGGCATGCTGATGGTTCTTCCACGGCGGTGAAATAAACCCGTCTGCGGGCCAGGTGAGCCTGGCCCCTGCGGCGAGATGACCATCCCCCGTTGGGGTCGGGCCTGCCCGGCCCTTTGTTGTATCCATCCTTCTGCCCTGCCTGCGCAGGAGGAATCGTAAGGTATTCAGGTATGTCCGAGCAGTTTCTCTATTTCCTGCAACAAATGTTCAACGGCGTGACGTTGGGCAGCACCTATGCGTTGATCGCCATCGGTTACACCATGGTGTACGGCATCATCGGCATGATTAACTTCGCCCATGGCGAAGTCTATATGATCGGCAGCTACGTCTCGTTTATCGTCATCGCCGCATTAATGATGATGGGAATTGATGCCAGCTGGCTGCTGATCGGCTGCGGCTTTGTAGTGGCGGTGGTGATCGCCAGCTGCTACGGCTGGAGCATCGAGCGCGTGGCCTACAAGCCGGTACGATCCTCTAAGCGTCTGATCGCACTAATCTCCGCTATCGGGATGTCGATCTTCCTGCAAAACTACGTCAGCCTGACTCAGGGCTCGCGCGACCTCGCGCTGCCAAGCCTGGTCACCGGGCAGTGGACGCTGGGAGAAAGCAATGGCTTTGCCGCCACCATCTCTACCATGCAGATGGTGATCTGGGCGGTCACGTTCCTCGCCATGCTGGCGCTGACGCTGTTTATTCGCTACTCCCGCATGGGCCGCGCCTGCCGCGCCTGTGCTGAAGACCTGAAAATGGCCAGTCTGCTGGGTATTAACACTGACCGCGTGATCTCGCTGACCTTTGTGATCGGCGCGGCGATGGCGGCGGTGGCTGGCGTACTGCTGGGCCAGTTCTACGGCGTGATCAACCCGTACATCGGCTTTATGGCCGGGATGAAGGCCTTCACTGCTGCGGTACTGGGCGGCATTGGCAGTATCCCTGGCGCGATGCTGGGTGGGCTGATCCTCGGTATTGCCGAGGCGCTGACTTCCGCTTATCTGAGCACCGAGTACAAAGATGTGGTGTCGTTTGCGCTGCTGATCGTGGTGCTGCTGGTGATGCCAACCGGTATTCTGGGCCGTCCGGAGGTTGAGAAAGTATGAAAAAGCTCAACCTGCTGAATGCGCTCCTCTCCTCACTGATGCTGCTGGTGCTGGCCGCGTTCTTTATGGGCCTGCGGCTGAACCTCGACGGCACGCACCTGGTGGTTAACAACGCCGGAGACGTGCGCTGGAACTGGATCGCCGTCGGCTGCGGCGTGGTGTTTATCTTCCAGATGCTGCGCCCGCTGGTGCAGAGCAGCCTGAAAAAAGTCTCCGGCCCGTCGCTGGTGCTGCCGGGAATTGATGGCTCAACGCCGAAGCAGAAGCTGTTCCTGCTGGCGCTGGTCGTTGCGGCAGCGGTCTGGCCGTTTATCGTTTCGCGTGGTACGGTGGATATCGCCACGCTGACGCTGATCTACGTGATGCTCGGCCTGGGGCTGAACGTGGTGGTCGGGCTTTCCGGCCTGTTGGTGCTGGGCTATGGCGGCTTCTACGCCATCGGCGCTTACACCTTTGCACTGCTGAACCACTACTACGGGCTGGGCTTCTGGCAGTCGCTGCCGCTGGCAGGTATCGTCGCCGCCGGATTTGGCCTGCTGCTGGGCTTCCCGGTACTGCGCCTGCGGGGTGACTATCTGGCGATTGTGACGCTTGGCTTCGGCGAAATCGTGCGTATTCTGCTGCTGAACAACACCGAAATCACCGGTGGCCCGAACGGCATCAGTCAGATCCCGAAACCGTCGTTCTTCGGTCTGGAGTTCAACCGCAGCGTACGCGACGGCGGCTGGGACACCTTCCATAATTTCTTCGGCCTGAAGTACGACCCGAGCGATCGTATTATCTTCCTGTACATGGTCGCGCTGCTACTGGTGGTGATCACCCTGTTCGTGATCAACCGGCTGCTGCGCATGCCGCTGGGCCGCGCGTGGGAAGCGCTGCGTGAAGACGAAATCGCCTGCCGCTCGCTGGGCCTCAGCCCGACGCGCATCAAGCTGACCGCGTTTACCATCAGCGCCGCGTTTGCCGGTTTCGCCGGCTGCCTGTTCGCCGCCCGTCAGGGCTTTGTCAGTCCGGAATCCTTCACCTTTGCGGAATCCGCCTTCGTGCTGGCGATCGTGGTGCTGGGTGGGATGGGATCGCAGTTTGCGGTAATCCTTGCGGCAATACTGCTGGTGGTATCGCGTGAGCTGATGCGTGACCTCAACGAGTACAGCATGCTGGTGCTCGGTGGATTGATGGTACTGATGATGATCTGGCGTCCGCAGGGGCTGTTGCCGATGAAGCGTCCGCACCTGAAGTTGAAAAATGCGGAAAAAGGAGAGCAGGCATGAGTCAGCCTTTGTTAGCAGTCAATGGCCTGATGATGCGCTTTGGCGGTCTGCTGGCGGTCAACAACGTTCAGCTTGAACTCCGTTCGCAGGAAATCGTCTCGCTTATCGGCCCGAACGGGGCGGGTAAAACCACGGTCTTTAACTGCCTGACCGGCTTCTATAGGCCAACCGGCGGTTCAATCATGCTGGGCGATAAACAGCTGGCCGGTTTGCCGGGGCAGCAGATCGCCCGCATGGGCGTGGTGCGTACCTTCCAGCACGTGCGCCTGTTTCGTGAAATGACGGTGATTGAAAACCTGCTGGTGGCACAGCATCAGCATTTGAAAAGCGGTGTCTTTTCTGGCCTGCTGAAAACCCCGGCCTTCCGTCGTGCGGAAAGCGATGCGCTGGACCGCGCTGCCGCCTGGCTGAAGCGCGTCGGCCTGCTGGATCTGGCCAACCGCCAGGCGGGTAACCTCGCCTACGGCCAGCAGCGCCGTCTGGAAATCGCCCGCTGCATGGTGGCGCGCCCGGAAATCCTGATGCTGGACGAACCGGCAGCCGGGCTTAACCCGAAAGAAACTCACGAGCTGGATGAGCTGATTGCAGAACTGCGCGGTGAGCATAAAGTCTCGGTACTGCTGATTGAACACGATATGAAACTGGTAATGGGTATCTCTGACCGTATTTACGTGGTGAACCAGGGCACGCCGCTGGCGAACGGTACGCCGGAAGAAATTCGTAACAACCCGGATGTGATCCGTGCTTACCTCGGGGAGGCATAAGATGAGTAACTCCATGCTTTCTCTGAATAATATCAGTGCGCACTACGGAAAAATTCAGGCGCTGCACAACGTCAGCCTGCATATTAATCAGGGGGAAATTGTCACCCTGATTGGTGCCAACGGCGCGGGTAAAACCACTATTCTTGGTACTCTGTGCGGCGAACCGCGCGCAACGCAGGGCACTATCGTCTTCGACGGTCAGGATATCACCGACTGGCAGACCGCGCGCATCATGCGTGAAGCCATCGCCATCGTACCGGAAGGCCGCCGGGTATTTTCCCGCATGACGGTGGAAGAGAACCTGGCGATGGGCGGTTTCTTTGCCGAGCGCCAGCAGTATCAGGAACGCATCAAGCGCGTTTACGAACTGTTCCCGCGCCTGTGGGAGCGCCGTATTCAGCGCGCCGGTACCATGTCCGGCGGCGAGCAGCAGATGCTGGCGATTGGCCGTGCGCTGATGAGCCAGCCGCGCCTGCTGCTGCTGGATGAACCGTCGCTGGGTCTGGCGCCGATTATCATCCAGCAGATTTTCGACACCATCGAGCAGCTGCGCAAAGAAGGGATGACCATCTTCCTCGTTGAGCAGAATGCGAATCAGGCGCTGAAGCTGGCGGATCGCGGCTACGTGCTCGAAAACGGTCATGTGGTGCTCGAAGACACGGGTGATGCATTGCTCGCCAACGAGGCGGTCAGAAGCGCCTACCTCGGTGGTTAACTCACAAGGGCAGCCCGCATGGCTGCCTTTTCTTGCTCCGAACGTGCGGACAATTGTGCATTAAATCTGTGATCGTCTTCTCTCAGTTGATTGCCAAAGTTGTTACATTCCTCTCATTTCTGCCGTCACGTTTCGAAATTCCCGTCATTTGTTTGTCACATTTTCGTCACATCGCTATTATTAATTTGTCATTTAGCCGTGGCATGTTACTTGCCGACTCACACAGTGCGCGTAATCGCGCATCATTAAAACGGGCACAGGAAACCGATATGTCATCTACCGCATTCCGTCGTACTGCTCTCAGCATGGTGCTGGGACTGACCTTCAGCGGCAGCGCGCTGGCCGCTACCGAAATTCCGTTCTGGCACTCAATGGAAGGTGAGCTGGGCGTAGAGGTTGACTCACTGGCGAAGCGTTTTAACGAAGCTCACCCCGATTATAAAATTGTGCCGACCTACAAAGGCAACTACGAACAGAGCCTGGCGGCGGGTATTGCTGCCGTGCGTACCGGCAAAGCACCGGCTGTATTGCAGGTTTATGAAGTGGGTACGGCGACCATGATGGCATCGAAAGCCATCGTTCCGGTTAACGAAGTGTTCAAAAAAGCCGGTATCGCGATGGATGCGAAACAGTTTGTGCCTGCGGTAGCCGGTTACTACAGCGATTCGAAAGGCGAGTTGATTTCTCAGCCGTTCAACAGTTCCACGCCGGTGCTGTACTACAACAAAGACGCCTTCAAAAAAGCCGGTCTGAACCCGGACCAGCCGCCAAAAACCTGGCAGGAATTAGCGAAGGATACCGACGCGCTGCGAAAAGCGGGCATGTCCTGTGGCTACGCCAGCGGCTGGCAGGGCTGGATTCAGATTGAAAACTTCAGCGCCTGGCACGGCCTGCCGGTCGCTACCAAAAACAACGGCTTCGACGGCACCGATGCCGTGCTGGAGTTCAACAAGCCGGTACAGGTGCGCCACATCCAGATGTTGGAAGATCTGAACAAGAAGGGTGATTTCACCTACTTCGGCCGTAAAGATGAATCCACCTCCAAGTTCTACAACGGCGACTGTGCGATCACCACCGCCTCTTCCGGCTCGCTGGCCGACATCCGCAAATACGCCAGGTTTAACTTTGGCGTGGGCATGATGCCGTACGACGAAACCGTGCCGAACGCGCCACAGAACGCCATTATCGGCGGTGCCAGCCTGTGGGTGATGAAAGGCAAAGACGATGCGACCTATAAAGGCGTCGCCGAGTTCATGCAGTTCCTGGCTAAGCCGGAAATCGCTGCGGAATGGCATCAGAAAACCGGCTATCTGCCGATCACCACGGCGGCTTACGAGCTGACTAAACAGCAGGGCTTCTATGACAAGAATCCGGGTGCGGACATTGCAACTCGCCAGATGCTGAACAAAGACCCGCTGCCGTTCACCAAGGGCATGCGTCTGGGCAACATGCCACAGATCCGTACCATCGTTGACGAAGAGCTGGAAGGCGTATGGACCGGTAAGCAAACGCCACAGGCTGCGCTGGATAACGCCGTTAAGCGTGGTAACGAGCTGCTGCGTCGCTTCGAGCGGCAGACGAAGTAACCTGTTGCCGGCACAGACCGCCGCTCGCCTCCGGGCCGGGCGGCGGTCTGCCTGCAAAGGCACATCACCGATCTCTCTCGTGGGGCGATCGGTGATGTGCCCGTTAATACCGACCCCGTTCCGCACGAGATAATTCACTATGGCTCAGCCCCGTCCCGTCTTTCGCAATCGCTTGTTGCCCTATCTGCTGCTGTTGCCGCAGCTGGTGATTACGGCGATTTTCTTTATCTGGCCAGCGGGCGAAGCGCTCTGGTATTCGCTGCAAAGCATCGATCCGTTTGGTATCTCCAGTACCTTTGTTGGTATGGAGAACTTCGAACGGCTGTTCAGCGACGGTCTGTACCTCGAGTCATTCTGGACCACCATCAAATTCAGCGGGCTGGTGACGTTCTTCGGCATGGGGCTGTCGTTGCTGCTGGCGGCGCTGGTGGATTACGTTATTCGCCTGAAAAAGACCTATCAGACGCTATTGCTGCTGCCCTACGCGGTGGCACCGGTCGTGGCGGCGGTGCTGTGGATGTTTCTGTTTAACCCTGGTCTGGGGCTGTTCAGCCACCTGCTGAACCAGTGGGGCTACAATTGGAACTACGCGCAGAACAGCGGCCAGGCGATGTTCCTGATCGTGCTGGCCTCTATCTGGCAGCAGATGAGCTACAACTTCCTGTTTTTCTTCGCCGCATTGCAGTCGATTCCGAAGTCGCTGGTTGAGGCGGCAGCGATTGACGGTGCTGGCCCGGTGCGGCGCTTCTTCGCGCTGTCGCTGCCACTGATTACCCCGGTGAGCTTCTTCCTGCTGGTGGTGAACCTGGTGTATGCCTTCTTCGATACCTTCCCGGTGATCGATGCCGCCACCGGCGGTGGCCCGGTGCAGGCCACCACCACGCTGATTTATAAAATTTACCGCGAAGGCTTTGCCGGGTTGGATCTCTCTTCCTCTGCCGCACAGTCGGTGGTGCTGATGCTGCTGGTGATTGTGCTGACGGTGATTCAGTTCCGCTTTGTTGAGCGTAAGGTGCGTTACCAATGATTGAAAATCGTCGCGGGCTGGATATCTTCAGCCATACCCTGCTGATCCTCGGCATCCTGACCATCCTGTTCCCGCTCTATGTGGCCTTTGTGGCCGCCACGCTGGATAACAATGCCGTTTATCAGGTGCCGATGACGCTGATCCCCGGCAGTCACCTGTGGGAAAACATCAGCAATATCTGGGTGCGGGGGGTGAACGGCAGTGGACCGGCCTTCAGCCTGATGCTGATGAACAGCCTGTTGATGGCGCTGGCGATCACCATCGGCAAAATCAGCGTTTCCATCATTTCGGCGTTTGCGCTGGTGTGGTTCCGCTTCCCGCTGCGCGGTCTGTTTTTCTGGATGATCTTCATCACCCTGATGCTGCCGGTGGAGGTGCGTATCTTCCCCACGGTGCAGGTGATTGCCGATCTGAATATGCTCGACAGCTACAGCGGCCTGACGCTGCCGCTGATGGCCTCGGCTACCGCGACCTTCCTGTTCCGCCAGTTCTTTATGTCGATGCCGGACGAGCTGATGGAAGCGGCGCGCGTTGACGGAGCCAGCCCGATGCGCTTTTTCCGCGACATCGTCCTGCCGCTGTCGAAAACCAATCTGGCAGCGCTGTTTGTCATCACCTTTATCTACGGCTGGAACCAGTATCTGTGGCCGCTGCTGATCGTCAACGATGCGTCGATGAGCACCGCCGTGGCGGGCATAAAAAGCATGATCTCCACCAGCGGTTCGCCAACGCAGTGGAATGAAGTGATGGCGGCGATGCTGTTAACCCTGATCCCACCGGTGGTGATCGTATTAGTCATGCAGCGTGCGTTCGTGCGCGGTCTGGTAGAGAGTGAGAAATAATCTATGGCTGGTGTAAGACTTCAGGCAGTAACCAAATCCTACGACAGAAAAATCCAGATCATCCAACCGCTGGACGTGACCGTACAGGATGGCGAATTTATGGTAATGGTCGGGCCGTCCGGCTGTGGAAAATCGACCCTGCTGCGGATGGTGGCGGGGCTGGAACGAGTAACCTCTGGCGATATCTATATCGATTCCCGCCGTGTCACCGATGAAGAGCCAAAAGATCGCGGCATCGCGATGGTGTTCCAGAACTATGCGCTCTACCCGCACATGAGCGTGGAAGAGAATATGGCCTGGGGTCTGAAAATTCGCGGCATGGACAAAGACCAGATCCGGCAAAAGGTGCTGGAAGCGGCGCGCAGCCTGGAGCTGGAACCGCTGCTGAAACGCCGCCCGCGTGAGCTTTCCGGCGGTCAGCGCCAGCGCGTGGCGATGGGGCGCGCTATCGTGCGTGAACCGGCGGTGTTCCTGTTTGATGAGCCGCTGTCGAACCTGGATGCGCGCCTGCGCGTGCAGATGCGCCTTGAGCTACAGCAGCTGCATCGCCGCCTGCAGACCACCAGCCTGTACGTCACCCACGATCAGGTGGAGGCGATGACCCTGGCGCAGCGCGTGATGGTGATGAACAAAGGCGTGCTGGAACAGCTGGGTACGCCAACCGAAATTTACGAGCGACCGGCGACGCGCTTCGTCGCCAGTTTTATCGGTGCGCCCGCCATGAATCTGCTGGACGGTCAGTTCAGCGCTGACGGCTCTCGCTTCAGCCTGGATGAGCGTTTTGCTTTGCCGATTAGTGCGCCATCGGCAGGCAGGGCCGGGCAGGCGTTGACGCTGGGTATTCGCCCGGAACATATTGAGCTGTCTTCTGCCGAAGCTGGCGGTATTCCGCTGGTGGTGGAGACGCTGGAAATGCTGGGAGCAGACAACCTGGCGCACGGCAAATGGGGCCAGCACAAGCTGGTGGTGCGCCTGCCGCACTCGCTGCGCCCGGCCGCAGGCAGCACCCTGTGGCTGCATCTGCCACCGCACTCGCTGCACTTCTTTGACCAAAATGGACAACGTACTGAATGATTAATCGTGCCTGGCCTTACCCACCGATTGTCGCCCATCGCGGCGGCGGCAAACTGGCCCCGGAAAACACCCTGGCCGCTATCGATCTTGGCGCGCAGCTGGGCCATCTGATGATCGAGTTTGACGCCAAACTGTCGCAGGACGGTGAGATTTTCCTGCTGCACGACGATACGCTCGACCGCACCAGCAACGGCTGGGGCGTGGCCGGACAGCTGCCGTGGGATAAGCTGGTGCAGCTGGATGCCGGGAGCTGGTTTGGCAAAACCTTCGACGGCGAGCGCCTGCCGCTGCTGGCGCAGGTGGCGGATCGCTGCCGCCAGCATCGACTGATGGCGAATATCGAAATCAAGCCGACCACCGGCCTTGAGGTGGAAACCGGACGGGTGGTGGCGCTGGCCGCGCGCGACCTGTGGCAGGATCAGGTGGCACCGCTGCTCTCTTCGTTCTCTTACGAGGCGCTGGAAGCGGCGCAGAAAGCCGCGCCGGAGCTGCCGAGGGGTTTACTACTTCATGAATGGAATGATAGCTGGCGGCAGATGACCGACGCGCTGGGCTGTCTCTCCATCCATCTGAACCACAAACTGCTGGATGAACAGCGCACTGCCGAGCTGAAGCAGGCCGGGCTGCGGATTCTGGTGTATACGGTTAACGATCCGGAGCGTGCCCATCAGCTGCTGCAGTGGGGCGTGGATGCGATCTGTACCGACCGCATTGACGTGATCGGGCCGGATTTTCGCTGAGAATAAGGCGGCGATACCCCACTATTTGACCTGCAGGGCAATCCTGAAGCCAACCGCGGTGGATGCCCGTTTGAAAAAAGCCTGTCCAGGCCGATCGTGAACGAAGACGATTCTCGTTCAGTCTGATATGACACAGTGCCCTGGCGGATAACCGACAGGGCACTGTGGAGAGTAAGGCAGGGAAGTTTTGTGTCGAGTCTAGTTAGACGGCTGCGTGTTGTTGCTGTGCCCCGGCTGATTGTTCAACGTGCGCTGCGAGGCACTGTCGCGCTGCTCCTGAATTTTACGCTGTAGATCCTGCTGCTGCCGCAGCTGATCCTGCTGAAGTTTCAGTTTCTGCTGAGACTGCTGGGTCTGCATCTGCTGCTGCATTCGCTGGGTGCTGGGGTTGTAGCCCGGCTGATACGGGTTATTACTGTTGTTTAACATGTTCGCGATACCGCTCAGCGGCAGCAGGGCGGCAAGTATTACTAACACCTTCGCTTTCATTGTGATTCCTCCGTGTTACTGCTCCTATTTTACGCCAGACGCAACGTTCTGAGGCCAGGAGTACTCCTGATTTCAGGCAAAGTTCACGAACCTGTCGTTTTGGTGCATATTTATCAATGGCAAACATAACGTAATTAAACTTAAAGGATGTAACAATGATGACACAAGGTAAGATGCGTCGCCTGTCCTGGTCGCTGCTGGCTGGGTTACTGGTCTGGCAGGGTGCGGGTGCAGTCCCCACCGACACGCCGACGGCACAGCCCGCACCGGCAGTGGCAGCGGTATCCTACGGGGTAGGAACGGATACCTTCCATCCGGTGAAAGCGGCGCACGGCATGGTGGCGTCGGTGGACGCTACCGCCACGGCGGTGGGTGTGAGGATCCTCGAACAGGGCGGTAACGCGGTGGATGCGGCGGTGGCCGTCGGCTATGCGCTGGCCGTGACCCATCCGCAGGCGGGTAATCTGGGCGGTGGCGGCTTTATGATGCTGCGTACCGCTTCCGGCACTACCACTTCGATTGATTTCCGTGAAATGGCACCGGCTCGCGCCAGCCGCGATATGTTCCTTGATGCGCAGGGCAATGCCGACAGTAAAAAATCGCTGATCTCCCACCTGGCGTCCGGCGTTCCCGGCACGGTGGCGGGCTTCTCTCTGGCGAACCAAAAGTACGGTACGCTGCCGCTGAGCACGCTCATCCAGCCCGCTCTGGAGCTGGCGCGCAAAGGCATTGTGGTGAATGAATCGCTGGCCGACGATCTCAGCGTGTACGGCAAAGAGGTATTGCTCAGCCACCCGAACAGCAAGGCCATCTTCTTCAAGGCTGACGGCACGCCCTGGCAGAAAGGCGACAAACTGGTGCAGCATAATCTGGCGAACAGCCTGGAGCTGATTTCCCGCCAGGGGCCGGATGCGTTTTATAAAGGGAAAATTGCCGATCAAATCGCGGCAGAAATGGAGCAGCACGGTGGACTGATTGGCAAAGCGGACCTGGCCAACTACCGTGCCATCGAGCGTAAACCGATCAGCGGCAGCTATCGCGGCTACGAAGTTTATTCCATGCCACCGCCGTCCTCTGGCGGTATTCACATCGTGCAGATCCTGAATATTCTGGAAAATTTTGACCTGGCGAAGATGGGCTTCGGTAGCGCCGATGCGATCCAGGTGATGGCGGAAGCGGAGAAATATGCTTACGCCGACCGCTCGGAATATCTCGGCGACCCGGAGTTCGTTAAGGTGCCGACCCAGGCGCTGACCAGCAAAGCCTATGCGAAAACCCTGGCGCAGCAGATCGACCTGGCGAAGGCGCGTCCGTCGTCGGAGATCAAGCCGGGCAAGCTGGCCCCGTATGAAAGCGATCAGACTACGCATTTCTCGGTGGTGGATAAAGACGGCAATGCGGTGGCGGTGACCTACACGCTGAACACCAACTTCGGCAGCGGCATCGTTGCCAGCGACAGCGGCATTTTGCTGAATAACGAGATGGATGACTTCTCCGCCAAGCCCGGCACGCCAAATGTGTATGGCCTGGTCGGTGGTGAGGCCAATGCGGTGCAGCCGTATAAGCGCCCGCTCTCTTCCATGTCGCCGACCATCGTGGCGAAAGACGGTAAAACCTGGCTGGTCACAGGCAGCCCGGGCGGCAGCCGTATTATCACGACCGTGCTGCAAATGGTGGTTAACAGCATCGATTTTGGTATGAACGTGGCGGAAGCCACCAACGCGCCGCGCTTTCACCATCAGTGGCTGCCGGATCAGCTGCGGGTGGAGAAGGGTTTCAGCCCGGACACGCTGAAGCTGCTGGGTGAGAAGGGCCAGCAGGTGAAGGTGATGCCGGCGATGGGCAGCACCCAGAGCATTATGCTGGGGCCGGACGGTATGCGTTATGGCGCTTCCGATCCGCGTACGATTGATGATTTAACGGCAGGATACTGACAGCAGCCGGGCCGACGTAAACCGTTCGGCCCGGTTTCTTTGTCAGGGACTTACGCCCATCCCCATCAGCTGCAGCAGCTGCTGTGCCTGCTGTACCGCCTCCTGACGATGTACCACGCCAAGCTTCTGATACAGATTGCGGATATGGGTTTTGATGGTGGTGGCCGCCACGTCCAGCTCGCCCGCGATGCGCTCGTTGCTGTAGCCGGAATAAATCAGCCCCAAAACCTGCCACTCGCGCTGGGTCAGCGGGCTGGTGCGGATCAGCTCCGGCACCTGCGGATGGGTGAGCAGTCGGGTGACAAAGCTTTCGTCGAAGTGGGCAAACTTGTGGCGATGGTGCTGATTAATATCGCGCAGGATGCGCTGAGCGCGCCGCTGTTCCATTTCCGGTAATGTGTTGAGCTGCAACAGCTGGCGGAGCTGCTGTGCCATCGGCTCGCCTTCAATCACAAAGTGGCTGATAAAACCGGTGCGGTTGGCCAGGGTAAGCGCCTCAATCAGCGCCTGCTGCGCTTCGGCTTTACGGCCTTCCCGCCAGTAGAGCGCGTTGGCCAGCAGCAGATTGCGGTTTAAATCGCTGGTGAGCAGCAGGCGGCGGGCATTATCATTCAGTTCATCCAGCACCACTTCCGCCTGGCTGAACTGCCCGAGCAGGATCTGCGCACGGGCGATATTGCGCCACTGTCCCTGCAGGAAGTGATTATCCGCATCCGCCGGTTTCAGGGTCAGGCCCAGCCAGCTGCCAGCGGTGGTGACGTCGTGGGTCATCTGCCAGTAGATCACCCGCGCTTCATCGGCGTTGGTGACCCAGTCGCTGTGGTAGTGGCCGTTGCTGAGCAGATTCTCACAGCGGGTCAGATAGCGGCGGGCGTTATCCAGATCGCCACGCGCCAGGGCACATTTCGCCAGCACCGACAGGCACTGCAGCTGCTGCTGCGGATGGAAGTTCTCCAGCACCTTCAGCCCGGCGCGGGCAGCTTTCTCCGCGTCATCCAGATGAGCCCACGAGAGCAACAGCTGCGCGCGCAGGCGCAGCAGGAATTCATGCATTGGCAGCTGTTCCAGCCCTTCTTCCGCAATCAGGCGGAAAGCCTGCTCCTGCGTATCCCAGGCCGTTTGCAGATAGCCCTGGGCAATCAGAATCTCGCTTTGCTGCAGCAGCGCCCACAGCGCGTAGTGGCAGACGTTCTCCTGCCGTGCCATCTGCGCAGTCTGCTGCATCATCATCAGCGCCATCGCCAGCTCCCCCCGACAGTGCAACACTTCGCCGCGCACCGAGGTGGCGACGATACGGCTGAAGGCGCAGCTCAGCGGCAGGGTATCTAACGCCAGCAGCGCCAGGCGGTCGGCTTCATCCGGGCGACCGGCGTTGATCGCCACCTGCGCACGCAGCGCGTTAAATTCAGCGCTGAGTAGATCGTCCACCACTACCTGCTCCAGCGCCATTTCCTGCTCTGTGCGCGCCAGCAGGCGATAGACTTCGTTGTAACGGTGCTGACTCTGCGCCAGCCACGCCTGCAGCAGGATCAGCCGGGGATTCTCAACCAGCTGTTTCCAGGGTAGCGCCTGTAAGCCTTTTTCCAGCAGCGTCAGTTCGCTGTGGTTAAACAGGGTCCACGCGTGGCGCAGCAGGATGTCGCGCAGCAGCGGGATATCCTCCGCCTCCAGCGCATGATGAATCGCCTCGCCGGCGTAACCCTGCGCCATCCAGCCTTCAGCGGCGGCACGGTGAATGGCGTGCAGTTCGCTGCCCAGCTCCCACTGGCAGCGCTGGCGCAGGAAAGAGGCAAACAGCGGGTGGAAGTTAAACCATTCGCCACGTTCGTCCATCCTCTGAATAAACAGCCCCTGACGTTCAGTCTCCTCCAGCCGCCGCTGGCCGCACTCTTCGCTGGTCAGGCGGGCAATCAGCCCGTCGTTCATGGAGCGTAGTACCGAACTGCGCAGCAGGAAGTTTCGCGTGGCGTCATCCACGCAGTCCAGTACTTCATCCACCAGATAATCCGCCAGATGGCTGGCGTTGATCCCGGCCAGACGCTGGGCGGACTGATGGGTTGGCGTATTGGACTGGCGGGCGGAGAGAGCGATGAGCTGCAGTGCGGTGGCCCATCCGGCCACTTCATCACACAGCCGCTGTGACTCCTGTTCGGCTATCGGCTGCTGCAGGCGGCCGGCGAAAAACGCACGTGTCTCTTCATGGGTAAAGGCCAGCGACTGGCTGTTAATTTCCAGCAGCTGCTCGCGCACGCGCAGATTGGCAATGCCTAACGATGGCAGGTTGCGGGAAAGGATCACCAGCGTCAGGTTTTCCGGCTGATGACGCAGGAAAAAGCGCATCGCCTGATGGATCACGTCATTATTCAACTGGTGATAATCGTCAATCACAATGGTGAGTGGCGTCTGCCATTCGGCCAGCTCAATAAACAGCTGCGAGAACAGCGCATTGAGTGAAGCATACTGACGTTTCTGCGCCAGGGCTTCACTGCGCACGCAGTGGCCGCCGGTCGCCTGTTGAATGGCCGCCATAAAATAATTGGCAAAGCGTTCGGGATAGTTATCGCTCTCATCGAGGGAATACCAGCCCAGGCTATTTTTCCCCGCTGCCCACTGGGCCATCAGTGTGGTTTTACCGTAGCCTGCCGGACTGGTGACCAACACCAAACGGTACAGATGGCTGTTGGCCAGCCTGGCGATTAGGCGATCGCGTACCAGCGTATTCTCTAACCTTAGCGGTCTGCTTAGTTTTGAGGGTATCAGCATGGCGAACACTTCACTATGTGATGGCGAAAGAAGAAATAAAATGAATTATTTCGCAGCGTGTAATTAAAGTACCTTTGACCAGGATAACGTGTATTGCAAGACGCAGTGTAAATGGACGTTCTGTAAGTTGCACTGCATCACATTTCCTTATGATTTTTTACATCGTGAGATACTGGCGCGATTAATGAATTGACTCATACTTAATTATATCGCATCACTTTTAACACACACCTCCCTCACCTTTTTTTAGCCAGGCAGTGCGCTTTGCCGATTGATTGTGCGTTTCATCCGGGCCGCGTGTCCGGCAAGCTATATACCCTCTGATTGTCATTCTTGTTTTTTTATTTGCTCATCGCATTATGCGATGAGCTTTTTTTCGCATTGGCGTCTTAACTTTAAGGTGCTGGCGATCACATTTTCACCTACGCCCCACGGCTCCTCCCTGGTAAAAATTGCCCTGGGATGATGCCCTGTCATCCGGCGTCGTTAGCATGTGCGCATCGGTTTATCACAGTATTTCGGGTCATGACGGTAGTTGGTCAATTTGAAACCATTTTGTGAGGGAAGTTATGTCGCAACAGCAATTCAATAAAGCACGTTTTGACGCGGCTCTGACGCGTCAGTGGCAGCATCTGGGCTATTCCTCCGCCGCTGAGATGAATTCTCAGCAGTGGTGGCAGGCGATTAGCGGTGCGCTGGCCGAACTGCTGGCGGCGCAGCCGGTGGCAAAAGTGGATAAAAAGCAGCGGCACGTTAACTATATCTCGATGGAATTTCTGATTGGACGACTGACCGGTAATAACCTGCTGAATCTCGGCTGGTATGACGAGGTGAAAGCCGCACTGGCGGAACACCAGCGTGACCTGAGCGAACTGCTGGAAGAAGAGGTCGATCCGGCGCTGGGCAACGGCGGGCTGGGACGGCTTGCGGCCTGTTATCTTGACTCCATGGCCACGGTAGGGCAGTCGGCAACCGGATACGGCCTTAACTATCAGTATGGCCTGTTCCGGCAGTCGTTTGCCGACGGCCAGCAGAAAGAGGCTCCGGACGACTGGCACCGTGAGAGCTATCCGTGGTTCCGCCATAATGCGGCGCTGGATGTGAATGTCGGCATCGGCGGTAAGGTGGTGAAGAATAGTTCCGGCGGCTTTAGCTGGCAGCCGGCTTTTACCCTGCTCGGCGAGGCGTGGGATCTGCCGGTCACCGGCTATCGTAACGGTGTGACGCAGCCGCTGCGCCTGTGGCAGGCGGCGCATGCCCATCCGTTCGATCTCACCCTGTTCAACGACGGCAAATTCCTCAAGGCGGAACAGCAGGGCATTGATGCCGCGAAGCTGACCAAAGTGCTTTATCCGAATGATAACCATCAGGAAGGCAAGCGCCTGCGCCTGATGCAGCAGTATTTCCAGTGCGCCTGCTCGGTGGCCGACATTCTGCGCCGCCATCACCAGGCCGGCCGCAAACTGCACGAGCTGCCGGATTATGAAGTGATTCAGCTCAACGACACCCACCCGACCATTGCTATCCCGGAAATGCTGCGGGTGCTGATTGATGAGCACCAGCTCGGCTGGGACGACGCCTGGGCTATCGTCAGCAAAACTTTTGCCTACACCAACCACACTCTGATGCCTGAGGCGCTGGAGCGCTGGGATGAGCGATTAATCCGTAGCCTGCTGCCGCGCCACTTCACGCTGATCAAAGAGATCGATCGCCGCTTTAAAAAGCAGGTTGAGAAGCAGTGGCCGGGGGATGAAAAAGTCTGGGCAAAGCTGGCAATCGTCCATGATAAACAGGTGCGTATGGCGAACCTTTGCGTGGTCAGCGGCTTTGCCGTTAACGGCGTGGCGGCGCTGCACTCCGATCTGGTGGTCAAGGATCTGTTCCCCGAATATCACCAGCTGTGGCCGGAGAAATTCCATAACGTCACCAACGGCATTACGCCGCGCCGCTGGCTGAAACAGTGTAACCCGGCGCTGTCTGCGCTGATCGACGAGACGCTGAAAGAAGAGTGGGCCGACAATCTGGATGCCCTGCGCGGGCTGGAGAAGTACGCCGATGACAAGGCCTTCCGCCAGCGCTATCGCCAGATTAAGCACGATAATAAAGTGCGCCTGGCGGCTTACATCAAGCAGCGCACCGGCATTGTGGTTAGCCCGGACGCCCTGTTCGACGTGCAGATTAAGCGCCTGCACGAATATAAGCGCCAGCATCTGGGGCTGATGCATATCCTCTCCTGCTATAAGCGGCTGCGCGACAATCCGAAGCAGGACTGGGTGCCGAGGGTCTTCCTGTTCGGTGCCAAAGCCGCACCGGGCTACTACCTGGCGAAAAACATTATCTTTGCTATCAACAAGGTGGCAGAGAAGATCAATAACGATCCGCTGATCGGCGATAAGCTGAAAGTGGTGTTTATCCCTGACTACCGCATTACGGCGGCGGAGCTGATGATCCCGGCAGCGGATCTTTCCGAGCAGATCTCCACGGCGGGCTATGAGGCTTCCGGTACCGGCAATATGAAGCTGGCGCTGAACGGCGCGCTGACTGTCGGCACGATGGACGGCGCTAACGTTGAGATTGCCGAGCAGGTCGGCGAAGAGAACATCTTTATTTTCGGCAACCGCGTGGATGACGTGAAGGCGCTGAAGGCTGGAGGCTACGATCCGCTGAAGCTGCGCAAAAAAGATAAGCACCTGGACAGCCTGCTGAAAGAGCTGGAGAACGGCTTCTTTAGCGGCGGCGATAAACACGCCTTCGATATGATGCTGCACAGCCTGACGAAGGGGGGCGATCCGTGGCTGGTGCTGGCGGACTTTGCCAGCTACTGCGAGGCGCAGCTACGGGTGGAAGCACTGTATCGTGACCAGGAAGCCTGGAGCCGCTCGGCCATTCTCAACACCGCGCGTACCGGAATGTTCAGCTCCGATCGTTCAATCCGCGACTATCGGCAGCGCATCTGGCAGGCAAAACGCTAAGGAAAGCCTATGGATCATCAGCAATTTGAACAAGCCGCCGCTGCCGCAGGTATCGCAGCGGAATACATCAACGCCAAAGGCGAGCCGGAAGTGATTCCGCTGGCGACGCGGCAAAAGCTGCTGGCGGCGATGCACGAGGTGCCAAAAGCCGATCGTGTGCCGCTGCCGCCGTGCAAAGTACTGCTCAGCAAACGCGAGCAGCGGCTGAGTATTGGCGGCAGCGGCGAGTACCAGTGGCATTTTCATACGGAAAAGGGCAAAGAGTTTCACGGGCGAGTCGCGGCGGGAGAAACGCTGACACTGCCGTCACGCCTGCCGAACGGCTACCATCAGCTGCTGCTCAGCCAGGGGAAAAAGCAGTGGCTGTGCCGGGTGATTATCGCGCCGAAGCGCTGCTATGAGCCAGCCGCCCTGAAGCACGGTGAGAAGCTGTGGGGCTCCTGCGTCCAGCTTTACACTCTGCGTTCCGCCCACAACTGGGGGATGGGCGACTTTGGCGATCTGAAGCGGATGGTCGGCGAAGTGGCGCAGCGCGGCGGTGCATTTATCGGTCTGAATCCCGTTCATGCCCTGTATCCGGCCGCGCCGGAGAATGCCAGTCCGTACAGCCCGTCTTCCCGTCGCTGGCTGAACGTGATGTACATCGACGTTGCGGCGATAGTTGATTTCCAGCAGAGCGAGGAAGCACAGCGCTGGTGGCAGCAGAGCGAAACCCAGGCCACGCTGGCGGCGGTACGTGAAGCCGACTGGGTAGACTATGGCCCGGTCGGCTCGCTGAAAATTCAGGGCCTGCGCTATGCGTGGCAGCACTTCAGCAGCCGGCTGCCTGAGGACCGGATGCGTCTGGAATTCGAGCAGTTTATTACCTGCGGTGGGGAAAGCCTGTTTAACCAGGCAGCCTACGATGCTATCCACGCTTATATGCTGCAAGAGGATGCCAGTCGCTGGGGCTGGCCGGTGTGGCCGGAAGCCTGGCAGCATGGCGACAGCGATGCGGTACAGCAGTTCTGCCAGCGCCACGAGGACGAGGTGCGCTTCTGGCTGTGGTTGCAGTGGCTGGCGCACTGCCAGTTTGATGAATGCTGGCAGTTCAGCCAGCAGCAGGGCATGCCGATTGGCCTTTATCGTGACCTCGCGGTTGGCGTTGCCGAGGGCGGTTCGGAAACCTGGTGCGATCGCGAGCTGTATTGTCTGAAGGCATCGGTAGGTGCTCCGCCGGATATTCTCGGGCCGCTGGGGCAAAACTGGGGGCTGCCGCCGATGGACCCGAATGTGATGGCGGCCCGCGGCTATCAGCCCTTTATCGATCTGCTGCGGGCCAATATGGCCAGCTGCGGCGCGCTGCGTATCGATCATGTGATGTCGCTGCTGCGTCTGTGGTGGATACCCTATGGTGAAACCGCTAATTTCGGCGCGTACGTTTACTATCCGGTAGACGATCTGATGGCGATCCTCGCGCTGGAAAGCGAGCGCCACCAGTGCATGGTGATCGGTGAGGATCTGGGTACCGTTCCGGCTGAAATCGTCGGTAAGCTGCGTGACAGCGGGATCTATTCGTGGAAGGTGCTGTACTTCGAACAGCAGGATAAAGACACCTGGCGTGCACCAGCCGACTGGCCGCGGCAGTCCATGGCCAGCGCCACCACCCACGATCTGCCGACGCTGCGCGGCTTCTGGAACGTGGGCGACTTAACCCTGGGGGAAACGCTGGGCCTGTATCCGGATAAAGTGATATTGAGCGGGCTGTTTGCCGACCGTGCGAAGCAGAAGCAGGCACTGCTGGATGCATTACACCGCTTCGGCTGCGTACCAAAGCGCTATGCTAAGCGGGCGGATAAACGTGAAATGGACGCTACGCTGAATCGCGGGATGCAGCGCTATATTGCCGACAGCAACAGCGCGCTGCTGGGCCTGCAACCTGAGGACTGGCTGGATATGGCGAAGCCGGTCAATGTTCCCGGTACCACCGATCAGTACCCCAACTGGCGCAGAAAACTCAGCCTCAGCGTGGAGGAGATGTTTGCTGATGAAGGGATTAACCGGTTGATTAGCGACCTCGATCGACGCCGCAGAGCAGGAAAAACCGCCTGAGTCGCCACCTCTGCCACTTAGCATGGCGGAGGCGGCCGCGCAGATTACTCTTTAAAGGCTTTAAATATTACCGAGGCATTAACGCCGCCGAAGCCAAATCCGTTTACCAGTGCGGTGTAGATCGCCATCGGGCTTGCTGTATTCCGCACCACGTTTAATTTTTTCGCTGCGTCATCCAGCCGCTCAACATTTAGCGACGGTGGTGCTATCTGCTGGCGTATTGCCATCAGAGAGAAGATCGAACCTACCGCCCCGGCCGCACCCAGCAGATGACCGGTAGCCGACTTGGTGGACGAAATCGCAGTTTTGGCGCCTTCCCCCAGCACTTTCAGCAGCGCGTTAATTTCTGCCAGATCGCCCACCGGGGTTGAGGTGGAATGAGCATTAACATAGTCGATATCACTGCCGGTTAGCTTCGCCTGCGCGAGAGCAATTTGCATCGCTCTGACTGCGCCTTCGCCATCTTCCGGCCCGGAGGTAATGTGATAAGCATCCGAGGTGGTACCGTAGCCAACAACCTCTCCGAGGATGGTTGCGCCGCGCTGGCGAGCGTGCTCGAGCTCTTCCAGCACCAGCATGCCTGCTCCTTCACCCATCACGAACCCGTCTCGTCCGGCATCAAACGGTCTTGATGCACGTTCCGGCTGCGCGTTCCAGGCGGTGGAAAGTGCGCGCGCGGCCTGGAAACCGCCCAGCGAAACCGGATTGATGCAGGACTCACTGCCGCCGACCACGGCGATATCGGCTTCACCACAGCGAATGGCGCGCAGGCCATCGCCAATGCTCTGAATGCTGGCGGCACAGGCGGAAACCGGCGTGCCCAGCATGCCTTTAAAGCCATATTTTATCGCTACCTGTGACGCGGCAAGGTTGGCAATAAACGAAGGAATCGTGAAGGGGGAGAGGCGACGACTGCCTTTTTCCGCCACGGTTTTTACCGCATTACTGATAGCGTGGAAGCCGCCAATACCGGTGGCAATAATTGTGGCAACCCGCACCTGTGCCTCTTCGCTAAGGTTACGCAGGTTAGCCTGGTTGACCGCTTCTTCGGCAGCGGCCAGCGCCAGATGAATAAAACGATCGGATTTTCGCTGTTCTTTCTGCGGGATTAAAGCATCAAGATCTAAGCCATACTCAGGGTCCTGATTCACATCGGGAACCTGTCCACCCACGCGTATGGCAGTGTCGCCGTAGGCATCTGCAGGAAGTGCAGAAACACCTGACTTACCTGCAACCAGACGCTGCCAGCTGCCGTTCACGCCGTTTCCCAGAGGGCCTGTTAGCCCCATGCCAGTAATAACCACTCTTATATTATTCATAGATAATGCTTTCACCCGGGTTACGAAAGGAAATTTCAGTGTACACGTGTAAGCTGAAAGATCTATAGCTAAACCTGCGTTAGGCTCTTTCTGTATAACGAACTTTTTTGAGATGGAAAATTGAGCGAAATAGCGAGGGTGTGAATAAAAAGGCGGCCATGAGGCCGCCCGGGGAAAGAAAAAAACCGGCTTCGATCAGTAGAATGAATGCTCACCGCGCTGATGTTCGGTCAGATCGCGCACGCCTTTGAGTTCAGGGAAGGCCTGCAGCATCTCTTTCTCAATCCCTTCTTTCAGCGTGACGTCAACCATGGAACAGCCGTTACAGCCGCCACCGAACTGCAGAATGGCGAAGCCTTCGTCGGTGATTTCCATCAGCGAAACTTTACCGCCGTGGCTGGCCAGCTGTGGGTTGATTTGCGCCTGAAGCAGATACTCAACGCGCTCAACCAGAGGGGCATCATCACTCACTTTACGCATTTTGGCGTTTGGCGCTTTCAGCGTCAGCTGTGAGCCGAGATTATCGGTAACGAAATCGATCTCGGCGTCTTCCAGGTACGGTGCGCTGAGCTCGTCAACGAATGCCGACAGCTTGTCAAACTTCAGTTCAGTATCGTTTGCTTCTACTGCATCGGGCGGGCAGTAGGAAACGCCGCACTCGGCGGTGGGCGTACCCGGGTTAATAACGAATACGCGAATCTGGGTGCCATCTTCCTGCTTTGACAGCAGTTTTGCAAAGTGCTCTTGTGCAGAGTCAGTAATAACGATCATGGCGATTGCTCAATAGTTAACAAAATTCATTGGTTATAATACGCCCATCGCCGACCCGCTACAAGGTTCGGCACAGGCACCATATCTGTACGCTGGCGGCGCCGGCGGCCAGCAGCATACGGGCGATCTCGGCAACCGTGCTGCCGGTTGTTACCACATCATCCAACAGAGCAATGTGACACCCGCTGACCTCAGCCATGACCCGAAAAGCACCGCGCAGGTTACGGCGGCGAGCCAGCGCGTTCAGGCGGTGCTGGATTTTACCTTTGCGGATGCGTATCAGGCCCCGATGGTCATAGCGGCAGCGTGTCCAGTGGGCCAGGTTCTGCGCCATATCATCTAACTGATTATAGCCACGCTGCCACGCTCTGCGGGAATGCAGCGGTACGCACAGTAACAAATCAGGGCGTAACAGCCCGTTATTACGATGTGCATCTAACCACCTTAGCAAAATCAGACGCGCCAGCATCACCGCCTGTGCGGTGGCACGATAAAATTTCAACCGGTTGACTAAGATTTTCAGCGGCGGTTGCCACGGCGTGACGGCCAGCAGATGCTGCCAGGGCGGTGGGCGCAGCAGGCAGCGTCCGCACGGGCGGGATGAATGGCCGCTGGCTAAACCGCAGCGTGGGCAGGCAGGGTATTGCCGCAGTAAAGGGCGCAGGCAGACGCTGCACACGCCGTGGTGCGCCAGATTCAGCGGCATCTGGCATAGCCAACAGGCGGCTGGCATTGGTAGCATGATCACCTCATCGACGTAAAACACAGGACCATAACCTATGAAGCCGCTTTACTGGGAGACCATTGGCCAGGGAGATCGTCATCTTGTGCTGCTGCACGGATGGGGGCTGAATGCCAGCGTGTGGCATTGCATTATCGATCGACTCAGTGCGCATTTTTGTCTGCACCTGGTGGATCTGCCGGGCTATGGCCGCAGCCAGGGTTTCCGGGCGATATCGCTGGACGAGATGGTGGCATCATTACTGCCACAGGCACCTGAAAAGGCGGTGTGGCTCGGCTGGTCGCTGGGTGGGCTGGTTGCCAGCAGGCTCGCGCTCCAGCACCCCGACAGGGTTGAAGCACTGATTACGGTAGCGTCATCACCACGGTTTAGCGCCGCAGAAGCGTGGCCGGGTATTCGGCCTGAAACGCTGAGCGGTTTTCAACAGCAGCTCAGTGAAGATTTTCAGCGGACGGTTGAACGCTTCCTTGCCCTGCAAACTCTGGGAACCGAAAGCGCCCGACAGGACGCCCGCGCGCTGAAAAGCGTCGTACTGGATCATCCGATGCCGTCCGTTGAGGTGTTGAATGCCGGGCTGGAAATACTCAGGGATGTTGATTTAAGAACGGACCTGATTTCACTGAATCTTCCGCTGCTGCGTGTGTACGGCAAACTTGATGGCCTGGTACCGCGTAAGGTCGCCCCACTGCTGGATATGCTTTGGCCAGCCAGTTCCAGCGTTATTATGGAAAAAGCCGCGCACGCGCCGTTTATTTCTCACCCGGAAGCTTTCTGTAGATATATTATTGATTTTAAAAAATAATATAATTATCCACCAGAGGATTTAACTTTACGATAACCCATGCTTTATTTAGCAGACAGCCAATAAAGGCGAGTGTAAAAGGCGAACGAGTAGTAGAAAGGTAAATGCCACTTTTTGTCCACAATATCGTAGGTTATCCGGTTGGTTTGTCTGTCAGATCCGGTCAATAATGAGTTAGGCTGCGTGGGAGGATTCGCGCTGCCGGACTAATCGGATACCGATAGCCTATGGAGAGGACAAATCATGAAAAAAATTATTTCTGTTACTGCATTACTCTTTACCGCAACCTTAGCGTTTAACGCTTCAGCGGCCGAGGAAATCAGCCGTCAGCAGGTTCAGGATATGAACCTGGATAAGATTGGCGTGATTACCACTACCGGCACCAGTGCGCCAATGGATGCTAAAGCCGATCTGTCTGCCAAGGCGGATAAATTAGGCGGCCGTTACTATGTGATTGTCGCCGCCGAACAGCGTGGCCGCATGCTGGCAGAAGCTGAAGTTTATAAATAAGTCCCGCAGCATGGCGCGTTATACCGCCTGCAGCCAGTAATATCCCCACGGGGCCAGATCGAGCGGCCCCGCTTTGTGGATCTGTTCCCAATCACATTGCGGTACGGCCTGTCATCCGGCAGCGCACAGCGCATCACCTTTTCACTCAGATTATAGATGCACAGCAGGGTGTCCCCGGCGTTTTGTGCTTCACGTACCATCACCAACAGAGTGTTTTCACTTTCCAGAATTTTTAACGGATTATCGGGATGGAGAGCGGGCTGCCGCTGGCGAACCTGAATCAATTCACGCATCGCATTAAACACCCGATGCCGCAGCGTCCCGGTATCCGTTAGCGCATGCTCAATGGCTTCAAGAGGATACTTCTCGCGGTTGATGGCCCGGTTGTAACCGGCTCGTCTGACCCCATCGACATCGTTCCGAGAGCCCAGCAGACTTTGCACATAGACCGCGGGTACGCCGGGAAACGCCAGCAGCAACGCGTGTGCCAACATAAAGCGCCGCAGGCGGGTATCGTCATTGTCATCCTTCTTATTGAGCGCATCCATGTAGGTGACGTTAATTTCGTATGGGCTGGTGGTTCCGTCGGGATTGTTTTTATAGGAGATCAGCGCGCCTTCGTTTGCCAGATCGCGTACCAGTGAGACGATCTCGGTTTCCGGCAGAATACCGCGCAGCGGGTTCAGGCCGATACCGTCGTGAGAAGCAAGGAAGTTAAAAAAGGTGGTACTACCGCTGTTGGCATCAAGCGATGCGGCCCACTGCCTCAGGGCGCGTGACGATCCGTAATGGATGGCGTGCAGTACCAGCGGCGGCAGCGAGAACTGGTAAACCATCTGCGCTTCATCCGTGCCGCTGCCAAAGTAGCTGATATTGTCTTTGTGCGGCACATTAGTTTCCGTCAGGATCACCGTACCCGGTGCGACCTCATCGGCAACGGCACGCATCAGCTTAACCAGCCAGTGAGTTTTTTCCAGGTGGATGCAGGGAGTGCCGGGGGTTTTCCACATATAGCCAACCGCATCCAGCCGCACGGAATCTGCACCTTTTTGTAGATAGTCCAGTAGCACGGACATCATGTCGATCAGCACTTCCGGGTTGGCAAAATTGAGGTCAATCTGGTCAGCGCTAAAGGTTGTCCAGACAAAGCGCGTTTCACTATCGGCCAGTGTGAACGGCGTCAGCAGTGGAGAGGTACGCGGGCGGGTGACGGCACTCAGATCGGTAGCGGGTGGCATACTGATAAAGAAGTCATCCCAGTGCGGCTTGCGCCGATAGCGAATGCGCTCGCGCGAATCGTCAATCAGCGCGCGCAACCGCTTCAGCGCGGCGGGGGGAAATGAAGCGTCATAGATGCGATCGATTAAGCTAGTGATGATATCCATGTGTTGTGAACGAACCACCGCTGGCGAAGAGTTCGGTCGTTATTTTTCACTGTAGACTCTGGTATCAGATTCGCAACCTTCTCTGTCCTGCTCGCCGCAGAATATTAATGGCAGTTTTTACTCTGCTCGCAGCCTTTACAGGCGCTGGTAATATTTTTAACCGGGATCGCCATCGGTTTAAGTTTTACCCTGCGCAGCAGCGCCAGCACCACGATATTGACCAGTACGACAATAGCGATAATGAGGCTACTGCTCTCCGGGTGCTGTCGAAAGCTGGCGAACTGATAAAACATCGCAGCCAGCGACCAGGCGAGATCCAGCCCCCAGAAAATGGAAAACAGCATCCAGCGGCTGCTGCTTTCACGAGCGATTGCGCCCATTACCGATACGCAGGGAACATACAGCAGAACAAAAATCAGATAGCTGTAGGCCGCAGCGTCGCTGACAAATTTACTGTGCATGGTCCCCATTGCGCCGCCGGCCATTTCAGCATCACCTTTGCTGGCTTCAATCGGGTTAGCGAGTACGCTCACGCTGAAGGTGCTTTTCACCCCCTGCCAGGTTTCATTAAGGGCTTCTAACAGCTGGTGGGAGAGGCTGAACTCCGCAGCATCAAACGGCTGATGTTGGATAGCTTCTGCGGTGTACAGCGTATTCAGCGTGCCGACCACGACTTCTTTCGCCATGGCACCGGTTAGCAGGCCGACGGTCGCCTGCCAGTTATCGTCCGTCACGCCGATTGGGGAAAGCAGCGGCGTTAGCGTGCGGCTAACGCTGGCAAGGGCGGACCGGTTCAAATCGCTGACGGGTTCTCCGCTTAACGAAAAGCTATTCAGTGCTCCAATCAGCATGCTGACCAGCACGATTACCTTGCCAGCACGAAGTACGAAACCGCGCAGACGCTGCCAGCTTTGCAGCAGCAGGCTTTTCAGATGCGGAATGTGCCAGACCGGTAGCTCCATGACAAACGGGCTGGCGGTACCGCGCATCAGCGTATGTTTCAGCACCAGCCCGGTCAGAATAGCGACCACAATGCCCAAAACGTAAAGGCTGAAGACAATGAGTGCACCGTGTTGACCAAAGAAAGCCGCGGCGAAAACGGCGAAAATTGCCAGACGCGCACCGCAGGAGATAAACGGAGCCATCAGGACGGTCATTAAGCGTTCGCGTGGTGCATCGAGCGTACGGGCTCCCATCACAGAGGGAACGTTACAGCCAAAGCCGACAATTAGCGGTACAAAGGATTTACCGGGTAGCCCCAGCGCCTGCATCAGGCGATCCATCACGAAGGCGGCACGCGCCATATAGCCGGAGTCTTCCAGCAGCGACAAAAACAGAAACATCAAGCCAATCTGCGGTACCAGCGGCATCACCGTATTGATTCCGCCGCCGACTCCCTGAGCGAGGAACAGCGTCAGCCAGTCCGGAAAATGCAGAGTGGCGCCCAGCCACTGGGTACCCTGAATAAAAATGGCGGCGGAACCGAGATCGAACAGCGGCTGCAGCGCGCCGCCCAGGTTGATCGCCATAAAGAACATCAGATACATCACCAGGAAAAATATCGGCAGCCCCAGCCAGCGGTTCATTACCAACTGGTCGAGCCGCTGCGAAAAACTGGTACCGGTTGTACCGTGGGCAATGGCATCAATGCACAGCGCATCGATTTTCTGGTAACGGCTGCTGGCAATGGACTGCGCGGCATCGTCACCGAGGTTAAGGAGGAGATCCGCAAGTAGCGTGGTGGCTTCTCCGGCCTGCTGCCGGCTCCAGATATCGCCCTCCAGCATTTGCAGCGCCAGCCAGCGCTTTTGTTTGTCCGGTAATGCTTCCGGCTGCGCGGCGACAAGGCGACCGATTGCCTCCTGTAGCGGTTGCGGGTAGTCAACGATCAGCTCTGGCCCGGTCCGATCGTGGCGATCGATAGCCTGTTTCAGCGCATCGATGCCCTTGCCACGGGTGGAGATCAGCGGTATCACCGGGCAACCCAGCGCCAGCGAGAGCGCGTTGCTATCAATATGAATCTGCTGGCGCTCGGCGATATCCAGCATATTCAGCGCAACGATGCAGGGCTGCCCCATTTCCAGCAGCTGGGTGGTGAGATAAAGATTGCGCGCCAGATTACTGGCATCCACCACGTTAATCACCAGCTCCGCTTCTCCGCTGAGCAGGTAATGGCAGGCAATCTGCTCGTCCAGCGACGCCTGCGTGGACAGCGTGGTGAGTGAGTAGGTACCGGGAAGATCCACCAGTCGCACCTGATGCTGTGGGGTGCTGAACATGCCTTCCTTGCGTTCAACGGTGACACCCGCCCAGTTACCGACCCGCTGCCGCGATCCGGTCAGCTGATTAAAAAGGGTGGTTTTACCCACATTTGGGTTACCGGTGAGTGCGATAGTACAGGGTCTCATATTTCTGCCCCGGCGGCCGCAAGGCTTTCAAGCTGAAGCAGGGCAAGATCTTTCTTCCGCAGCATCAGGCTGATGCGCGGCGTTTTAATTTGTAGCGGATCGCCGAGCGGTGCGATGCGAACCAGTTGAAATGTTGAACCGGGCAGTAAGCCCAGGGCCATCAGTTTCTGGCGGAATACCGGACTAACCTCGGGAGAAAAACGAAGAATGCGATAACGCTGTTTTGGTATCAGTTGCATGCCTGTGCCCGCCATGTAGATAAAAATGAGTGATAATCATCCAATGAGAATTTTAATGAGAGTGATTATCGATGGTATTGATATGGCGCAATGTTGGCACTGCATATGGCAGCAGATCGTTGCAAAGAGGGCGGATCGGCCGATCCGCCCGTGGAGCTGTTAGCGTTTTTTACTGAATGCGGCAGCCAGCGCATCGCCCATTGCGCTGTTGCCCGCAGGCTGTGCGGCAGGGCGTTTAGTGCTTTTCGCCGGGCGGGCGTTGTCCCGGTTATTGGCATTGCTGTTATTGTTGCCGCCGCCGCGACGGGCGTTGGTTTCCCCCGGCTGTTCGTCAAGACGCATGGTCAGGGCGATGCGCTTACGCTGTAAATCCACTTCCATGACCTTCACTTTAACGATATCCCCGGCTTTCACCACTTTGTGCGGATCGTCAACAAATTTGTCCGACAGGGATGAGATGTGAACCAGGCCGTCCTGATGTACGCCGATATCAACGAAGGCACCAAAGTTAGTGACGTTGGTGACCGATCCTTCCAGCACCATGCCCGGCAGCAGGTCGTTCATGGTATCCACGCCTTCAGCAAACTGCGCGGTTTTAAACTCGGGGCGCGGGTCGCGGCCTGGTTTCTCCAGCTCTTTGATGATGTCGCTGACGGTCGGGACCCCAAAGCGCTCATCGGTGAAATCCACCGCCTTCAGGTTGCGTAGTTCTTCCGGGTTGCCCATCAGGTTGCCCAGTGACTGCCCGGTTGATGCCAGAATACGCTCGACGACCGGATAGGCTTCCGGGTGAACCGTGGAGGCATCCAGCGGGTTATCGCCCTGGCTGATGCGCAGGAAGCCGGCGCACTGCTCAAACGCTTTCGGCCCCAGGCGGCTGACTTTCAGCAGCTGCTGACGGTTCTGGAAACGGCCGTTTTCATCGCGCCAGCTGACAATGTTTTGGGCGATCATTTTGCTCAGGCCCGCCACGCGGGTCAGCAGCGGCACCGAGGCGGTGTTGAGATCCACGCCGACGCCGTTAACGCAGTCTTCAACTACCGCATCCAGCTTTTTCGCCAGCAGGCTCTGGCTGACATCGTGCTGGTACTGGCCAACGCCGATAGATTTCGGGTCGATTTTCACCAGTTCGGAGAGCGGGTCCTGCAGGCGACGGGCAATGGAGACCGCGCCACGAATCGAAACATCCAGATCCGGGAACTCCAGTGCCGCCAGCTCTGACGCCGAGTAGACGGATGCGCCCGCTTCACTGACGATCACTTTCTGCCCCTGTACCTGCGGGAACTGTTTTTGCACATCCAGGTAGAAGCGCTCGGTCTCGCGGGAGGCGGTACCGTTACCGATAGCGGTCAATTCCACATGGTGCTTTGCACACAGCGCCGCGACGGCGGAAGCCGCTTTGGCGACCTGGCCGGTATGCGGATAAATGGTATCCGTAGCAACCAGCTTGCCGGTGGCGTCAACCACGGCCACTTTCACCCCGGTACGCAGGCCGGGGTCGAGACCCATGGTGGCGCGCATACCCGCCGGTGCTGCCATCAGCAGGTCGTGCAGGTTACGGGCAAAGACGTTAATCGCTTCATCTTCCGCGCGCTCACGTACCGCGCCCATCAGCTCGGTTTCCAGGTGCAGCAGGACTTTGATGCGCCAGGTCCAGCTGACCACGGCTTTACGCCAGGCATCGGCGGGCGCGTTGTTGAGGCGCAGGCCGAGATGATCGGTGACGATCTGCTCACCGTGGCTTTCGCGCGGCGGCTCATCAAACTGCGGGTCGGCGTTCAGCGACAGCTGCAAAATACCTTCGTTGCGGCCGCGAAACATCGCCAGCGCGCGGTGGGAAGGCACGGTAGCCAGTGCTTCATGATGGTCGAAGTAGTCGCGGAACTTGGCACCTTCGTCCTCTTTACCTTCAATGACGCGGGATACCAGGTGGGCGTTTTTCCACAGATAATCACGCACTTTCGCCAGCAGCGATGCATCTTCGGCAAACCGTTCCATCAGGATATAGCGCGCGCCGTCGAGGGCGGCTTTCACATCAGCCACGCCTTTATCCGCATCGACAAAGCCCGCAGCCCGCTGTTCAGGGTCCTGCGATGGGTCCTGCCACAGCGTATCGGCCAGCGGCTCCAGCCCGGCTTCAATGGCGATCTGCCCACGGGTGCGGCGCTTCGGTTTATAAGGGAGATAAAGATCTTCCAGCTCGGTTTTGCTCATCGTGCCGTTAATGGCGGCGGCAAGCTCGTTGCTCAGCTTGCCCTGGTCATCGATGGATTTCAGAATCGACTGGCGGCGATCTTCCAGTTCGCGCAGATATCCGAGGCGCGTCTCCAGCGTACGCAGCTGGGTATCATCCAGCCCTCCGGTGACTTCTTTACGATAGCGGGCAATAAACGGAACGGTATTGCCTTCGTCCAGCAGGCGAACAGCGGCTTCTACCTGTTCTGCTCTGGCCTTGAGTTCATCTGCAATAATGCGGCTCAGCGAATCTTTCATCATTGGGATACTTTTTTGGCTTAAGAAATAGGGGACAGTTATACGGATTGCAGTCGAAAAATGCCAACCCTGAGTCGGTCTAATCGTGATGCAACCGGTTATCGCCGTGCATTTAGGACTGTTCTATATAGCTGATATCGTTCACGTACCACAGCGCGTCACCTACCGGAGTATGCACGGTGGCGGCATCGCCCACTTCTTTTTTTAGCAGCGCACGGGCCATCGGTGAGTCGATAGAGATATAGTCGTTACGCCCAAAGATTTCATCGTAGCCGACGATGCGAAAGCGTTTGATGTCGCCGTCGTCGTTTTCCACCTCAACCCAGGCGCCGAAAAAGACTTTGCCATCCTGCTGCGGGGAATAATCAACAATCCGCAGCTGCTCCAGGCACCTGGTCAGATAGCGCACCCGGCGGTCGATCTCACGCAGGCGCTTTTTATTGTACTGGTAGTCGGCGTTTTCGCTGCGGTCGCCGAGGCTGGCAGCCCAGGTGACTTTTTTTGTCACTTCCGGGCGTTCTTCACGCCACAGGTAGTCCAGTTCCTGCTTCAGCAGGTTGTAGCCGCCGCGGGTGATCAGTTTGGTTTTCATCGTTAACCCATGCCGTAACCAGAGAAAACGCTATTTTGTGATGAGATGAGGCGAGGATGCAACCCACAGGATTGACCTCTTACGTCAATCCATCAGGCTCTACGGTTGCGGGCAGCGAATAAAAGGAAGAGAGCTCCCTGAAGCAAGCAATGTAAATCTGTACGGATGAAACGGTTCGATCAAGCCCCAAAGATTTAGCACTTTAGCCGCTGTTCGCGCTGAGGATTTTTTGTTTGTGGACGTGATCGGTAGCGCGTTTAGCGATGAATTTTAAGGATAACCTACTGTTTAATATGCTTTGTAACAATTTCAGCTACAATATAAACCATTATTGGCTGTTACATTCAGGCTTATTTTTTGAAAATATCAGCTTCAGGCAATAGCGCCTTGGGAGTATCGAAATGCAAGAGAACTACAAAATTCTGGTAGTGGATGACGACATGCGTTTGCGTGCGTTGCTGGAGCGTTATTTAACCGAGCAGGGTTTCCAGGTGCGCAGCGTGGCGAATGCCGAGCAGATGGATCGCTTGCTGACCCGTGAATCCTTCCATCTGATGGTGCTGGACCTGATGTTACCTGGTGAAGATGGATTATCTATCTGCCGCCGTCTGCGCAGTCAGAGCAACCCGATGCCGATCATTATGGTGACGGCAAAAGGGGAAGAAGTGGATCGTATCGTTGGCCTGGAAATCGGTGCCGACGACTATATTCCAAAACCGTTTAACCCACGCGAGCTACTGGCCCGTATTCGTGCCGTACTGCGCCGTCAGGCGAACGAGCTGCCGGGTGCGCCATCGCAGGAAGAGGCGGTTATCGCTTTCGGTAAGTTTAAACTCAACCTCGGCACCCGCGAAATGTTCCGCGAAGATGAACCCATGCCGCTGACCAGCGGTGAGTTTGCGGTGCTGAAGGCCCTGGTCAGCCACCCGCGTGAGCCACTTTCACGCGACAAGCTGATGAACCTGGCCCGTGGCCGCGAGTACAGTGCGATGGAGCGTTCTATCGACGTGCAGATTTCACGCCTGCGCCGAATGGTGGAAGAAGATCCTGCGCACCCGCGCTACATCCAGACCGTCTGGGGCCTGGGTTACGTATTCGTGCCGGACGGCAGTAAAGCATGAGGCGAATCCGCTTCTCACCCCGCAGTTCATTTGCCCGAACCCTGTTATTGATCGTTACCCTGCTGTTCGTCAGCCTGGTAACGACCTATCTGGTCGTTCTGAACTTTGCCATTTTGCCGAGCCTGCAACAGTTTAATAAGGTGCTGGCTTACGAAGTGCGCATGCTGATGACCGACAGGTTGCAGCTTGAGGATGGAACGCAGCTGGAAGTCCCGCCTGCGTTCCGTCGTGAGATTTATCGCGAGCTGGGCATTTCGCTGTACACCAATGCGGCGGCGGAAGAGAGCGGATTACGCTGGGCGCAGCATTACGAGTTCCTTAGCCAGCAGATGGCGCAGCAGCTGGGCGGCCCGACCGATGTGCGCGTTGAAGTTAACAAGAATTCCCCAGTTGTCTGGCTGAAAACCTGGTTGTCTCCGGATATTTGGGTGCGTGTGCCGCTGACCGAAATCCATCAGGGAGACTTCTCTCCGCTGTTCCGCTATACGCTGGCGATCATGTTACTGGCGATAGGCGGTGCCTGGCTGTTTATACGAATACAAAACCGACCCCTTGTCGAGCTGGAGCATGCTGCCCTGCAGGTGGGTAAAGGCGTGATCCCGCCACCGCTGCGCGAGTACGGTGCTTCTGAAGTCCGTTCGGTCACGCGTGCATTTAATCAGATGGCGGCGGGGGTTAAGCAGCTGGCTGATGACCGTACGCTGCTGATGGCCGGTGTCAGCCACGATCTGCGCACGCCGCTAACGCGTATTCGCCTTGCAACGGAGATGATGTCGGTGCAGGACGGCTATCTGGCCGAGTCGATCAATAAAGATATCGAAGAGTGTAATGCGATTATCGAACAGTTTATCGACTATCTGCGCACCGGGCAGGAAATGCAGTTTGAATATGCCGATCTTAATGGCGTGCTGGGTGAAGTCATCGCAGCAGAAAGCGGTTACGAAAGAGAGATTGAAAGCTCGGTGATGCCGGTTGAACTGATGGTGGATATTAACCCGCTGGCGATTAAACGTGCGGTAGCTAACCTTGTGGTTAACGCTGCGCGGTATGGTAACGGTTGGATTAAAGTCAGTTCAGGTCGGGAACTCCAGCGTGCCTGGTTCCAGATTGAGGACGATGGCCCGGGTATTGAGCCCGATCAGCTTCAGCATTTGTTCCAGCCTTTCGTACGCGGCGACAGCGCCCGCAGCACCAGCGGCACCGGGCTGGGCCTTGCCATTGTTCAGCGTATTATTGATGCCCATCAGGGGGGGCTGGAGATTGGCAAAAGTGAAAAAGGTGGCTTGTCGGTTCGTGCCTGGCTTCCCCTGCCCGAGTTCCCTGTGCCCGGTGCGGGTGGTCTGCCACCGCATCGTAGCTGATGAGTAGAAAATGGACCGCCAGGCGGTCCATTTTTTTGCTTTTTACAGTTTCGGTCCCGCTTTCACCAGTGCTGCACCGGCTTTGGTGTCGGTAAATTTATCGAAGTTATCAATAAACCGCTGTGCCAGGTCGCGCGCCTTCGCTTCCCACTCTGCTTCGCCGCCCCAGGAATGGCGTGGGTCCAGCAGGCTGGCATCGACGCCCGGCAGCGACAGTGGGATTTCCAGATTGAAGACGGGCAGCGTGACGGTATCTGCTTTATCAATCTCACCGCTCAGAATCGCATTGATAATCGCCCGAGTATCCTTCAGCGAAATACGCTTACCGCTGCCGTTCCAGCCGGTATTGACCAGCCACGCCTGCGCTCCGGCGGCTTCCATTCTTTTTACCAGCACCTCAGCATATTGGGTGGGATGCAGCGTCAGGAAGGCTGCACCGAAGCAGGCAGAGAAGGTTGGCGTCGGCTCGGTAATACCGCGCTCGGTGCCGGCCAGCTTAGCCGTAAAGCCGGAAAGGAAGTGGTACTGGGTTTGATCGGCCGTAAGGCGTGATACCGGCGGCAGAACGCCAAAGGCATCGGCGGTAAGGAATATCACTTTTTTCGCATGACCCGCCTTTGACACCGGCTTAGCGATATTATCGATATGATAAATCGGGTAAGAAACGCGGGTATTTTCCGTCTTGCTGCCATCGTCATAGTCTACCGAACCGTCAGCACGCACGACGACGTTTTCCAGTAGAGCATCGCGGCGGATAGCATGATAAATCTCCGGCTCGGCCTGCTCGGAGAGTTTAATGGTTTTCGCATAGCAGCCGCCTTCAAAGTTAAACACGCCGTCATCATCCCAGCCGTGTTCATCATCGCCAATCAGCCTGCGCTGTGGATCGGTGGAGAGGGTGGTTTTACCTGTGCCCGACAGGCCGAAGAATACGGCAACGTCACCTTTTTCTCCGACGTTGGCCGAGCAGTGCATGGAAGCAATCCCCTTCAGCGGCAGCAGGTAGTTCATGATGGCGAACAACCCTTTCTTCATTTCGCCACCGTACCAGGTGCCGCCTATCAGCTGTATCTTCTCAGTCAGGTTAAAGGCAATAAAGTTTTCTGAATTCAGTCCCTGCTGCTGCCAGTCCGGGTTCGTGCATTTAGCCCCGTTCATCACCACGAAATCCGGCACGAAATTAGCCAGCCCTTCGGCATCCGGGCGGATAAACATGTTCTTGACGAAGTGGGCCTGCCAGGCGACTTCGGTAATAAAGCGCACGCTGAGGCGGGTATCCGGATTGGCACCGCACCAGGTATCCACCACGAACAGGCGTTTGCCGGAAAGCTGGCGGGAGACCAATGATTTCAGTGACCGCCAGGTTTCCGGCGAAAGAGGATGGTTGTCATTTTTTCCTTTCCCTTCGTCGCTCCACCACAGCGTGTCGCGAGTGGTGTCATCACGGACCAGATATTTATCTTTTGGCGAGCGGCCGGTAAAAATCCCGGTATCAACGGCAATGGCACCGGATTGCGTGACGGTGCCTCGCTCAAATCCGGTTAAACCGGGTTGGGTTTCTTCCTTAAACAGCGTGTCATAATCTGGATTATGAACCACCTCAACCGTATCAGTGATGCCATAAGCGACGAGGTCCAGGCCGGTCAGGTCGTTAGTGCGCATATTACTGCTCCTTATTTCGGTTTCTTTACTACAGCAAAGTGTAAGGGTATTTCGATTTCTTCACCGTGATAACCCGCAGGTTCCTGATGCGGGAGGGGGGGGAACCATCACGATCGCGCGCAGTTTACACCTCTTATCCCGGAGCGAAAGGAACGGAAGACAGAAATGAGAGGAGAAGCATAAATCACTGAAAAACACCGTGGAATAGCGCATTAAAAGAGTGTTTTCGGGATTTTAATGAGTGGTAAGTATTGATGATAAAATTTTTTACCCGATGTCAGCGCAGTTTAATTTTTTAAAGCCTCAACTGTGAATAAACGATAACATCGGGTGAGTAGAGTGAGCTTATTGCCATTCCATCACTAATACAGCGGAAGCAGATTTATACCCGGTCGTGGTACCGGTGCTGATTGCCTCGAAGTTGATTTTAAAAATGGATGAAAGGTTTTTCTTCGTTGTTAATTTGTACGTTGGGGAACCGTTATCAAAGGCAAATTTAACGTTGGCATCCTTTACGGGAATATAACCATCATCAAAACCCCGGAAGCTTAATGAAACATCCGTAGCCCTGTCACATTTTATCGTCCCATTCATCACGGCAGTGGCATTAGTTATACCAACTGCCAGAGTACCAAAACCAACTTTGAGAGGGACAGATGTATCACATTTTGCTCCATTCGGAGGGGATGGGGTCATTGTTTCGACAGTCCAACCGCCTTCACTGGCAGTAAAGCCTGCTTTGCAGTTTATTTTCGCAGTCCAGTTTCTTCCGTTATCCATATATGATACCTTCTTAGTCACCAAGATGCCCTGCTGGAGCTTATAATTTATTACGTCAACGGCGTTTTGTTTTGATTGTGTGCAATACGAACTGTTATCAAGTGATTCATAAAAATCTTTCCCAGTTTCGTGAACCGTTGTGTGTACAGCTGCCCAGAAGCCTCCAGATGGCTTCCACACAAGGTCACTCTCATTAATCTTCCCAGTGACCATATATCCATCTGTTATGGGAGTAAATGTAAGGCTGGCAGCTTGCGTCTGGAAAAGTGAAAGAGAAAGCAAACTAAATGTAAAAAAAGAAAATATTGTTTTAATTTTTCTCACAGTATCTTTTTCCAAAAATATAATTAATTTTAAGAATGATATGGTTCTGGCAGTATCAACGCCAGGTTTAGTTATAATCCAGACTCATCACTGCACCGGCAGTAAACTTTCCATCGTACAGTATTGCCTTATCGCGTTTTACCAGCACGGCAGCTAAAGCGGGAACTCGCTGCGGCCAGGAAAATGATAGCCAGGTATTTACAGGAAGCCTCTCATTATCAGCCAGAATTTTTATCCCCAGATCGGGGTTATCTGTTCCCAGAAGATTATCATTTATCGCAAAGTTGGTCTTTTTTCCGATAATTTGTACCCTAAGATCTGCACTGGTTACATTCGAGCAAGTGATGGTGAGTTGAATCGGAGTTTTTTTATACTCCTGACCATCAATTTTATCGACAAATACCCTTTGGAAATCAATTAAAATTTCTTTGTTATTGTTAATCATGCACTGTGGCTTTACGACGGTCATATCAATATTTATTGACCATTCTGCTGATGCCTGTAATGAGTAAGAAGAACAAAGCATAATTGATAAAAAAAGTATTCGGAGCCATTGGCATGTTTTCATTATTTAATTACTCCGGGTTGTTTTTGTAATTAGTATTATATTGTATCAATATTAAACATATTTTGGTTGTAATAAAAATTTTTTTATGTAAAAAAATCTATTTCATATGCTTTGATTTTTTTGCGATATTAAATTCTTCAGTTATTATCTGTAATTTCTTGTCCCGGTTTATTCTGGAAAATCATCGTGGCATTTGAAACGGTTAGAGTATCTTTCGGTAATGTATTTTTAACATCTGGTAGTGCTTTTTTATCGATGTCATAACAAAAGGAATGGAGTGTTGATGTACATTGAAAAAAATAAAAGATGTACATTGAAAAACAAATAAAAAAAAGAGCAGCTAACTTAGCTGCTCTTTTATATTTCACCAGGTTATTAACTAATGCGGCGAATTAGTGAACCTTTTCCGCCTCGCCCGCTGAACCATTGCGAATTGCCGCAATATCTACCACATCATAAACATAATGGCTGCCGCAGTAGTCGCAGTGCATATCAATATGGCCATCTTCCTGCAGAATCTGATTTACTTCATCCTGCGCCAGAGAGAGCAACACTTCGCCACAGCGTTCACGGGAGCAGGAGCATTTGAAGACCACGCTTTGCGGATCGTAAACGGTGACCTCTTCCTCGTGATACAGACGCCAAAGCACCTCGTTGGCAGGCAGGCCGAGCAGCTCTTCGGTTTTGATGGTTTCGGTCAGGGTGGCGAGGTGATTAAAGTCATCAAGACTCGCATCCTGAGCGGGCAGCACCTGCAGCAGGATACCTGCGGTACCCGCTAAACCATTGTGCTCGCCGGTGCGAATAAACAGCCGTGTTGGCAGCTGCTCAGAACGCATGAAGTAGTCTTCCAGGCAGGCAGCAAGAGTATCGCCCTCCAGGCCAACCACGCCCTGATAGCGCTCGCCTTCTTTCGGCGAAATGGTAATCACCAGGTAGCCATTGCCGACCATCTCTTTCAGGCTGCTGCCTTCAGCGATCTCGCCCTGAGTGCGGGCTACGCCGCGCATTTCCTGTTGATTATTACCGTTGATCACCGCCAGATTCAGCGGACCGTCACCCTGTAACTGAACGGTAATATCGCCGTCAAATTTCAGCGTTGCGGTCAGCAAACTGGTCGCCACCAGCAGTTCGCCGAGGAGCTGCTGAACCGGCTGCGGATAATCGTGGCCGCTGATGATATCGCGCCAGGTCTGGGAGGCGGTGACCAGTTCACCACGCACGGCGTGGTTTTCAAACAGGTAACGGTGCATTTGATCTTGCTGGGACATAATTTTTCTCTCTTAATGGCGGATTACTCGTCGCCAGAATTTTTAAATTTCATCAGGTCACGGCGCTCTTTTTTATCCGGTCGCCGGTCAGGATGCGGCATGGTGAGCGCGTTCATTTTTCGCGCCAGCGCCACTTTTTCCCGTTTTTCAATGCTCTGTTCCGTTTCGCGGTACAGCAGCTGTGCTTCCGTTGCGGGGCCTCGTTTGTCGCTGACCGCCTGAATAACGACCGTACGTTCATCGTTACCCTGGCGCAGGGTCAGCTCAGCGGCCACTTCTACCAGTTTGCTGGGTTTGCTGCGCTGACCGTTGTAATGGACTTTGCCACCTTCGATCATTTCACGCGCGACGGCGCGGGTTTTATAAAAACGCGCAGCCCAGAGCCATTTATCGAGTCTGATCCCTTCTGTGGGTTTTTCTTTCATCGCTGCTCCTGTCGGGAAGCCCCTTATGTATGGGCCATTCCCGTTACTTTCAAGCTGCAGGTTGGTATGCGTTGAGGATGGAAATAAACAGCCTTAAAAATAGCACAGATGCGCGGGTCAAAACATTGGCCGCACGGAGCGCATGTTACTCAGGGTGTGATTAAGACAGGTATCGTAATAACGCTGGATCTCCTGCAGGCGAACGCGATTGCGGTTCATCCTGCGCAGTGCCAGCAGCAGATTTATTGTCACCGTTGCCGCCAGGATCAGCAGCAGCAGACTGGTGCCGAGATAACGCCACAGAGTCACTGAATTGGGTTCGCTGTGCAGGGCAATGTGCCGGGTGCCATTGGCATCTGTTGAAATATTGGTAACGATGCCGTTGGCGGTAAACGGTGTTTGCAGTAGCATACCGGCCAGCCGCTGCAACTCTGGCCACTGATCGGGGGCATTATAATCAAACAGCGACACGGACGGTGCCGGGTGGCTGACCAGAGAACGGCCTTCATCGCTGTAGATCAAAAAACCTCCCGGCGGCGGGCTGTTGAGCATCTCCGCGGCGCGGCGCGTTTCGCGATAGAAAAACGTTGATGTGGCGGTATTAACCAGATTTTCCAGCGCCTCGGCGCTCACCGGGCGCAGCAGGACGTTCATACCGCTCAGTGCCCCGGAATTGGCGCGGCGCACCAGCGTGGTCCAGTCTTTGGCATTACCGAGATTGACCAGCGCATTTTTCAACCTTACGCAGTCCAGCTTCTGGCTACACAGATCCTGAGTTTTCAATACGATATCTGAAAAATCATCCAGCAGGATCATGCCGGATTTCTGAATCGCCGTCGCCAGCTGCGGATTCAGTTTTGGGTCGGTACTGGTTTGCGGATGGAGCTGCTGGCGCGTGGTGTCCAGCAGTGCCGTTGCCTTATCGATAATATCCGACTGCGGCAGGGGCAGGGCAGGGGCGTTATTCCAGTACAGTGCCGAGCAGTCAAAAGGCATAAAGGCATAGCTGCGGTTTCCCTGGTAGGCCGCAGGGATGGAGCACATACCTGTCCCCTGCACTTTCAGGCTGTCACCGACGTGGAGCGTGGTTTTCTCCAGGTCTGCAATCCGGGTAACCTGCAGGCTGTCGGTGCCTTTAATCCAGGCCATGCTGAGCTTTAGTGGCATACTCAAAGGGATAAGTGCAATCAACAGCACCATCACCCCCAGCGAGCAGCCGGCAAGCACGAGATTTTTCCGCCACCGCTGAATAGGGAAATTACGCACCTCATCCTGTAACGACAGAAAGCGCCCCTGACGTACAACATGCCGGTTAAGGTAGATATCAATTTCTGTGGTCTGCCCCAGATCCTGTGCCAGATAATCCTGCCAGTGGGCGGGATAAATCAGATCGATGCTACCCAAAGAGATATTGCTTGCCTGCCCCTGGTTTGATTCACCAAACAATCCCCAGCGCTTAGGTGCTCCCCTCAGGCAGTGTATTTCCCGCAGATTGCTGTCGGCAGGGCGACGGTAAAGGAACCATCCACTGACCAGTATCATGATTATTCCAGCCAGTACCAGCCACGGTGTCAGCATGATGGGGCTGATAAGGCTGAAGAAAAACAGCAGCAGAGCGGTGCCAATCACCAGTGCTTCACGCGTGCCTTCCGGGCGGCTGAGTGCGTACTCTTCCGGGCTTTCTTTACGGACGCTGATGAGTTCAATTTGTTCACTTTCCGCTTTGCGGATGGAAGCATTCTGCGTCGTTGTTCGCAGCGCCGGTGCTAAAACGGGCATGTCCCAGTTGTACTGGGTCAGATGGTGCCCGTTTAGCGAGATCACTAGTGGAACGGTTTGAGTTTTGATCAACTCAACATAGTTTTCATCGGTAATGTATTGTTCCCACTGAGGTGGGAGATGAACTTCAACGGCATCAAGATAGTAACGCCACTTATGCGGTTCGTCCGTAGAGAGCCCGTAGCGCGTAATGGCACGCGTTACTGGATAGACGTTATTGCTTTGTGAAGTCAGCACCAGCTGTTCCTGCGCGCTGCTGGCACCGGTAGGTAAGACCGTGGAACGGCTGCGGACCAGAGATGACAGATAGCGCTCAACGGCCGCGCGCTCTTCGTCGCTCAGCTTACGTTGAGGTGGGTTTAAGAATGGTAGGGGCTTAGCCAGCGGTGAGCGACGGCGTAGTGCATACCAAAACACACAAGCCGCTACGATTGAGCAGGCCATTATGGCAAGCAATATGCTAACTAGTGTGCCCATGCTTCCCTCATTCCTGCCACGGTGCTCCTGTTACGGTTCTGGCCAACGGCTTCGGTCATATCTAAACCAATAATGGCGGGCTCAGATTGTGCTGACAATCTGCGTTGAAATCATAAATAGTTATAGAAATTATGATGATAAAATAATAGCGTGCATTTCCTTGCCTAAATCTTACCAGGCATTTGCAGTATTCAGAATCGGTATAATCCTATTTCCCACCACTAAAATTGACTTTTATTAAAAGATTTTCCTCATATTAACAATGATTTGTTATAAATAAGCAAAATGATCCGTGCGATGATTGGCATCCTGATGCGGCTACCGCACAATAGTGTAAATATGGTCAGCGTTCCGCCTTGTGCGTGCGATGACGTTTAATCTTCGGCTTATTCCTGGGGCCCTTATGACCAGACAATTACAGAAACCTGAAATCCTCAATGTTGAGGCCGTTGCCCGCTCGCGATTGTTTACCGTCGAAGCTGTGAATCTGGTCTTCAGCAACGGGGCCCGCCGGGTATATGAGCGGATGCGTCCCTCCGACCGCGAAGCGGTGATGATTGTACCGATTATCGACAATCATCTGATCCTGATTCAGGAGTATGCAGTTGGCCTGGAAAGTTATGAGCTGGGCTTTCCAAAAGGGCTGATCGATCCGGGTGAAACGCCGTTTGAGGCAGCAAATCGCGAGTTGAAAGAGGAAGTCGGTTTCGGGGCGCAGCATCTGGAGACACTAGGTAAGCTCACCATGGCTCCCTCCTATTTCTCCAGCAAGATGAATCTTGTGGTGGCAGAGGGCCTTTATCCGGAAAAGCTGGAAGGGGATGAGCCAGAGCCGCTGCCGCAGCTGCGCTGGCCGCTGGATAACCTGCTGGCTTTACTGGATGAGCCGGATTTTCGTGAAGCGCGTAACGTTAGTGCGCTGTTCCTTGTGCGGGAATGGTTGGTGAAGCAGGGGCGTCTCAGCTATTAAGAATCATGATGCTTTAGGCGAGCATCTCGCTCTTCAGACCAAAAAAAGAAGCCGGTTTTATCCGGCTTCTTTGTTGTTCAGGCGCTAAAATTTATCAGAACAGTTCGTGGGTTTCGCCATTATCCATCAGCGTGGTGCCCACATCGTGTACCGAGTATTCGGTCGGCTGCGTACCGTTGATAAAATATTCCTGACGGGTATTGCCGCCGCCGTTCGCCAGCTTGCCGGTGCTGCGGTCGATGGTCACCGATACGACACCTTCTGGCGGTGTAAGCGGCTGTACCGGTACGCCATCCAGCGCGGCCTGCATGTACTCATCCCAGGCGGGCTGAGCACTTTTCGCTCCGCCTTCATAGCCGGAGATCTGATCTTTAATCGCTCCGGAAGCCGTTGTGCGCCCCAAATCGCGGCGATGATCGTCAAAGCCTATCCACACCGACGTCACGACGCCCGGACCGTAACCGGAAAACCACGCATCTTTCGAACTGTTGGTTGTCCCGGTTTTGCCACCGATGTCGTTACGCTTCAGGTCGCGTCCCGCACGCCAGCCGGTGCCCATCCAGCCCGGTTCGCCAAAGATATTCGAGTTCAGCGCACTTTTAATCAGGAATGACAGCGGAGTGTTGATCACGTGTGGGGCGTACTGCTGTTCGCCATCCTGCTGAACCTGCAGCTGGGTAACCTGTTCAAGCTGGGGCTGAGGCACGGTGTCGGTTTTACCTTCCTGCGAAACCGCAACGTTCTCCACGCTGTCTTCGCTCAGCGCCACTGCCTTTTGCGTTTCTCCGTAAATAACCGGCAGATTGCACTCCGGGCAGGCTACCTTCGGTTTTTCTTCAAAGACTTTACCGCCCGCTTCATTTTCAATGCGAGTGATAAAGTAAGGGTCCACCAGGAAACCACCGTTGGCTATGACCGAATAGCCGCGCACCATTTGTAACGGCGTGAAGGATGCGGAACCCAGCGCCAGTGACTCGGTATGGACAATGTTTTGCGCCGGGAAGCCAAAGCGCTGCAGATATTCCGCCGCATAGTCAACGCCCATCGCGCGCATGGCACGGACCATCACTACGTTCTTCGACTCGCCCAGCCCCTGACGCAGGCGAATCGGGCCGGCGTAGGTGTTTGGTGAGTTCTTAGGACGCCAGTCGGCACCCGCACCGGCATCCCAGCGGGAAATCGGCAGGTCATTCAGGATAGACGCCAGCGTCAGACCCCGATCCATCGCTGCCGTGTAGAGGAACGGCTTGATATTTGAACCCACCTGGCGCAGTGCCTGCGTGGCGCGGTTGAACTTGCTCAGGGTGAAATCAAATCCACCGACCAGCGCACGCACCGAACCGTCATGCGGATCGAGTGAAACCAGCGATGAGTTAACTTCAGGTACCTGCGACAGCATCCAGCCGTTATCCGCCTGGCGCACCCAGATCTGCTGGCCCGGCTGCAGGACCTGATTCACCGCACGTGGGGTTGCGCCCTGCAACGTATCTGACTTGAACGGGCGAGCCCAGCGTACGGCATCCAGATTCAGTTCCGTGGTGCTGCCGTCGCGCATCTGCACCGTTGCAGAGCCACTGCTACTCTGCGTGACGACCGCCGGGAACAGAGGGCCGTATACCGGCAGGGACTTCAGCGTTTTCAGCATTTCTGCCTGGCCCCAGGCCTGCTCACCCGCTTTCCACAGCTCGCTGGCCGGGCCGCGATAGCCGTGGCGCATATCGTAAGCCAGCACGTTGTCCTGCACAGACTTTTGTGCCGCCAGCTGCAGCTTGCGGGTGACGGTGGTATAGACCTTGTAGCCGTCGTTATAGGCATCTTCACCGTAACGTTTCACCATTTCCTGGCGCACCATTTCGGTCAGATACGGGGCTGAGAAGGCAATTTCAGGCGCGTGATAGTTCGCCACCAGCGGTGTATTGCGGGCCTCATCATACTGCGACTGAGTGATGTAGTGTTGGTCCAGCATACGTGCCAGCACGGTATTACGGCGCTGTACGGCGCGTTCGTGCGAGTAAAGCGGGTTGAAGGTTGACGGCGCTTTAGGCAGCCCGGCAATCATCGCCATTTCACTCAACGACAGCTGATCGATGTTTTTACCGAAGTAAACCTGAGCCGCAGCACCTACGCCATACGCGCGGTAACCGAGGTAGATTTTGTTCAGATAAAGCTCAAGGATCTCATCTTTACTCATCATCTGTTCGATGCGAACGGCAAGAAAGACCTCTTTGATTTTGCGCAGCAGGGTTTTTTCCGGGCTGAGGAAGAAGTTACGTGCCAGCTGCTGAGTAATGGTACTGGCACCCTGAGAGGCATGACCGGAGACCAGCGCAATGCTGGCCGCACGGAAAATACCAATCGGGTCAACACCGTGATGCTCATAAAAACGGCTATCTTCGGTGGCGATAAACGCCTTCACCATCGTAGAGGGGATTTGTTGCAGCGTCAGTGGAATACGGCGTTTTTCACCGTACTGCGCGATAAGTTCGTTATCGGCACTGTAGACCTGCATTGGCGTCTGCAGACGCACGTCTTTCAGCGTGGCAACGTCAGGAAGCTGCGGCTCTATATATTTGTATAAACCATAGATCGAGCCGGCTCCCAGCAAGATGCAACACACTGCAAGGATCAATAAATACTTTACGAACTTCACCTGATATTTCCCATTAAGAGTCGATTGGGCAGTTTATAAACAATCGCGCGGTAGTATAAAGGCAAGCCAGTACCTTGGATACGTCCTTTTGTAACTGACGATAAGGAGATTTCGTCAATGGCTTTTCAGACATGGCAGGTCGGGTTGGATATACAAAACGGGCAGCTCTGTGCCATCGCTATCCAGCGCCGCCGCAACGGCTGGCAGCTGCGCCACTGGTGGCAGCATACGTTGCCGCAAGATACGTTAAGAAATGGCCTGGTGCAACGGCCAGAGATCCTCATCTCCATTTTGCAGCGCTGGCGCAGGCTGCTGCCGTCGCGGATTGGGCTGCGCGTAGGATTCCCCCCTCAACTGGTGATGCAGCGCCAGCTGAGCCTGCCTCCCACGCACCTGCGAGAAGCCGCGCGTAGTGACTATATTCGCGCCGCTGCAAAGCGGTTTTTCCCGATTGAACCGGAAGCTCTCACGCTGGATTTTCGCCTGAGCGACGGGTGCGAAAACCAGCTGACGTTGACCGCAACCCGCCGGGAAGCGCTGCAAGGCTGGCTGGACTGCCTGCAGCAGGTTGGACTGATCCCGGATGTGATGGATCTCACGCCGTCGGCACTCTCCGTGCTGGCCCGGGCACTTACGCTGGCCCCTGATGCCACGCTGGTTCATCGCCTGAGCGATCACTGGCTATGGTATTCACTACAGCATGCTGAACGGCCATGGGGATGGTGCCCGTTGGAGGACATTCCGGATTTTTCTGTACTTCAGCAGCGTTACCTGCCGCTGCAGGGTACGGTCTGGTACAGCTCTGCGCTGGATGATGATGCGCCGCAAGGGACCACTGCGCTTTCACCTTTTGCCGCCCTGCAATTTCTTCAGCCGCCGCTGCCGATCTGTAGTGGGGCTTATGCCATTGCGGCAGGGCTGGCAATGCGCCCAGAGGATCGCTGATGGTTAGTATTAATCTGATGCCATGGCGAGACTGCCGGCAACGGCAGCAGTGGCAGAAGTGGCGGCTGTTGTGTGGGCTGATGCTGGCGCTGATTATCCAGGGTGTACAAAACGGATACTGGCAGCAGCGGCTTAATCATCAGCGAGTGGAACTGCTCAGCCTGTGGCCCATCGCGCAGCAGGATGCTGCTGCCCTGCATAATCGCACTCTGGTGGCGCAAAAACAGCTCGACCAGCTGAGGCAGTCGCAACGACAGCAGATGTTAAAGCAGCAGGATCTTTCCCAGTGGTCGGAATTTATCCAGCGGCTGAGTACCGAAATCCCGCAGCATATCTGGCTGAGTAGCCTGAAGAAGCACCAGCAGAGCGTTTCACTCAAGGGATTCAGCCGCAGCATTGCCGAGCTTCATCATTTTCGCGACCGGCTGCATCAGCAACGGGAGATACCCTCCGCAAAGCTTGGCGCTCTTCGCCGAGAGACGTCTGCCGGCGTGAGTTTCAGTATGCAACTCACGTTGGGGAACAAGGAGCCGGGCAATGACTAATCGCTGGATGGCGGGGTGGCTGGCAGCAGATATCCGGTTGCGCATGTGCAGCGTTATCGGCGTGGGGGCACTAATTGCGCTGCTGATGTGGTGGTTCTGGCTATACCCGGCCAGGCAAATGTCGCACCAGCTGGACAAACAGGCGGATGAGTCTGTATCTCGCTATCAGCAGCGAATTGCGGTGCTGCGCCGCCTGCCGTCGCTATCAACGCTGGAACAGCAGATTGAACGGCTTGATGAGCAGGCTGCTGCTGAAGATGGCCATCACTTCTCTCTACCTGCACTGCTGGCTGCCAGCGGCGGAGAACTGGAGCACTGGCAGCCGAGTGAGAGCGGTGGCGAGCTGGCAATTACCTTGCGCTGGCAGCAGTTTACCGATCTTCTCGCTTATCTGATGACCTTAAAACCGGCGGTAACGATCCCTTTGATGACGCTACAGGGGCAATCTCCACAGTTACATTTGCTGATTCAACTTCACTATGAAATTTAGCGCACTGTTACTTTTACTTCTGGCGACGGATGCCGGGGCACGGGACCCGTTTTTACCAACCGTGTCAGGACGTTGCCCGGCAGACAGCGCTTTTACGTTGCCGTGGCGGCTTCAGGGCATTATCGGACGGCCAGATCGCTATGAGGGCTGGCTGATATCTCTTTCAGGGAAGCGGCTGCGCGTCAGCGTTAACGATTGGCCTGCCGGTTCGGAGTGGCAGGTTAAGCATATCGATCTGCGGGGCATCACTCTGACGGATGAAAAGGCCTGCCAGCCACAGCAGAAGCTGACATTTAAAGGAGAACATCATGTTAAGGAAAACAGCGTTAGTGCTGATTCTGGCTAGCGGGTTGTGCAGAGGTACAGTACCAATCTCTCTGGTATTTGAAGATGCGCCGATAGGTCAGATATTACAGGCTCTGGCAGAGTACCAGCAGCTGAATCTGATGGTGGCACCTGAAGTAGACGGTTTGCTGACGCTGCGGCTGCACGATGTTCCATGGCAGCAGGCACTGGAACTGGTGATGAAAATGGGCAGACTCAGCATCGAGCGGGAAGGCAACGTGATGCTGGTATTCCCGGAAGAGCGTGAACAGGAGAAACAGCAGCGCGCCGAGTCGGAACGGAAAGCCGCTGAACTGAACAGCCCACTGCATACGCAGACGGTGATGTTTAAATATGCCGATGCCACTGCGTTAAATGCCAGCCTGCAAAATGAGCGCAGCAGGCTGATGACCACACGTGGCAGCGTGACCCTGGATACCCGCACCAATGCACTTTTGCTTCGCGATACCCAGAAGGCGCTGGATCAAGCCATCCGCTGGCTGCAACAGCTGGATGTGCCGCTGGAACAGGTTGAGATTGCGGCCCAGATTGTCACCATCAGTGAAGAAAGCCTGCGTGAGCTGGGGGTGAACTGGGGGCTGAACGGTGAAGAGCTGGTCGCCGATGCGTTGCGCGCCAGCCAGCTGCGTGTGGATCTTGGTGTTGCGCGTCCCGCAGGTATGCTGGGATTGACCCTGGCAAAGCTGGACGGACGGCTGCTGGATCTGGAATTAAGCGCGCTGGAGCGCGAGCACCAGGCGGATATTATCGCCAGTCCGCGCCTGTTCACGTCCCACCAGCAAACGGCAAGTATTAAGCAGGGAACCGAGATCCCTTACGAAGTGGCGACCGGCAACAGTGGTTCAACGACCATGGAATTTAAAGAGGCGGTACTGGGTATGGAAGTGACGCCCGTGGTTCAGGGCAACGGCCGGATTTTACTGAAGCTGCACATCAGCCAGAATGTGCCGGGCCGAACCATGCGCAGTGGTGAAAACGAGGTGTTGACGATTGATAAACAGGAAATCGACACGCAGGTAGCGTTAAAGGACGGTCAGACGCTGGCACTGGGTGGCATTTTTCAGCAGCAAAGTGCCACCGGGCAGACTCGGGTTCCGCTGCTGGGGGAAATACCGTTGCTGGGTGGGCTATTTCGTCACAGTGTGCGGGAGCAGAAAAGGAGAGAATTAGTGATCTTCATCACACCTCGGCTAATTCGAAGTGATTAAGGATTTTTGCGACAAAAAACATGGGCTGTATGTTTTTTCCCGAATTGGTTACAGTTGCGTTTGACGCAAGGGCTGAATTAGCTTACAAGGTTTAGCGATTTTGAATATCAGGCCTGTGGCCTTAAGTAGCGAATGCATTTTAACCGTTTTTTATCGCGCGCAAACGGCGTAGCCGATGCAACCATATCCGGCTGATAAATGAAGCGGACTGAAACGTGCCAGAATACTGCGTGCAATGAGCAAGGTAAATTTAATCGGTTGCCAAAACCCCTTCAGTGTTGAGATAATTTTTCGTCTGACTCTCGCACTTTAGCTCATGAGGTTTCAGTTCATGTCCTGTCTGGTTTAGGCGGGGTATCATCCACGAATTGTCTTAGTAATACCGAAAAAATGGCAGAGAAACGCAATATCTTTCTGGTTGGGCCTATGGGTGCCGGCAAAAGCACTATTGGGCGTCAGTTAGCTCAGCAACTCAATATGGAATTTTTCGATTCTGATCAAGAAATTGAGCGACGTACCGGAGCGGATGTAGGCTGGGTTTTCGACGTTGAAGGCGAAGAAGGCTTCCGCGATCGCGAAGAAAAAATTATTAATGAACTCACTGAAAAGCAGGGCATTGTGCTGGCGACAGGTGGCGGTTCCGTCAAATCTCGCGAAACGCGCAATCGTCTTTCTGCTCGCGGTGTCGTCGTTTATCTTGAAACCACTATCGAGAAACAGCTGGCACGGACACAGCGCGACAAAAAGCGCCCGTTGCTGCAGGTTGATTCTCCACCACGTGAAGTGCTTGAAGCATTAGCTGGCGAACGCAATCCTATGTATGAGGAGATTGCCGACGTGACAATTCGCACTGACGATCAGAGTGCGAAAGTGGTGGCTAACCAAATTATTAACATGTTGGAAAAGAGCTAATTGATGCTCTGATTGTTCGCCTGCGGGCAAAGCAGAAAAGGTGATACAGCGTCATGGAGAGGATTACCGTTACTCTTGGGGAACGTAGCTACCCCATCACTATCGCTGCCGGGTTGTTTACAGATCCGGCTTCTTTTTGGCCGCTTAAGGCTGGCGATATGGCCATGTTGGTGACAAACCAAACGCTGGCCCCTCTTTACCTTGATGCAATGCGCAAGCGCCTTGAAGAGGCTGGCGTGGTTGTCGATCAGGTTATCCTGCCTGATGGCGAACAGTTTAAAAGTCTGGCCGTTATGGATCAGGTCTTTACCGCTCTGTTGGAAAAACCTCATGGCCGCGATACGACCCTCATCGCACTGGGTGGTGGCGTTATTGGCGATTTGACCGGATTCGCTGCCGCCAGCTATCAGCGCGGCGCGCGCTTTATCCAGGTTCCTACCACTCTGCTGGCGCAGGTAGACTCTTCCGTTGGCGGTAAAACCGCCGTTAACCATCCGCTGGGCAAGAATATGATTGGGGCGTTTTATCAGCCCGCTGCAGTGGTGATTGATCTGGATTGTCTGAAGACGCTACCGTCACGTGAGCTCTCTTCCGGGCTGGCGGAAGTGATCAAATATGGCATCATTCTCGACGGCGAATTCTTCAGCTGGCTGGAAGAAAATCTGGATGCGTTACTGTCACTGGACGGCAGCGCGATGGCGTACTGTATTCGCCGCTGCTGCGAGCTGAAAGCCGAAGTGGTCGCCGCCGATGAGCATGAACACGGGCTGCGGGCGCTGCTGAATTTAGGCCACACCTACGGCCATGCGATTGAAGCGCATATGGGCTACGGTAACTGGTTACATGGTGAAGCTGTAGCGGCAGGAATGGTGATGGCTGCACGAAATGCCGAGCGTCTTGGTCAGTTCGATTCGGCGCAAACCGATCGCATTATCGCACTGTTACAGCGCGCCGGCCTGCCGGTTAATGGCCCTGAAAGCATGGCTGCTGAAGACTATCTGCCGCATATGATGCGTGATAAGAAAGTGTTGGCAGGCAAATTGCGTCTGGTGCTGCCACTCGCTATCGGTAAAGCTGAAGTGCGCAGCGGAGTACCGCATGATATGGTGTTGGCATCCATTCAGGATTGCCAAAAGCCTTGACTCGTAATGTTATTATCAGATCAGCATGATGGCTGCTATTCTGAAGTTATCGCCTTTCAAAGGACGTGAACGGCGTAACCGCTCTATGGGAGGAGGCTAAATGGACGAGTTTAAACCGGAAGACGAGTTGAAACCTGACACCAGCGACCGCCGACCGCCGCGGTCGCGCAAAACGTCTTCACTACCGAAAGTCCCGGTTTCACGCCAGCATATGATGATGGGCGTGGGCATTCTGGTACTGCTGTTATTGGTGCTGGGTATTGGTTCAGCGTTGAAATCGCCGGACGCGCCGAGCGGCAAGACGGCTCAACAGCCTGCTTCCGGTGGGAATTCCGGCGGTGAAAAAAATATCGATCTTTCCGGAACGTCTTCCATGAGCGGACAGACCGCTGGGCAGCCGAATTCCGCGGGTCAAACGTCGTCCCCGCAGGAGCTTAGCGCTCCGCAAATTTCATCGACGCCGACTGAAGCTGCGCCGTTGCAGACGCCACAGAATCAACAACGGGTTGAGCTGCCGGGCGACCTCAACAATGCCCTTAACAGCCAGCAGGGACAGGTTGATGCGGCTTCGCAGGCCGGAATCGGTTCATCTTCGTTACCTACCGGTCAGGCGACTGTTGGGGGTTCCGGCAGCAAACCAGCTGTGACCAAAACGGCAAATGCACCACATCTAAACGGCGTGCCGCAGAATAAACCTGCTGCTGTACACAATAAACCTTCAGTAAGTAAGCCGGCAGTCAAGGAAAGCAAGCCTTCCGCGACCGCCAGTCACAGCGCGGCACCGCGAGCCCAAACGCCGACCAGCGTTTCCAGCACGGCCAAACCTGGTGGTAACTATACGTTGCAGCTGAGCAGTGCCTCGCGATCTGACACGCTAAATGCGTGGGCGAGAAAACAGAACCTGAGCGGTTATCACGTTTATCAGACAACGCGTAACGGACAACCCTGGTATGTTCTGGTTAGCGGTTCTTATAATACGCCCGCTGAGGCTAAACGCGCAGTGGCATCACTGCCTGCTGAAGTGCGTGCTCAGAATCCCTGGGTCAAACCGGTAAGCCAGGTTAAAAAAGAAGCAGGACATTAATCCCGTGCCGGGGTAACCCGGCTAATCATGAAGTGTGAGTGTGTGACGACACGCAGACCTTTTAAAGCGCAGATATGCTGTCGGTGTAGCCACAGCCTGATGAGTAAAAAAATAACGACGGCATGAAAAAGAATCGCGCTTTTCTTAAGTGGGCAGGCGGCAAGTATCCATTGCTTGACGATATTAGACGCCATCTGCCAGAAGGTAATTGCCTGATCGAGCCGTTTGTCGGTGCCGGATCGGTATTCCTTAACACCCACTATCCAAGCTATATCCTTGCTGATATCAATAGCGACCTGATCAACCTGTACAATATTGTTAAGGAACGTCCCCAGACTTTCGTTGAGGATGTGCGTAAGCTGTTTACAATTGAGTCGAATGACTCAGGCGTCTACTACGCCCGGCGGCAGGAGTTCAACCTCAGCCAGGACCCGTATCGCCGGGCGATGCTGTTTCTGTATCTTAATCGTCACTGCTACAACGGCCTGTGCCGGTATAACCTGCGCGGCGAATTCAACGTTCCGTTTGGCAGCTATCGTAAACCTTATTTCCCTGAAGCCGAGCTGTTCTGGTTTGCCGAACGTGCGCAGAATGCCACCTTTGTTTGTGAGTCTTATGATGTTACCCTGGCTAAGGCGAAGACGGGATCGGTAGTCTATTGCGATCCGCCGTATGCTCCTCTGTCGGCTACCGCAAAGTTTACGGCCTATCACACTAACAGCTTCAGCCAGCGCGAACAGCAGCATCTTGCCGAGCTGGCTTCTACGCTGTCGCAGGACAGTAATATTACGGTGCTGATTTCTAACCATGATACGCCGCTCACGCGGAACTGGTATCAGGGAGCCGTACTGCATGAGATTGAGGTACGGCGCTCGATTAGCCGCAGTGGCAACACGCGGAGTAAAGTGAGTGAATTACTGGCACTCTATGCTGGCCGGTAAACAACAATGATCTGACCCTTTGGCCCGAGCAGCAGTCGCATCGGCTGCCGCCACGGCTATCAGGGGTTTAGCCTGGGAGAAACGGATGAAAGAGTTTTTAATCGCCCCATCAATCCTTGCCGCAGATTTTGCCCGCCTGGGTGAAGATACGGCGAAGGCGCTGGCTGCCGGCGGTGATGTAATACATTTCGATGTGATGGATAATCATTACGTTCCCAACCTGACGATGGGACCGATGGTCTTAAAAGCCCTGCGTGATTACGGCATTACCGCGCCGATCGATGTGCATCTGATGGCTAAGCCGGTCGATCGTCTGATCCCTGATTTTGCCAAAGCGGGTGCCAGCTATATCACCTTCCACCCTGAAGCTTCTGAACACGTCGATCGCACGCTGCAGCTGATCAAAGAGCACGGCTGCAAAGCGGGTCTGGTGCTGAATCCGGCTACGCCGCTCAGCATTCTTGAGTACGTGATGGATAAACTGGACATCATTCTACTGATGTCGGTAAATCCTGGCTTCGGAGGTCAGTCGTTTATTCTTGGCACGCTGAACAAGCTGCGTGAGGTTCGTAAGCTGATTGACGACAGCGGTTACGATATCCGTCTGGAAGTCGATGGTGGCGTGAAGGTCGATAACATTGGCGAAATTGCAGCGGCCGGTGCCGATATGTTTGTGGCCGGTTCAGCAATTTTTGGTCATCCCGATTACAAGAAAGTGATCGACGATATGCGCACTGAACTGGAAAAATCCCGCCATGGCTCATTTCACTGATATTCGCGCACTGGCCTTCGATCTCGACGGTACGCTGGTTGACAGCGCGCCGGGGCTGGCAAGTGCAGTTGATGTGGCTTTAACCGAGCTGCGGTTGCCTGCGGCAGGGGTAGAACGTGTTGCGACCTGGATTGGCAACGGTGCCGACATTCTTATCGAGCGTGCGCTGAGCTGGGCGCAGGGCGATGCTCCGCGTGAAGAGGCGCTGCGTGAAGCGCGCATTCTGTTTGATAAGCACTACGCCGACACCGTAGAGAGCGGCAGCCTGCTCTATCCCCATGTGCAGGAGACGCTGGCGAATCTGGCGGCACATAATTTGCCGATGGCGATTGTCACCAATAAACCGACGCCGTTTGTCGCGCCGCTGTTGCAATCTTTAGGCATTGCGCACTATTTCTCGCTGGTTATCGGCGGGGATGACGTTACCGCGAAGAAACCGCATCCTGCGCCGCTATTTATGGTACTGGGAAAATTTGGTTTGCTACCCGGTGAGTTACTGTTTGTGGGGGACTCCCGCAATGATATTCTGGCGGCAAAGGCGGCAGGATGTCCCTGTATTGGTATGAATTATGGCTACAACTACGGTGAGCCCGTGGCCACCAGTCAGCCTGACATCACGCTCGATCACTTTAATGATTTAACGCCCACACTAGGGCTGTAATTATCAGGACGGAAACATGAAACCCATTGTATTTAGCGGCGCACAGCCTTCAGGTGAACTGACCATCGGTAACTATATGGGAGCGCTGCGTCAGTGGGTACAGATGCAGGATGACTATCACTGTGTTTACTGCATCGTTGACCTGCACGCGATTACCGTGCGTCAGGACCCGGTTGCGCTGCGTAAGGCAACGCTGGATACGCTGGCGCTATACCTTGCCTGTGGGATCGACCCGCAGAAAAGCACTATTTTCGTGCAGTCACACGTGCCGGAGCACACTCAGCTGGGTTGGATACTCAACTGCTACACCTACTTCGGTGAGCTGAGCCGTATGACCCAGTTCAAGGACAAATCCGCGCGCTATGAAGAGAACATCAATGCCGGACTGTTTGACTATCCGGTGCTGATGGCGGCTGACATTCTCCTGTATCAGACCAATCAGGTGCCGGTGGGTGAAGATCAGAAGCAGCATCTGGAACTGAGCCGCGACGTTGCCGCGCGCTTTAACGCCATCTACGGTGATATCTTCAAGGTTCCTGAGCCGTTTATTCCGAAATCCGGCGCACGCGTGATGTCGCTGCTGGAACCGACCAAGAAAATGTCCAAATCTGATGACAACCGCAATAACGTTATCGGCCTGCTGGAAGATCCGAAGTCGGTAGTGAAGAAAATTAAGCGCGCGATGACCGATGGCGATGAGCCGCCCGTCGTTCGTTACGATGTGAAAAACAAACCGGGTGTTTCGAACCTGCTGGATATTCTGGCTGGCGTTACCGGTAAGTCCGTCTCCGAACTGGAAAAAGAGTTCGACGGCCAGATGTATGGTCACCTGAAAGGTGCCGTGGCGGATGCGGTATCCGGTATGCTGAGCGAGCTGCAGGAGCGTTATCATCGTTATCGCAACGATGAAGCCTTCCTCGATCAGATTATGCGTGACGGTGCGGCGAAAGCCCGTGCCCGCGCGCAGGAAACACTGAAAAAGGTTTACGCTGCCGTCGGTTTCGTCGCCCAGCCGTAATCCTGAATATAAAAAACGGGTGGCTTCAGGCCACCCGTTTTTGTTTGTCAGAACCAGTTCAGCTGCTCGCGCAGCGCCACCACCTCTCCAATAATAATCAGCGCCGGACTTTCCACTTCTTCAGCCAGTTCAGCCAGCTCAGCCAGTGAACCCGTGACCACACGCTGCCGTGTTGACGTGCCGTTTTCAACCAGTGCGACCGGCATCTCTGGTGACATACCGTGTTTGATTAGCTGCTGACGGATTTCTGCCGCCTGGGCCAGCCCCATGTAAAATACCAGGGTTTGCCGCTCTGCGGCCAGATGCTGCCATTCCAGCTCGCTGTTCTGCTGTAGGTGGCCGGTGACCAGCCGCACGCTCTGAGCGTAGCCTCTGTGGGTCAGCGGAATACCGCTGTAGGCCGAACAGCCCGATGCGGCAGTGATGCCAGGCACCACGGAGAAGGGGATGTCAGCCCCCTGCAAGGCCTCCAGCTCTTCCGCACCACGGCCAAAGATAAACGGATCGCCGCCCTTGAGACGCACCACCCGCTTGCCGCTTTGCGCCTGCTTTAGCAGGATCTGGTTGATTTCGTGCTGGGGCACGCAGTGGTACCCCGCACGTTTACCAACAAAAATGCGCTCAGCGTCGCGGCGCGCCAGCGCCAGCACCTCATCAGACACCAGCCGATCGTAAACCACCACGTCGGCTTGTTGGATCTGCTGAAGGCCCTTAAGCGTCAGCAGCCCGGCATCGCCAGGCCCGGCGCCGACCAGAACCACTTCGCCTCGCTGCTCCAGCGGTTCGTTAAATAACTGTTCGCTCAGCCGTTCCACCTGCTGGCTGTCGCCGTTGGCCAGCGACTGTGCCAGCCGCTGGTGGTTAAACAGTTTTTCCCAGAAGCGGCGGCGTTGCCCGCTGCTGAACTGCTGTTTTACCCGCTGCCTTTGGGCACCGCCCCATGCCGCCAGGCGGCCCAGATGCAGCGGCAGCAGGGCCTCCAGCTTCTCACGCAGCATCCGGGCCATGACCGGCGCGTTGCCGCCGGAAGAGACGGCGATCATCAGCGGAGAGCGATCGATAATCGACGGCATAATACAGCTGGCGCTCTGCGGTGCATCGACAACGTTACAGAACATCCGCCGTGCGTCGGCGCTGTGACTGACCTGCTGATTAAGCGCTTCATCATCGGTGGCGGCAATCACCAGCCAGCAGTCATCCAGTAGATCGGGGCTGAACGGCGTGCTAATCAGCGTGGCTTTACCCGCCTGCTGCCAGATCTGGAACTGCGGTGAGAACTCACGGGCGCAGACGCGCAGACAGGCACCGCTCGCCAGCAGCAGATGGGCTTTACGTTCGGCGACGTCGCCGCCGCCAACCAGCAGGCAGGGCTTATCACGCAGCTGGCAGAACAGAGGAAGAAAATCCATAAAGACTCACAAAAGAGAACGGCAGGATGGCCGCACGCGAGGGTGCGTGCGGCCAGTAAACGATGTGTCAGGCGGCAGTGGTCTCTGCCGCGAGATTTATCTCAATCATTCCGTGGCTGATCCGAGCCGGATAGCTCGGAACAGAGTGGCTTTCATCTTCCATGCACAGCCCATCGCGCAGGCGAAAACGCTGTTTTTTCAGCGGGCTGGCTACCCAAAGCTCCTGCTGGTGCTCGGCGATGATACCGCGCGACAGCACGCTGGCGTGGGCAAAGGGGTCGATATTGCTTAACGCGAAGACCTGCTCATCTTCACCCGGGCGGAAAATAGCAATCTGCTGGCTACCAACCAGCGCGCAAACACCGGTTGCGGGTAGAATACTGGTCAACGGGCAAATCTCCTGCCACTGGCTCATACATTTTCCTCCAGTTGGATAATTTCAATGCGCTCCTGCACCCGCGCCGGACGATGCTGCTCGCGCTCCGACACCATCTGCACCAGCGGATCGCGCGCGCTGCTGTTAACAAAGTGCGCAAAGCGAGCGCGCTGCTGTGCATCGTTGACCGTTTCAGTCCACTCGCAGACCACCTGCGCGCGCAGACGATTGATTTCTTCTTCCAGCTGCGCGTTGATACCCAGTTTGTCGTTAATCACCACCTGCCGCAGATAGTCGATACCGCCTTCCAGATTATCCAGCCACACCGAGGTACGCTGTAGCTTATCGGCGGTACGGATATAGAACATCATAAAGCGGTCCAGATAGTGCATCAGCGTATCGCGGTCGAGATCGGCGGCCAGCAGGTCAGCATGACGAGGTTTCATGCCGCCGTTACCGCAGACGTAAAGGTTCCAGCCTTTTTCGGTGGCGATAATCCCGACGTCTTTGCCCTGTGCTTCGGCACACTCGCGAGTACAGCCGGAAACGCCGAATTTCATCTTGTGTGGCGTGCGGATGCCTTTGTAGTGATTTTCCAGTTCAACGCCGAAGCCAACGCTGTCACCGACGCCGAAACGACACCAGGCGCTGCCCACGCAGGTTTTCGCCATGCGCAGTGCTTTCGCGTAGGCGTGGCCTGTTTCAAATCCGGCGGCAATCAGCTGTTCCCAGATAGCCGGCAGATCGTCCTGCTGCGCGCCAAACAGGCCAATACGCTGTGAACCGGTGATTTTGGTGTACAGGTTGTACTGACGGGCAACGTTACCAATCGCCATCAAACCTTCTGGCGTAATCTCTCCGCCCGCCGAGCGTGGGATTATCGAGTAGGTGCCGTCCTTCTGGATATTGCCGAGGAACAGGTCGTTACTGTCCTGCAACGGCGTATGTTCCGGCTTCAGCACATACTCATTCCAGCATGATGCCAGCAGCGATCCAACCGTCGGTTTACATACCTCGCAGCCGTAGCCTTTGCCATATTTGTTAATAAGCTGATTAAACGACCGGATGTTATTGACGCGGATCAGGTGATACAGCTCCTGGCGCGACCACGGGAAGTGTTCGCACAGATGATGGTTCACTTCGATACCCTGGCGGCTCAGTTCGGCATTCAGCACCTGAGTAATCAGCGGGATACAGCCGCCGCAGCCGGTTCCGGCTTTGGTTTCCGCTTTCAGTGCGGCAACGCTGTGGCAGCCGTTTTGTACTGCCTGGACGATCGTGCCTTTAGTAACGTCAAAGCAGGAGCAGATCTGCGCGCTGTCCGGCAACGATTCAACGCCAATCGACGGTTTTGCTCCGGCGTGTTCAGGCAGGATCAACGCATCCGGATTGGCCGGCAGTTCGATTGCGTTCAGCGACAGCTGCAGAAGGTTGCCATAGTCGCTGGTGTCACCCACCAGCACCGCACCCAGCAGCGTTTTGTTATCCGCGCTGACGATCAGGCGTTTATATACCTCTTTGTTCTCGTCAAGATAAACGTAGCTGCGCGCGCCGGGCGTCCGACCGTGGGCATCGCCAATGCCGCCCACGTCCACACCCAACAGCTTGAGTTTGGCGCTCATGTCCGCGCCTTCGAAGTGGCTGTCGCCGCCTAACAGATGGTCGGCGGCGATTTGCGCCATCTTATAGCCCGGCGCAACCAGGCCGTAGACATGCTCCCGCCAGGAGGCACACTCACCGATGGCGTAGATATCCGCATCGCTGGTCTGGCAGCTGTCGTTAATCACCACGCCGCCCCGGGTACCGGTGGCCAGATTACACTGTTTCGCCAGCGCATCCTGCGGGCGGATACCGGTGGAGAAGACGATAAAATCGACCTCAAGCTGGCTGTCATCAGCAAACTGCAGAGTTTTACCTCTCGGGGCATGGTGCACAATCTTCCGGGTATTTTTCCCGGTATGAACCTGCACGCCGATGCTTTCGATTTTCCGTCTTAGCTGTTCACCACCCATACGATCGAGCTGTTCGGCCATCAGCACCGGAGCAAACTCGATAACGTGGGTTTCAATGCCGAGGTTTTTCAGTGCGCCAGCCGCTTCCAGCCCCAGCAGGCCGCCGCCGATGACCGCACCGCGTTTGCTGTGGCGGGCACAGGCTTCAATGCCGTTCAGATCTTCAATCGTGCGGTAAACGAAACAGTCTGCACCTTCTGCGCCGGGGATTGGGGGCACCCAGGGACGCGATCCGGTGGCCAGCACCAGCTTGTCGTACGGCACCAGGCGGCCACTGTTGGCGTGAATGACTTTCTCTTCGCGATCAATCAGGATAGCGCGTTCACCAATCAGGATATTGATGCCGTGCTTCTGGTAAAACCCTTCCCGCACCAGCGACAGCTCCTCGGCCGTGTGATGAGAGAAGTAGGCGGAAAGGTGGACCCTGTCGTAGGCCACGCGAGGTTCTTCGCAAAAGACAGTGACCTCAAACTGTCCGGGCTGTGACTTTTCCACCAGTTCTTCGATCAGGCGGTGGCCGACCATACCGTTGCCAATGATGGCGAGTTTGATACTCATGCTTTGCCTCATTAATAAGATTCTGGTCGTACGATAACCGCTCGGATATCGCGGTTATTGATGTGTATCAATCACCCCCGGCAAATACCCATTAGTGGGTAGGCAAGAGAAAAAACGTTAGCTACATAACATTATGAAATCATAGATTTTATGATTTTTTTAGCGCGAGAGGGGAGCCGGTCGGGTGATGAGGGGGATTAACAGATGATTTACCGGGATGACATATAAAAAAAGCCGGTACACAGGCACCGGCTTGTTAGCTGCATGAACGGTCGCGAATTAATGCGAACCCATATGACCATGCAGCTTGTGCTTGCTGACGAAGCCCAGCAGCAGACACATCACAAACACCACTGCGTACAGGCCGTTAGCCGTTGCCAGCGCTGCGTGAGCACCGCCTTTCTCTACGATAGGGCCGGTAACCACGAAGGTCAGCATGGTCCCCACAGTGCCGCAGGTCAGAATAAAGTTCACCAGTTTTGGGGAAGACACTTTGGTCTGCAGCGAACCCAGGGTGATGATAGTGGTGTAGATGGCGCTGGAGAAGAAGCCCAGGCTCAGCATGATCCATTTCAGCATTGATGCATCGGTGGTGGTGATAAACCAGTACATCAGCGCGGTAGCCAGCAGGGCCAGCAGGGTGACGATACGCTGCGGATCGAAGAAGCGCAGGATGGCGCTGAACGCCCACATGCCAACCATGTAGGCGGTCCAGAAGTTGCCCACCAGACTACCGGCCTGGCCGATATCCATGCCCATGCTTTTGGTCGCATACTGAGGAACCCAGCCGATAAAACCCAGCTGGCCGAGGATATAGCACAGAGCGGCTACCGCCAGGAAGCCAACGCCCACGCCCCATTTTTCTTTTTTGACCGGCTCGCCGCTGGCCGTTTTTTTGCCCAGTACCGGGAATTCAAAGCACAGCGCCAGAACAAAGATTGCCACGTAGATCACGCCGATACACACGTACACCCAGTACCACGGCAGCGCACGCGCCAGCAAAGCGGCAGCGATAATCGGGAAGATCGTACCGGCCATGCTGAAGAAGGAGTCGGTAAACAGCAGGCGCGAACCGCGCTGGCGTCCTTCATAAAGATGGGTGATCAGGAACGTACCGATCGACATGGTAATACCGCTCACCACACCCAGCACAAACATACAGAGCGAGAACACGCTCAGGCTGTGGCTGGTCATCAGCCCCAGAATTGCCAGCACCATGAGTACGAAGCCGAACATCAGCTGACGCTTCAGCGGCACGATTTCCATTAGCCAGGCGTTAAGGAATACGGCCAGCAGTATCCCGGCGTTAAGGAATGTAAAGGTGTTGCTCATCTGAGCCACGGGAAGCTGGAAGTACTCTGCTATATTCTCCAGTACCATACCGGTAACGATAACCACTGCACCGGTCAACGCATAAGAGAAGAAGCTGATCCAGGTAAGTCCGATTCGATCGCGATTTGTCATAGTGGAAACCCGTCTGGAAGGAAGTTTCTCAGGCGAGGTGCCTGAGATATGCCTCAGGAGTTTAACCATATTCGTGATCTGCATGAATATTTAATGAAATAATAATTATCGAATTTCACTGTTAGTGTGATTTTTGTCACATTTATGCATTGGCCATTTACTTTTACGGCAATGTCTTCCTGAGTAAATAAAGGTAAAACGCTGGCGCGTTGGTAAGTGCCTATTTACAATCATCGTTGCATTTATGGCTTATTGCCCTCAGTAAGGAAAAATTTCATGTTGAAACGTACTTTGACCGCGGTGGCGGCAGTTCTCGCACTGTCATCGATCTCTGCTTCTGCATTCGCGGCGAAAGGGGATACACATGTACTGCTGACCACTTCAGCAGGCAGTATTGAGCTGGAATTAAATAATCAGAAAGCCCCTGTTTCGGTAAAAAACTTTGTTGATTACGTCAACAGCGGCTTTTACAACAACACCACATTCCATCGTGTGATCCCGGGCTTTATGCTGCAGGGTGGTGGCTTCACCACTGATATGCAGCAGAAGCAGCCTAACGCTCCGATAAAAAATGAAGCGGATAACGGCCTGCTGAACAAACGCGGTACCATTTCTATGGCGCGTACTGCAGAAAAAGACAGCGCAACCAGCCAGTTCTTTATTAACGTGGCGGATAACGCCTTCCTTGACCACGGCCAGCGGGACTTTGGCTACGCAGTGTTTGGTAAAGTGGTTAAAGGTATGGATGTGGCTGATAAGATTGCCCAGGTGCCAACCCAGAATGTCGGCCCTTACCAGAATGTGCCGGTGACTCCGGTGGTGATCCTCTCCGCCAAAGTTCTGCCGTAAGCTTACGCACTGTGCCTGAATCGGCCTACGGGGCTGATTCAGGTTTTTGCCTCATCTTCCGCACAGTAAAGAGATAAGCGAAACGGTGTAAAATCCGTAAAATAGCGGCGTAAATCGTTTACCGGAATTCGCCATGCTGCTGCTTATCGACAATTACGACTCCTTCACCTGGAACCTCTACCAGTATTTTTCTGAACTGGGAGCCGAGGTCATCGTTCGCCGTAACGACGATATTACGCTGGCTGAAATTGCCACGCTGGCCCCTCAGCATCTGGTTATCTCTCCTGGCCCCTGTACGCCCAACGAAGCGGGTATCTCACTGGCGGCGATCCGTCATTTCGCCGGTCAGGTGCCCGTACTTGGCGTTTGCCTGGGGCATCAGGCGATCGCGCAGGCGTTCGGTGCCAAAGTGGTTCGTGCTCGCCAGGTGATGCACGGTAAAACATCGGCCATTGAGCATAATGACGGCGGCGTTTTTGCCGGGCTGAATCATCCGCTAACCGTCACCCGCTATCATTCACTGATTGTAGAGATCGGGACGCTGTCGGATGAATTCGAGCTGACAGCCTGGACGCTGCGCGACGGCCAGCCGGATGAAATTATGGGATTCCGCCATCGCACGCTGCCGCTGGAAGGCGTGCAGTTCCACCCGGAAAGCATCCTGAGCGAACAGGGGCATCAGCTGCTGGAAAATTTCCTGCGCTACTGAGTTAGTGTTTGCCTTTTTTTGATTTTTTATGCATATTTCATGACTATATTTTCACATTAATGCAAAGGTTAAACGGCGAGGTGGTTGATGGCAGCGGAAAAATTAGCGGTAACGCGGGCAACGTTCGATGAAGTGATTTTGCCTGTTTATGCACCAGCGCAGTTCGTTCCGGTAAAAGGAAAAGGGAGCCGCATCTGGGATCAGGAAGGGAAAGAGTACGTCGATTTCTCCGGCGGTATCGCGGTAACCGCGCTCGGTCACTGCCATCCGGCACTGGTTGAAGCACTGAAAACACAGGGTGAAACCCTGTGGCACACCAGCAATGTCTTCACCAACGAACCTGCCCTGCGCCTGGCCAGCAAGCTGATTGCTGCCACCTTCGCCGAGCGCGTGTTTTTTGCTAACTCCGGTGCAGAAGCCAACGAAGCGGCATTTAAACTGGCGCGCTATTACGCTACCCAGTGCCACAGCCCGTTTAAAAGCAAGATCATCGCCTTCCATAACGCTTTCCATGGCCGCACGCTGTTTACCGTATCCGTCGGTGGGCAACCGAAGTATTCCGACGGCTTTGGCCCTAAGCCTGCCGACATCGTCCATGTGCCGTTTAACGATCTGGCGGCGGTCAAAGCGGTGATCGACGATCACACCTGTGCCATCGTGGTAGAGCCAATCCAGGGTGAAGGCGGCGTAACGCCGGCGACTCAGGAATTTATGCAGGGTTTGCGTCAGCTGTGCGATGAGCATAATGCGCTGCTGGTACTGGATGAAGTGCAAAGCGGGATGGGCCGCAGCGGCAAACTTTTTGCCTGTGAGCACTACGGCGTGAAGCCGGATATCGTCACCACGGCGAAAGCGCTGGGCGGCGGCTTCCCGGTGAGTGCGATGCTGACCACCAATGAGATCGCGTCGGTGATGGCGCCTGGCGTGCACGGCACCACCTACGGCGGTAACCCGCTGGCCTGCGCGGTGGCGGAAGCGGCGCTGGATATTATCAATACGCCGGAGGTGCTGGACGGCGTGGCGCAGCGCCGTCAGCTGTTTGTTGATGCCCTGCAGGCGCTGGATGCCAAACTGGACCTGTTCAGCGAAATCCGTGGTATGGGGCTGCTGATCGGTGCCGCGCTTAAGCCACAGCATGCCGGCAAAGCGCGCGACATCCTGAATGCCGCAGCGGCTGAAGGGGTGATGGTGCTGGTGGCCGGTACGGACGTGATGCGCTTTGCGCCATCGCTGGTTATCGATCCCGCGGATATCACCGAAGGGATGAAGCGCTTTGCGGCGGCGGTAGAAAAAGTTTTAGGCTAGGGCGACTTGCGTAAGCGCCGGGACAGCCAGTGCCCCTGATGCGGGCGCTGGCTCCAGGCGAGCGACGAGATGGTGTGCATCGTACTGAGGTGGTCGAGAATACGTTTCACGTGCCGCTCCAGAATGGTGACCGGCCCCTGATGAAAATCTTCCGGCGCTTCCAGTACGTTGCTGTCGGTGCTGGGGCCGTCATATTCAATGCGCTGCTGGCAGCGCTGTAGCGCAATTTCGCACGATTGCAGGTAGCGCTGCGCCAGTGATTCAGTAAGCATAGTGTGCTCGCGCGCCAGAATCGTCATGGCATTAATGTGTTCGACAATAAACTGGCTGTGGGTTACCCAAAGCTGCATATCTTTCAGATAACCGGCATTAAAGTTCGGTTCCTGCATCGCCTGATGCAGCGAGTTAAACAGCGCGTTGTGGGCCTGATTGGCCCGCATCCTCTGCCAGGCCAGTTTTGCCGGTTCCTGTTCCTGCCCCAGCAAAAGCTGCAGTGCTTCCTGGTAAGCCTCCAGCGCATCGTGAGCATTCTGCCGTAACAGCCCGCTCTGCCACTGCGGCCACAGCCAGATCATCCCGCCAAAGGCAATCAGACAGCCAATCAGCGTATCCATCAGACGCGGTACCAGCAGCTGCACACCGTTGAGCGACAATAGCTGCAGCGTGAATACTGTGGTGATGGTAAAGCCGATCGTGGCCCAGCCGTAAAATTTACGGATAAACAGATTACCAATCAGCGTCAGGGCCAGCATCACCAGCAGCATTACCGATTCCGGTGCGTGCAGGCGCAGCATAACGGCGGCAATGACCAGACCTGCCAGGGTTCCCATTGCCCGGTGCTGAATGCGAACCCGCGTGGCGCCGTAGCCATTGAGGCTGACGAACATCACCGTCATTAGTATCCAGTAGGGCTTAGGCAGATTAAAAAACAGCGCCAGCGAGCTGGCAAATGCCAGCATCACGCCATAGCGCGCGGCGCTGCGCAGGCCGGGTGATTTCAACGACAGGTAGCTTTTCAGTGCCGGGATCAGCGGTAGCCGGCGCTGGCGATCCGCCATCAGATCGCGTCGATACAGCGGCCGCTGGGTGCGGAGCACACGGGCGATGCGGCTGAAATGGTAATAGCAGAAATTCCCCACCGGATTGTCTTTATTCTGCCGGGAGATTTTCTCCAGCGCCAGCAGCGGCTTATTCATGGTAAAACGTTCAGGGTAGCGATGATAGAGGATATCATCGGCCAGCACCCGCAGGCGGGAGGCAATGGTCTGCACATTCCAACGGATCACCACTTCGGCGTGGCTTTGTTCCACCAGTTTTTGCACTTCTTCCGGCTGATGCAGGCTGACGGAAATGTGCTCCTGCAGGTCCAGTGCCACCTGAAAGGCCCGCGTCAGCCGCTGATAGTGGTTATCCTGGCTGGCGGACAGCATATACATCTGCTGATAGCAGGTATTAATCAGATCCACCGCTTTTTGCTGGCGCGCCAGCAGCGGCGGGAGGGCTGTCTGCGGGTCGGTCAGCCGGGTCAGCAGCGTATATTTCGCCTCGCAGTAGTCGGCCAGCTCGCGATACAGCAGGCTCAGCGTTTCACGCATCGGCTGCTCTTTCCACAGGCGGAACCACAGCCAGTTAAACAGCCCGTACCAGATGGTACCGAGAATATAGAGCAGCGGCGGCTGCCAGAGGGGCATTCTTCCGGCCAGGCTGAGGGTAAAAATAGCGGCAATGAGCGATGCGGGCAGCAGACGGCCATGCAGTGGACTGATTTCCGCAGTGACGCCCAGTATCAGTGCCATCACCAGCATGATGATCGGCAGCGGTACGCCCTGTTCCCCGGCATACAGGATCATAAAACTACAGAATGCAAACAGGCTGCCGCCGATAATCAGGCGTTTAAAAAAGCGTTTATGGGGAGTATCAAGACCGGCGTTGTTACAGCAGGCGGGAACCAATGAAAAGAGTAGACCCTGTCGAAGATCGCCCAGCAGCCAGCCAACGGCTATTGGCAGACACAGCACCAGCGTTTGCCGCAGTGCATAGTTCACTTCAGGGTGATAGATGATTCTCCGCCACATGCCCAACACCACAGAAAAAAAGGCGCGACAATGCTGTCGCGCCACAGATCCACAACCGTTTAGCGCGTACCGTAAACCACGATAGTTTTACCGTGCGCGGAAATCAGGTTTTGATCTTCCAGCATTTTCAAAATACGCCCCACGGTTTCACGAGAACAGCCAACGATCTGGCCAATCTCCTGGCGGGTGATCTTGATCTGCATACCATCCGGGTGGGTCATGGCATCCGGCTGTTTGGCCAGATTAAGCAGGGTTTGTGCAATACGACCGGTTACATCAAGGAAGGCGAGGTTACCCACTTTCTCAGAAGTGACCTGCAGACGGCGTGCCATCTGCGAAGAAAGACGCATCAGAATGTCAGGGTTAACCTGAATCAACTGGCGGAATTTTTTGTAGGAGATTTCAGCTACTTCACAGGCACTCTTAGCGCGCACCCACGCGCTTCGCTCCTGGCCCTCTTCGAAAAGGCCCAGTTCGCCAATAAAGTCGCCCTGATTGAGGTAGGAAAGAATCATTTCTTTACCTTCTTCATCCTTGATCAGCACCGCTACTGCGCCTTTGACGATGTAGTAGAGGGTTTCTGCCTTTTCACCCTGATGGATCAGAGTGCTTTTGGATGGATATTTGTGAATATGGCAATGTGACAGGAACCATTCGAGGGTTGGGTCTGTTTGCGGTTTGCCGAGAACCATTCGCTGTTATCCTCTATTGTAATCGAGCCTAAATATACCCTTTTATCACTCAGGTTGCAGAAATGTTAACTGCTTTTTGAAATATTTTGGGTAAACAGGGACGGAATTCCCTGTCAGGCGCTTCCCATAGGAAAATCAAACGGGCAATACCATTAAGAGTCTGACTCATCCTGTTGTCCCGTTTTCACCATGCATTGCAATGCCAGAATAATAATACAGCACCGTTTGTAGCACAGCTTGACCTGGCTGTCTTGTGTTGTGTCATGTTGTCTCGCTTCAGCATAGTGCAAAATTACTACATAGTCTTTTTATTGCCGGGAAAGTGGGGCGGAAGGCCGTTGCTCGGCGACGCGCCCGTCTCACTGATTAATGTCGGTTTCATGTCTGTTTTCGCCAGCGTTACGGCAGATATCCAGGACCAGCTCCAGCAGTTGCCGCGAATGATGGGTAAGCGGGGAGTATCTGGACCACACAACGCTGTAATGCCAGGCAGATTGCAGCGGCAGGTTGAGTGCCTGCAGCGTGTGGCTGAATTCGCTAAGCAGTGGGCGGGGCATCATCATCAGGTAACCGGATTTTCGCGCCAGCTGCATGCCGTACAACAGAGAAGTCGTATGAAGCAGAGGACCAGATAACCGCTGAAAAAAAGCCTCCAGTTCCTGGCTCAAGCCGCTGCCCGCTTCATCTTCCATCAGCACCCATTTCTCATCGGCAAGTTGCTCCAGACGTTCGCAACTCCGCTGCGGATGGGTCTGACACGCTACCACGCACAGCGACACGCTGAACAGCGGTTCAATGGCCAGCCGTTCATCGGTGAAGCGAGCAGGAAGCTGAACAATAGCAAAATCCATTTCTCCGGCCACGAGTGCCGGAAGCAGACTGTGCAGTGTGCCGTCGGTTACCGTCAGCTTAGCGCAGGGAAACATTAGCCGAAACTTTTCCAGCACGGCAGGGAGTAGCATCAATCCAGGTAATGCGCTCATGGCCACTGAAAGTTGCCCCTGCTGTTGCTGAAGTGAATGGATCTCTTCCCCGGCTTTCTGTAATTCGGCAAGAATCAGGCGAGAGCGTATGGCAAACAATTCGCCGCCGGGGGTCAGAGTTATCCCTGCCGGGCCGCGCTGTAACAGCGAAGTTTGTAGAACATTCTCCAGCTCTTTTAGCGTTCTGCTGATCGCCGGCTGTGACTGCGCCAGCGCACGCGCAGCGGAGCGAATGCTTCCCTGGCGGACCACTTCCTGGAATACCCGCAACTGCTGCATTTTGGGTAAATAACGCATGTGTAGCTCTCCCCCCTGATGCCAAAAAGTTATTACCGCGGTAAAAATTTCATCTTATGTTGCCGCTGCTAATCTCTGAATATGTAAACAGTATGTTATCGAATTATGCCGCAGGTGTTGTGATAAGACTCACAGGGCGGTGTGGGAAAAACTGCTGTTAACTCACTGACCGTATTGGTAATTAGGGGTCCTTATAATGCGAAAAATAGCGCGCCTGCCGATGCTGCTGATCCTCTTTATTGGCTATGTCTTTGTCTATATAGATAAAACGGTGATCGGTTTTGCTCTGCTGCCGATCCGTCAGGAATTCCATCTCAGCACGCAGCAAGCGGGGTACATCACCGGCGCATTTTTTCTCGCCTACGCGGTGTTTCAGCTTCCGGCGGGCTGGCTTAATGACCGTATTGGCTACAAAAAGGTGCTGGTCATGGCGCTAACGTTTCTGGCCCTGTGTGCGATGTTGTTCGGCGTGCTGGGGCAAAGCCTTGCATTACTTATTGCTTTTCGATTCCTCGATGGCATTGCGCACTCCGGCTATCCCAGCGCCTGTGCCAAAGCGGTATCCACGCATTTTTCGCTGCATCAACGTACTTTTGCCCAGTCTTTTTTACTCTCGTCTTCCGGGATCGCTATGGCCGCCGGACCGCTGCTGGCGGTTTGGGCACTGTCGATTATGGGGTGGCATCACGCTTTTCTGGTGCTGGCCGTTCTGGTTTTCCTCACGGCTCTGGTGATGCTGCGATTGCCTGCGGACAGCGAACAGGAGTGCGAAGATCGCCAGCGGGTTAATGGGTGGGGCATGCTGCGTATTGTGAAGATATGGCAGATATTGCTGGCGAGTATTTGCATCAATGTTCCGGTTTACGGCCTGATGGCCTGGCTTCCTGCTTTTCTGGTGCAGCAGCGCGGTTTCACCATTGCTACCACCGGCGCGCTGATTAGCCTTGCCGGAGTGGGGACATGGCTATCATCCATGGTCAGCGGCTGGCTGGTCGGGCATTTTATGTCGGGCCGTGAGGCATGGGTGATTTTGGGCAGCGCACTGATTGCCGCAGGCGGCATGCTGGCGCTGTTTTCTGTTCACTCACCGCAGGCAACCGGTTTGGCACTGTTCGTCACGGATGCGGCATTGATTTGTGCTTTTATCACTGCATTCACGCTACCGATGAAATACTTTTCCCCTGCAGTTGTTGGTTCCGCCATCGGCCTGGTAAATGCGGGGGGCGTAACCGGTGGAGTGATTGGCCCGGTGGTGATGGGGTATTTGCTCAGTGTCACGCACGGTCATTATCAGGCCTGTTTTGTTTTTCTCATCGCGACCACGCTGGTTGCCGGACTGGTGTTATTGCCCGGTAGTCGGCACCTTTCCGCTTTTTCACCGTTACAGGAGTAACTATGAAATCTCAAACAGCGTCACTGATTAAGGACATCACCCCACGAGTGCTGCAATGGCGTCGATATATTCATGAGCATGCCGAACTCTCTTTTCATGAGCAAAAAACTGCGGATTACGTCGCCAGCGAGCTCCAGCAATGGGGTGCACTAACCCTCAGCCGTCCCACACCTAACAGCGTGCTGGCCGAGTTAAAAGGGGCTCGCCCTGGCCCCTGCATAGCGCTACGTGCTGATATGGATGCCCTGCCGATCCATGAGCTGAACCAGGAGCCTTTTACCTCGCGTAATGCGGGCGTAATGCATGCCTGTGGCCACGATGCGCATACGGCCATGCTGATGGGAGCGGCCTGGGTACTGTGTCAGCTGCAACAACAGATTGCCGGAACCGTGAGATTTATTTTTCAGCACGCGGAAGAGGTTCCGCCGGGCGGGGCACAGGAACTGGTCTCTCTGGGTGTGCTTAACGGGGTTTCGATGATTTTTGGTCTGCACGTGATGCCGGCTCTTCCTACCGGTACCGTCAGTTTCACCGAAGGTGTTTTCAGCGCGGCCAGTGATAATTTCGATCTGATTCTGCAGGGGAAAGGTTCGCATGCTGCTCTACCGCATACGGCGTGCGATCCCGTGGTGTTAGGTGCCGGGGTAGTTCAGGAGCTGCAGCAAATTGTCTCACGCAGGCTGGACCCTAACGAGGGGGCCGTACTTAGCATCGCCAGTTTTTTGGCCGATGGGGGCTACAATGTTATTCCGGATGCCGCACATCTCAGAGGAACTCTGCGTACGCTGAGTGAAAACACGCGCACTGAAATCCCCAAAATGATGGAACAGATGCTCGGCGGCATGACGGCGGCGGTTGGGGCCAGCTACAAGCTTGAATGGACAAAAGGCTATACGCTGGGCTTCAATCACCCTGATGCCTGTCGTTTTGCCGCAAAAAATGTGGTGGATACGCTGGGAGCCGACGCGTTGAAAATAATGCCGCATCCCATGTTTGGTTGTGAAGACTTTTCAGCCTACCAGCAGGTTATCCCCGGATGCTTCCTGTTGATCGGCTCGGGCAACGAAGAAAAAGGCACCTGCTGGAGCCTGCATAATCCGCACTTCCGTCTTGATGAAGATGTTCTGCCAATTGGCGTGCAGCTGCACATTGGCTTTATCCATCAGCAGCTTATGTCATAGCGACTATGACTATCCGATTAGCTGATTTTTTTCCCTTCGATCAGCCGCTTAACCAGTGGGCCCATAATCAGTTCCATCGCCAGGCCCATTTTTCCGCCCGGAATGACCAGGGTTTTAATATGGGAGATGAATGAACCCTGAATCATGGTCAGCAGATAGGGAAAATCGATATCTTCCAGCCCCTGGAAGTGAATAACCACAAAACTCTCGTCCAGTGACGGGATGCCCCGGGCGGCGAAGGGGTTGGAGGTATCCACAGTAGGGACGCGCTGGAAGTTCAGGTGGGTGCGGGAGAACTGTGGCGTGATGTAGTTGATGTAATCTTCCATTGAACGCACCACTGAATCCATCACCGCTTCACGCGAATGGCCGCGCTCGCTGGTATCGCGCACCAGCTTTTGTATCCACTCAAGGTTGACGATAGGCACCACACCGACCAGCAGATCGACGTTTTCCGCCACGTTATTCTGTGGTGTCAGTACGCCGCCGTGCAGGCCCTCATAGAACAGCACGTCGGTGGGTTCGGGCAGCGGCTGCCACGGGGTAAATGTCCCCGGCACCTGATTCCACGGCACCGCTTCATCGTAGGTGTGCAGGTATTTACGTGATTTGCCTTTGCCGGTACGTCCATACTCAATGAAGGTTTGCTCCAGCAGCCCGAAGTCGTTGGCCTCCGGGCCAAAGTAGCTGATGTGTTTACCCATATCACGCGCTTTGCGGATAGCCATATCCATCTCGGGGCGGGTAAAGCGGTGGAAGCTGTCTCCCTCGATCTCCGCTGCCCTCAGATTAAGCTGTTGGAATATTTTCCGGAAGGCAACGCTGGTGGTGGTTGTTCCTGCACCGCTGGAGCCGGTGACGGCGATAACCGGGTGTTTGGCTGACATGGTAAACAACTCCCTGAGAGATGGACGGACGGATCATTCCTAACATGTTTATCGGTGCAAAGTCATCCTCGCCGCGTGGCGAGCGGAAAAATTATCCTCAGCCGTTAAACTGCCCGCGCGGCATGATGTTGACGGTTTCATGCAGTTCCGACCACACCAGCACCGCGTCTCCGCTGGCCAGCTGGCGGCGAACGTCTTTCACCTTTTGCTCCAGCGATCGTTCCTGCTCACCGTAGTCGGTTCCCTCCCGCAGGACAAAGGATTCAATCAGGTTATCGAGCGTTTCGGGGTCGAGATCTTTCCAGGGAATAATCATCAGGGTTCCAGCCAGGTTGAAAGCCATTGCGGTATACGCTGTTCCAGCCACATTTGCGGCTGGCGCAGCGTACCGCCTACAAAACCAACGTGTCCACCGTAGCGGGTCAGCTGATACTCAATATTGGGCGGCAGCAGGGCCGGATCGGGGATCACCTCAGCAGTCATAAAGGGATCGTCCAGCGCATGAATGATCAACAGCGGCTTACTGACGCCCGGCAGCAGCGGCAGACCGCTACAGCGGCGATAGTAGTCGGTCGCGTCGGCAAAGCCGTGGGCTCTGGCGGTAATCGCATCATCAAAGGCGCGAAGCTTTTTTAGCGCCCGCAGCTGTGGCAGCTCTACGGGCAGCGTGCCGGGCCAGGCCATCAGCTTGCGCGTGGCGTTCTGCTTGAGCAGATTGAGCAGGTAGCGCTGGTAGACACGGGAAAAACCCTGCTCCAGCCGCTGGCTGCAGGGTTCCAGCATCAGCGGAGCGGAAACGACCACGCCCGCATCCAGCAGGCAGTTCTCGCCCTGTTGTCCCATCAGACAGGCCAGCATATTACCGCCGAGAGAGACGCCGACGGCCGCAGTAGGAACCTGTCCCCACTCATCGCGCAGCCACTGCAGGAAGTAGCTGGCATCGCCGGTCTCCCCGGAGTGATAGATGCGGTTCAGGCGATTCGGTTCACCGCTACAGCCGCGAAAATGCATCACCACGCCCAGCCAGCCTCGCTTTTTCCACGCCTGCAGCAGGCCGTGCGCGTAGGGGCTGTTAAAGCTGCCTTCCAGGCCATGAAACAGGACCACGCGAGGTTTATGCCGTGCCTGCGCCGGGTCTTCACTCCAGGCGAGATCGACGAAATCACTATCCGGCAGGATTAAGCGCTGCCAGTGTGGTTGCAGGGTAATGCGACGTCGCACCAGCCGCGGCAGCAAGGTTTGCAGATGAGGGTTACGACCTCCGCGTAGAGGCCTGAAAGATTTGTCATCCAGGTGACTGAAAATCATTGGTTCAGAGCTTGTAGTATCCATAACTCGCTGTTAGCTTCTTCGGGTTGTTTATTTCTTCAGGGGTGGGGAGCACCCGTTCTATGGAACTGAGCCTGTTTCTGTCTATGTTAGGTTTTCTCTGGGTCGCCGCCATCACACCTGGCCCTAATAATATGTTACTCACCGCCTCCGGTGCCAACTTTGGTTTCTGGCGATCGCTGGCCCTGCTGGTTGGCATTATGCTCGGCATGCAGATCATGCTGCTGATGGTGGCGTTTGGTATCGGCGGGTTAATTCTGCTCTATCCCTCCCTGCATCTGTTTATGAAGATTGCCGGTAGCCTCTATCTGCTGTGGCTGGCATGGAAAATCGGCACAGCAAAATATGAGAAGCTGGAGACCGGTGACGGCCCGGCTGCCCCGATGCCGTTCTGGCAGGGTGGTTTGCTGCAGCTGATTAATCCTAAAGCCTGGCTGATGGTGCTGGGGGCGGTGGCCAGCTTCAGCCTGGCCGGAAAGGGTTACCTTGGCTCCGTCGTCGCCATCAGTATTGCGCTGGCAATCGTGAACTTCGCGTCGGCGGTGATCTGGCTGGGCTTCGGTACGCTGATTGGCCGTATCCTGCGCAGCCGTCGGGCATGGACGATTTTCAACGTGTTCATGGGGCTGCTGACCGCCGCCTGCGTGTTGTTGATTTGGCACTAATCTCCGGGGCGTGTTCGGCACGCCCTGATATTTCATTTCCCTGATTTAAATCCCGCTCTCTGACGCCACGTAATGGCTGCAACTTGCAGACCATCAATCAGCCTATGTGCGCTTTCCGGCAAACTTTTGCGTAAAAATTACTAAGTACACTTAGGTATAAAAAAGAATTTTTAATTACTTTATTGCGATAGTCGCGCCCGGTTACAAAGGAGATGTTCACCGATAACAACAATACTGGAGCGGGCTATGGCGGGTAAATTTACGGTTTCACTTCTGGCAGCAGCACTGGGGCTGGCAGCACTTAACGCACAGGCGGTGGACGTCACCGTCGCTTATCAGACATCCGCAGAGCCGGCGAAAGTCGCGCAGGCCGACGGTACCTTCGCCAAAGAGAGCGGGGCGAAGGTGGACTGGCGCAAATTCGACAGCGGCGCCAGTGTAGTCAGGGCACTGGCTTCCGGCGACGTACAGATTGGTAACCTCGGTTCCAGCCCGCTCGCCGTCGCGGCCAGCCAGGGCGTGCCGATTGAAGTCTTCCTGCTGGCATCTCAGCTCGGTAACTCCGAAGCGCTGGTAGTGAAAAAGAACATCAAAGATCCGAAGGACCTGATTGGTAAACGCATCGCCGTGCCGTTTATCTCCACGACGCACTACAGCCTGCTGGCCTCGCTGAAACACTGGGGCATCAAGCCGGGTCAGGTACAAATCATTAACCTGCAGCCGCCGGCGATTATTGCTGCCTGGCAGCGCGGAGATATTGACGGTGCTTACGTGTGGTCACCGGCGGTTAACCAGCTGGAAAAAGACGGCACCGTACTGACCGATTCCTCACAGGTGGGGAAATGGGGTGCACCGACTCTCGACGTTTGGGTGGTGCGTAAGGACTTCGCCGAGAAGCATCCTGACGTAGTGACCGCCTTCGCCCGCAGCGCACTGGCCCCGCAAAAAGCCTATATCGATAATCCGGAGGCCTGGCTGAAGCAGGATGACAACCTGAGCAAGCTGTCGCGCCTGAGCGGTGTACCAACCGAAGATGTTCCGGTGCTGGTCAAGGGGAATACCTATCTGACCGCACAACAGCAGGTACAGGAGCTGAACGGCCCGGTGAATAAGGCGATCGTGGATACCGCTAACTTCCTGAAAGAACAGGGAAAGGTACCGCAGGTGGCCAGCGACTACAGCAGTTTCGTTACCGATCGTTTTGTTAAACCGCTGACACAATAAGCGAGGTAAAGCCGATGCTGTCCGTCTCTCATCTCAGTGCCCGCTATCAAAATCAGCTGGCGCTCCAGGATATTAATCTGTCGATCGACAGCGGTGAACTGCTGGTGGTGCTGGGGCCATCCGGCTGTGGCAAAACGACGCTGCTGAACCTGATTGCCGGATTCATCCCGGCCGAGAGCGGCAGCATCACGCTGGACGGTAAGCCGGTCAACGGGCCGGGTGCCGATCGCGGTGTGGTATTTCAAAACGAAGGGCTGCTGCCCTGGCGTAACGTGCTGGATAACGTTGCCTTCGGCCTGCAGCTGGCCGGGGTAGAAAAAAATGAGCGGCGGGAAATCGCCCGCCAGATGCTGAAAAAAGTGGGCCTGGCGGGCGCGGAACGACGATTTATCTGGCAGCTTTCCGGCGGGATGCGTCAGCGAGTGGGGATCGCCCGCGCGCTGGCGGCCGATCCGCGCCTGCTGCTGCTGGATGAGCCTTTCGGCGCACTGGATGCGTTTACCCGCGAACAGATGCAGGAGCTGCTGCTGACGCTCTGGCGGGACAGCGGCAAGCAAATCCTGTTGATTACCCACGATATTGAAGAGGCGGTATTCCTCGCCAGCGAGCTGGTGCTGTTGTCGCCTGGCCCTGGCCGCATTGTTGAACGCCTTGCGCTGGATTTCGGCCGCCGCTACGTCAACGGCGAACCGTGCCGGTCAATTAAATCCGACCCGGCGTTTATTGAACGTCGTGAATATGTCCTTAGCCGGGTATTCCATCAGCGCGAGGTTTTGGTATGAGCTCACTGATTAATGAAAAAAGCACGCCGCGTCGCTGGCGTTTGCGCTGGCCGCTGTCGCGCCAGCTGACGTTGAGTAGCGCCACGCTGGTTGCGGTAGTGGCCTTGTGGTGGCTGGTGACCGCACTACAGCTGGTGACGCCGCTGTTCCTGCCGCCGCCGCAGCAGGTATTGCAGAAGTTGCTTACTATCGCCGGTCCGACCGGATTTATGGATGCCACCCTGTGGCAGCACCTGGGAGCCAGCCTGACGCGTATTCTGATTGCGCTGCTGGCTGCGGTGGTGATTGGCGTGCCGGTGGGCATTTTTATGGGGCTGAATGAGACGGTACGCGGCATTCTCGATCCGCTGATTGAGCTTTACCGCCCGGTACCGCCGCTGGCCTATCTGCCGCTGATGGTGATCTGGTTTGGTATTGGCGAAACCTCGAAAATTTTACTGATTTATCTGGCGATATTTGCCCCGGTGGCGATGTCTGCGCTGGCCGGGGTGAAGAGCGCTCAGCAGGTGCGTCTGCGCGCCGCACGTTCCCTGGGCGCCAGCCGCTGGCAGGTTCTGTGGTTTGTTGTTTTGCCCGGTGCGCTGCCGGAAATTCTCACCGGTTTACGCATCGGTCTGGGCGTTGGCTGGTCAACCCTGGTGGCGGCCGAGCTGATTGCGGCCACGCGCGGCCTTGGTTTTATGGTGCAATCCGCGGGGGAATTCCTCGCTACTGACGTGGTGCTGGCAGGCATTGCGGTGATTGCCCTGATTGCTTTTGCACTTGAGCTGGGGCTGCGTGCCTTAGAGCGTCGTTTAACCCCGTGGCACGGAGCACAGTCATGAACGAACGTATTACTATTCAACCGCTTGGGCCGTATATCGGTGCTCAGGTCAGCAATCTGGATTTACGCCTACCGCTCAGCGATGGCCAGTTTGAACAGCTTTACCATGCGCTGATCCGCCATCAGGTACTGTTCCTGCGCGATCAGCCGATAACGCCGCAGCAGCAGCGAGCGTTGGCCGCGCGCTTCGGCGATCTGCATATTCACCCGGTCTACCCACATGCCCCCGGCGTGGAGGAAGTTATCGTGCTGGATACCCACGACGATAATCCACCGGATAACGATAACTGGCATACCGATGTCACCTTTATCGAGATGCCGCCTGCCGGTGCCATTCTTGCTGCGAAGCACCTGCCGGAAACCGGCGGCGATACGCTGTGGGCCAGCGGAATTGCCGCCTGGGATGCGCTGTCCGAGCCGCTACAGCAGCTGCTAAGCGGGCTGCTGGCGGAACATGACTTTAAGAAATCGTTCCAGGAGTACAAATATCACGGTAGCGAAGAGGAACATCAGCGCTGGCAGCAGGCGGTCGCGAAGAATCCACCGCTGCTGCATCCAGTGGTGCGTACTCATCCGGTCAGCGGCAAGCAGGCGTTGTTTGTTAACGAAGGCTTCACCACGCGTATTGTCGGTATCAAGGAGAAAGAGAGCGATGCGCTGCTGCGCTTCCTGTTCGCCCATATCACTAAACCGGAGTTCCAGGTGCGCTGGCGCTGGCAGGTTGGGGATGTGGCCATCTGGGATAACCGGGTAACCCAACACTATGCGAATGCGGATTATCTGCCGCAGCGGCGCATTATGCACCGCGCGACGATCCTCGGGGATAAGCCGTTTTATCGCGCTGAATAACATCCCGGTAGAGAGGGCTTTTAAACGAAGTTGAAAGGGCATTACGGGCTGAATTCGAGGTGTCAGTTCAGCCTGAGCAGTGGACGGCTGAAACCGTCCTCTGCCTGATGGAGTATTATTCCGCGTTTAGCATCGTCTCAAGCTGTTCCTGTGCGTCCAGCCACTCCATTTCACTCTCTTCCAGCGCGGATTTTGCCGCTGCCTGCTGTTGCAGTGCGGCGGTGAGATCGGCCTTGCGGCTTTGCTCGTAGATCGCCGTGTCTGACAGCTTCGCTTCGGCATCCGCCAGCTGGAGGTTGTGCTTCTCCATCAGCTTCTCCAGCTTTTCGATTTGCTTACGCAGCGGCTGGGTCTGCGTGCGCAGTTCGGCCTCGCGGCGCTTCTGATCTTTACGCGACTGTGCGCTGTTGGCGCTATCGGTTTTCGGCGCAGCTTCCACCGATACCTGTTTTTGCAGGTCGCTGAGCCACTGCTGGTAATCTTCCAGATCGCCATCAAAGGCTTCCACTTTACCGTCGTGTACCAGGTAGAGATCGTCGGTCGTGGATCGCAGCAGGTGGCGATCGTGTGAAACCACCACCAGTGCCCCCTCAAAGTCGATCAGCGCTTCGGTTAAGGCCTGGCGCATATCGAGATCGAGGTGGTTGGTCGGTTCATCGAGCAGCAGCAGATTGGGGCGCTGCCAGACGATCAGCGCCAGCACCAGACGGGCTTTCTCGCCACCGGAGAAGCGCTTTGTTTCCTCGGTGACTTTATCCCCCTGGAAGCCGAAGCCACCGAGGTAATCGCGCAGCTGCTGTTCCAGCACTTTGGGTGCCAGCCGCGCCAGGTGTTGCAGTGGGGATTCATCTGCGCGTAAGAATTCAAGCTGATGCTGGGCAAAGTAGCCCAGCTTGATGCCTTTTGCCAGACCGATGTCGCCCTGTAGCGGCGCCAGTTCACCCGCCAGAAGCTTAATCAGCGTGGACTTACCGGCACCGTTACGGCCCAGCAGACCGATACGCGATCCGGGAACCAGGTTGAGCTTAATGGAGTTCAGGATTTTTTTGTCGCCGTAGCCCGCGCTGACTTTTTCCATTTTCAACAGCGGATTAGGCAGGCTTTCCGGCTCGCGGAAGCTGAAGGTGAACGGGTTGTCCACGTGCGCCGGAGCGATAAGCTCCATACGCTCGAGCATTTTGATACGGCTTTGTGCCTGTTTGGCCTTGGTCGCTTTGGCCTTGAAGCGATCAATAAAGCTTTGCAGATGCGCCACTTTTTGCTGCTGGTGCTCAAACATCGACTGCTGCTGCGCCAGCTTGGTTGCGCGCTGAATTTCGAACGAGCTGTAGTTGCCGGTGTAGTCGTAAATAGTCTGCTGTTCGATATGCAGGATCTTATCCACCACCGGATCGAGGAAGTCGCGGTCGTGGGAGATCAGGATCAGCGTACCGCTGTAGCTTTTCAGCCAGCGTTCCAGCCAGATCACTGCATCCAGATCGAGGTGGTTAGTGGGTTCATCAAGCAGCAGCAGATCGGAACGGCAAAGCAGGGCCTGGGCCAGGTTAAGGCGCATGCGCCAGCCGCCGGAAAAGTCACTCACCGGCCGCTGTAGCTGTTCCTGGCTAAAGCCCAAACCGCTAAGAAGGCTGGCCGCGCGGGACTGTATTGTCCATGCCTGAATCGCATCCAGCTTGCCGTGCAGCGTGGCGATGGCATGGCCGTCATTAACGTCGTTGGCGTGTGCTAATTCGAATTCAAGCTGACGAAATTCACGGTCGCCGTCGATAACATACTCAATGGCGGCCACGTCCAGCGCGGGCGTTTCCTGGTTGACCCACGCCAGTGACCAGCTACCGGGATAGCTAAAGCTGCCGGCATCGGCGCTTATCTCGTTTTTAAGCAGAGCCAGCAGCGTGGATTTACCGCAGCCGTTTTTACCGACCAGGCCCACTTTCTGACTGGGATTGATAGTCGCCGTAGCGTTATCCAGCAGTACGCGGACACCGCGACGAATTTGTAACGAGGAGAATACAATCATAAGCGCCGTAAGTTCAGAGTATGTTAAATTAAGTCATCATAATCAGTTTGTCGGAATCACGTATTCCGTTGCGTCGTGCATGGTAGCGGAAATTCCTGGCCGTGACGACGATTTGGAGGGGAATGATGTCGCAGCCGCCTAAAGTTCTGCTGTTGTATGCCCATCCGGAGTCTCAAGATTCGATCGCTAATCGTGTTTTGCTTCAGCCGGCCCGTAATCTGGAACACGTGACGGTTCATGACTTATACGCGCACTATCCCGATTTCTTTATCGATATTCACCATGAGCAGCAGTTGCTGCGTGACCATCAAATCATCGTTTTTCAGCACCCTCTCTATACCTACAGCTGCCCGTCGCTGCTGAAGGAGTGGATGGATCGCGTGTTGTCCCGTGGCTTTGCCAGCGGACCGGGCGGTAACGTGCTGGAAGGTAAATACTGGCGCAGCGTGATAACCACCGGCGAGCCGGAGGCGGCCTATCATCAGGAAGGGCTTAACCGCTATCCGATGTCTGAGATTATGCGCCCGTTTGAGCTGACGGCGCAGATGTGCCGGATGCACTGGCTGACGCCAATGATCATTTACTGGGCGCGGCGCCAGTCGCCGGAAACGTTAAAAAATTATGCCAATGCCTATGATGACTGGCTGGAAAATCCACTGCCCTATGGAGGTGTTTGATGGAAGGTGAAACGCTTCTGACCGCAGGCGTGGTGTATTTGTTTGCGGCAGTGATTGCGGTGCCGATTGCTGCACGTTTGGGTATCGGCGCGGTGCTGGGTTATTTACTCGCTGGGATCGCCATTGGCCCGTGGGGCTTAGGTTTTATCAGCGATGTGGATGAGATCCTCCACTTCTCCGAGCTGGGCGTGGTGTTCCTGATGTTTATCATCGGTCTGGAGCTGAATCCGTCGAAGCTGTGGCAGCTGCGCCGTTCAATTTTTGGCGTGGGTGCGGCACAGGTGATCCTAAGCGCCGCGGTGCTGGGTGGTTTGCTGTATCTGACCGATTTTTCCTGGCAGGCGGCGACGATTGGCGGGATTGGACTGGCGATGTCATCCACGGCGATGGCACTACAGCTGATGCGCGATAAGGGCATGAACCGTAATGAATCCGGCCAGCTTGGCTTTTCGGTTCTGCTGTTTCAGGATCTGGCTGTGATCCCGGCGCTGGCGCTGGTTCCACTGCTGGCCGGTAACGACAGCGGCCATACCGACTGGATGAAAGTTGGCATCAAGGTGCTGGCGTTTGCTGGTATGCTGATCGGAGGGCGCTATTTACTTCGTCCCATCCTGCGCTTAATTGCGGCTTCCGGCGTGCGCGAGGTGTTTACCGCCGCGTCGCTGCTGCTGGTTCTGGGCTCTGCGCTGTTTATGGATGCGCTTGGGCTGTCGATGGCGCTGGGTACGTTTATCGCCGGTATCCTGCTGGCGGAAAGCGAATATCGCCACGAGCTGGAAGTCTCCATCGATCCCTTTAAAGGGCTGCTGCTGGGGCTGTTCTTTATCTCGGTGGGCATGGCGCTCAACCTCGGGGTGCTCTATACCCATATTGTTGAGATCCTCGTTGGCGTCGTCGCGCTGGTGGCGGTGAAGACGCTGGTTCTTTATCTGCTGGCCCGCGTTTACGGCCTGCGCAGTTCTGAGCGTTTGCAGTTTGCTGGCGTGCTGAGCCAGGGCGGGGAATTTGCCTTCGTGCTGTTTTCCGCCGCGGCTTCGGCAAAGCTGTTCAGCGGCGATCAGATGCCGCTGTTGCTGGTGACTGTAACGCTGTCGATGATGACGACACCGCTGCTGATGCAGGGAGTGGATCGTATTCTCGCCCGGCGCTTTAACGAAGCGGACGACACGCAGGAAAAACCGTTCGTTGAAGATGATAAGCCGCAGGTTATCGTGGTGGGCTTCGGGCGTTTTGGTCAGGTCATTGGCCGCCTGCTGATGGCGAACGAAAAGCGCATTACCGTGCTTGAGCGCGATATCAGTGCCGTTAGCCTGATGCGCAAATACGGCTACAAAGTGTATTACGGCGATGCCACCGAGCTTGAATTATTGCGGGCGGCGGGCGCAGAAACGGCGCAGTCGATCGTGATAACCTGCAACGGCCCGGAAGATTCGATGGAGATTGTCCATCTGTGCCAGCAGCATTTTCCGCATCTGCAGATTTTGGCCCGCGCGCGCGGTCGTGTAGAAGCCCACGAACTGCTGCAGGCTGGCGTGATGCAGTTCTCGCGTGAAACCTTCAGCAGTGCGCTGGAGCTGGGCCGCAAGACATTGATGACGCTGGGGATGCATCCGCATCAGGCGTTTCGTGCCCAGGAACACTTCCGCCGTCTGGATATGCGGATGCTGCGCGAGCTGATGCCGAATCACACCGACAGCCAGCATATCTCCAGGGTGAAAGAGGCGCGGCGCGAGCTGGAGGATATCTTCCAGACCGAGATGCGCCAGGAAAAACGGCAGCTCGATGGCTGGGACGGTAACGAGTAACGGACGATCTCTCGGCGAGGGTCCGCATCGACAGAACTAAATCATCATTTTTCTGGGATCATTATGCGTAAACGTTTTATCGCTGGTGCAACCTGCCCCAGCTGTCAGGCTAAAGACACTCTTGCTCTGTGGCGGGAGAATAATGTTGATGTTGTTGAGTGCGTTAAGTGTGGCCATCAGATGCGTGAAGCGGATAAACAGGCCCGCGAACAGGTACGCGAGAATGAACAGGTGATCGGTATTTTTCATCCCGACTAGCGCGATCGCCCAGCTTTTTTTTTGCTGTAGCGTACAGTCGCGTTGAAATTCGCTACAATTGACGCCACTTAGAGTCCATAACGTTGGTAATGATAACCAGCGAAGCTAAGGGCTCAACGCTCTCAACGGTTAGGAGAAATCATGAAAGTAGCAAAAGACCTTGTGGTCAGCCTGGCATACCAGGTACGTACAGAAGATGGTGTGTTGGTTGATGAGTCACCGGTGAGCGCACCGCTGGACTACCTGCACGGTCATGGCTCCCTGATTTCCGGCCTGGAGAAGGCGCTGGAAAATCGTGAAGTGGGCGATAAGTTCGATGTGAAAATCGCTTCTAACGATGCCTACGGCGAGTATGACGATAATCTGGTACAGCGCGTTCCTAAAGACGTCTTTATGGGCGTGGACGAACTGCAGGTTGGTATGCGCTTTATGGCCGAAACTGACCAGGGTCCGGTTCCGGTTGAAATCACCGAAGTGGAAGATGAGCATGTTGTGGTTGACGGTAACCATATGCTGGCTGGTCAGAATCTGAGCTTCAACGTTGAAGTGATCGCCATCCGTGCTGCGACCGAAGAAGAACTGGCTCACGGCCACGTTCACGGTGAGCATGACCATCACCACGATCACGACCATGACCACGGTCACGGTGGTTGTGGCAACGGTGGCTGTGGCTGCAGCCACTAATCGCCGATCGTTAAAAAGCGAGCAGCCGCTATCTTTATCAGGTAGCGGCTTTTTTTGCGTTTTTTTCGGTGTTTCAGCGTAGCAGGGAAGCGGGTACAGCGTGACACTCAATAGTGTGGTGGAGGTGTTTCTTCCGACTGTGACGCGATCTGCGAAGGGGCAGCGGCCTTGAGTTTATCGGTCAGTAAGCGCATCTGTTCACGTAGCCGCGCCATATCCAGCTCGTGCTGTACCACGGTCTGGTTCAGCTCCTCAATAGTGTGTTCCTGAAACGCCAGTTTACTCTCCAGCACTTCAATTCGCTGTTCCAGCAATGTTTGTTGCATTTTATTCCCTCTTGTTACTACTTACCGTTCGTTCGAGCGGGTGAATTGTCCGATTCTAGCGGCAAAAGAGAGGCTAACACAGGTAAAATGGCGTAAATTGGCGATTGAGGGTTGAAAAGTTGCGCGGCGGTTGCCATCACAGACAGTGAAACTTTTCGGCAGCCGGATTGTCGGAAGTTAACTTCTATATTTCAGGCGGGAGTATTTTGTTTTCCCGCGCCCGGTTATAGTACGGACCGAAGGTCTGCAAACGATTCCCGAAGTGAGACGCTTCGGTTTTGGAGAAATGGATGAAATCATTATTTAAAGTCACATTGTTAGCTACCACTATGGCCCTCGTGCTGAATGCTCCGCTGACAATGGCTGCTGATGCGGCCCCGGCTCAGAAAGCGGCGGAGCAGGCACCTAAGAATGCTGCGTTCAAGAACGACGATCAGCAGTCTGCTTACGCACTGGGTGCTTCACTGGGTCGCTACATGGAAAACTCCCTGAAGGAACAGGAAAAACTGGGCATCACTCTGGACAAAACTCAGCTGATTGCGGGCGTTCAGGATGCGTTTACCGGTAAAAACAAACTCTCCGACCAGGAAATCGAACAAACGCTGCAGTCCTTCGAAGGCCGTGTGAAAGGCGCAGCTCAGGCGAAGATGGAAAAAGACGCGAAAGAGAATGCCACCAAGGGTGAGGCTTTCGCCGCTAAATTTGCTAAAGAGAAGGGCGTGAAGAAAACGGAAACTGGCCTGCTCTACAAAGTAGAGAAAGCCGGTACAGGCGATGCGCCGAAAGACAGCGATACTGTTGTTGTGAACTACAAAGGAACCCTGATTGATGGTTCCGAATTTGATAACTCTTACACCCGCGGCGAGCCGCTGTCGTTCCGTCTGGACGGCGTGATCCCAGGCTGGACCGAAGGCCTGAAGCAGGTTAAGAAAGGCGGTAAGATCAAACTGGTTATCCCACCGAATCTGGCCTACGGTAAAAACGGCGTTCCGGGTATCCCGGCTAACTCCACGTTGGTGTTTGACGTTGAGCTGCTGGATATCAAACCGGCAGCGAAAGCTGAAGCACCAGCAGCCGCGCCTGCCGAAGGCGCTGCTAAGCAGAAGTAATTTCTGTTCGCCGCCACCTCAGGGTGGCGGTTTTATTTCCCGTCGCCTTACCTCGCTGTTTCTTCTGCTTTTTTGCTTAGATCATCATTTCATGACAAAGTCGGGACACATCTTTCTGATATTTGCTAGACTAGCCAACGCGCATTTTAATAAGAATGAGTCTGCCCTTGCGCTGTGTGACAGGCTCTTGTCAAAGGGTGGTGTCGTCTATGTCTGGTTCATTTTTTCCCGCCGATATTACCGATGCGGATCTGCTTGAGCAGCATCCGTTTTCGCCTGCGGATTTTGATATTTTAAGATCTTACGAAGCCGTGGTGGATGGCCTGGCCATGTTGATCGGTTCGCACTGTGAGATCGTGCTGCATTCACTGGAAGATTTAAAATGTTCGGCGGTCAGGATCGCGAACGGTGAGCATACCGGGCGGAAAGTCGGATCGCCGATCACCGACCTTGCGCTGCGCATGCTGCATGATATGACCGATGCCGACAGCAATGTCTCTAAAACCTACTTTACCCGTGCCAAAAGCGGCGTGCTGATGAAGTCCGTTACTATCGCGATTCGCAACGGCAATCAGCGCGTTGTCGGCCTGCTGTGCATCAACATGAACCTGGATGTGCCGTTCTCGCAGATTATGGCCACGTTTATGCCGCCAGAAACCCCGGATGTGGCTTCGTCGGTAAACTTTGCTTCTTCGGTGGAAGACCTGGTGATGCAGACACTGGAGTTTACCATTGAAGAAGTCAGTGCTGACCGTAACGTATCGAACAACGCCAAGAATCGCCAGATTGTCCTGAATCTCTATGAGAAGGGAATTTTTGACATCAAAGATGCCATTAACCAGGTGGCCGACCGCTTAAACATCTCCAAGCACACCGTTTACCTCTATATCCGCCAGTTTAAAAACGGTGACTTCCACGGGCAGGATAAGTAATGCGCTTCACACTGATGGTCACCGGCCCGGCCTATGGCACACAGCAGGCCAGCAGCGCCTGGCTGTTCGCTAACGCGCTGCTGGAACAGGGGCATCAGCTTGAGAGCGTGTTCTTCTACCGTGAAGGTGTGCTGAATGGCAGCCAGCTTAATGCCCCCGCCAGCGATGAGTTTGACTTAACTCGCAGCTGGCAGCAGCTACAGCAGAAACACGGTTTTGCATTAAACATCTGCGTGGCTGCGGCGCTGCGGCGGGGAATTACCGATCGGCAGGAAGCGGAAAATCTGGGGCTGGCGGCGGCAAATCTGGCTGACGGGTTTCAGCTTTCGGGCTTGGGTGCGCTGGCGGAAGCAGCGCTGAGCTGCGACAGAATGGTGCAGTTTTAATGAATCGTATTGCGTTTGTTTTCAGCCAGGCTCCGCATGGCACGAGTGCAGGCCGTGAGGGATTAGATGCGGTACTGGCCACTTCTGCATTGAGTGATGACATTGCGTTATTCTTTATCAGCGACGGCGTGTTACAGCTCACCGTGGAGCAGCAGCCGCAGCAAATTCTGGCGCGCAACTACATTGCGACCTTCGGCGTGCTGCCGCTGTATGATGTTGAGCATTGTTATATTTGCGCTGCGGCGCTGGCTGAACGGGGGATGTCTGTCGAAGCGGTTCGTGTACTACCCGCTGAAGTGCTGGCTCCAGAAGCGCTGCGCGCCAGACTGGCGGAATACGACCGGGTGCTCACTTTCTGAGGACGCTATGCTGCATACTTTGATGACTTCACCGTTTCGCTGCGACTTGAATGCTGTGGTGCGGCTGTTCGCGGAAGGTGATGATGTTCTGCTGATGCAGGACGGCGTTATTGCCGCACTGGCCGGTAGCCCGGCACTTGAAGTATTGCTTCAAGCCCCCATATCTCTCTTTGCTTTGAAAGACGATCTTGACGCTCGCGGGCTTTTTGGTCGAATTTCAACCAGTGTGACGGCGATAAGCTATACTGAGTTCGTTGCGCTGGTGGTTAAAAACCCTCAGCAAATAACCTGGTAATGACAGTATCCCCTGGTTATTTCTTGACTCTTTTTAAGCTCAGCCCTAAAATTCCGCGGCCTCGTGATTCCACGAGGTGATTTATTACGTGTTTACGAAGCAAAAGCTAAATCCAGGAGCTATTTAATGGCAACAATTAACCAGCTGGTTCGCAAACCACGCGCACGTAAAGTTGCAAAGAGCAACGTACCTGCGCTGGAAGCCTGCCCGCAGAAACGTGGTGTATGTACCCGTGTATATACTACTACCCCTAAAAAACCGAACTCCGCACTGCGTAAAGTATGTCGTGTTCGTTTAACCAACGGTTTTGAAGTTTCCTCCTATATCGGTGGTGAAGGTCATAACCTGCAGGAGCACTCAGTGATCCTGATCCGTGGTGGTCGTGTTAAAGACTTACCAGGTGTGCGTTACCATACCGTTCGTGGTGCGCTGGACTGCTCAGGTGTTAAAGACCGTAAGCAGGCTCGCTCCAAGTATGGTGTGAAGAAGCCGAAGGCTTAATGGTTCTCCGTTAAGTAAGGCCAAACGTTTTATCTTAAATGTCATAATAAACTCATTGAGTTTTGGACAATCCTGAATTAACAACGGAGTATTTCCATGCCACGTCGTCGCGTCATTGGTCAGCGTAAAATTCTGCCAGATCCTAAGTTCGGATCAGAGTTGCTGGCCAAATTTGTAAATATCCTGATGGTAGATGGTAAAAAATCTACTGCTGAAGCTATCGTTTATAACGCGCTGGAGACCCTGGCTCAGCGTTCTGGTAAAAACGAGCTGGAAGCTTTCGAAGTAGCCCTGGACAACGTCCGCCCAACCGTGGAAGTTAAATCTCGCCGCGTTGGTGGTTCTACTTATCAGGTACCAGTTGAAGTCCGTCCGGTTCGTCGTAATGCCCTGGCAATGCGTTGGATCGTAGAAGCTGCTCGTAAACGCGGTGATAAATCTATGGCTCTGCGCCTGGCGAACGAACTTTCTGATGCTGCAGAAAACAAAGGTACTGCAGTTAAGAAACGTGAAGACGTTCACCGTATGGCCGAAGCCAACAAGGCGTTCGCTCACTACCGCTGGTAACAGCCCTGTAGTTGTTATTCACCCAGTGGGCGTTCAAGTGACCAACCCGCTGGGATTTAACTTAGAACGTCCGAGAATCAGAGGAATCAAATGGCTCGTAAAACACCCATTGAGCGCTACCGTAATATCGGTATCAGTGCGCACATCGACGCCGGTAAAACGACAACGACCGAACGTGTTCTGTTCTACACCGGTGTAAACCACAAAATCGGTGAAGTACATGACGGCGCAGCAACCATGGACTGGATGGAGCAGGAACAGGAACGTGGTATTACTATCACCTCCGCTGCGACCACCTGTTACTGGTCTGGTATGGCTAAGCAGTTTGAGCCACACCACGTAAACATCATCGACACCCCGGGACACGTTGACTTCACTATCGAAGTAGAACGTTCCATGCGTGTTCTTGACGGCGCAGTAATGGTTTACTGTGCGGTTGGTGGTGTTCAGCCACAGTCTGAAACCGTATGGCGCCAGGCTAACAAATATAAAGTTCCACGTATCGCGTTCGTTAACAAAATGGACCGCATGGGTGCTAACTTCCTGAAAGTTGTTGGTCAGATGGAATCGCGTCTGGGTGCAAACCCAGTACCATTGCAGCTGGCTATCGGCGCAGAAGAGAAATTCACCGGTGTTATTGACCTGGTGAAAATGAAAGCGATCAACTGGAACGACGCCGATCAGGGCGTGACCTTCGTTTACGAAGATATCCCAGCTGATATGCAGGAACTGGCCGAAGAATGGCGTGCGAAGCTGGTTGAAGCGGCTGCGGAAGGTTCTGACGAGCTGATGGAGAAATTCTTCAGCGGTGAAGAGCTGACCGAAGAAGAGATCAAAAATTCTCTGCGTAAGCGCGTGCTGAAAAACGAAATCATTCTGGTTACCTGTGGTTCTGCATTTAAGAACAAAGGTGTTCAGGCGATGCTGGATGCGGTTGTTGAATACCTGCCAGCACCAAATGACGTTGAAGCAATCAACGGTATGCTGGATGACGGTAAAGACACGCCGGCTGTTCGTCACTCTGATGACAAAGAACCGTTTGCTGCTCTGGCGTTCAAAATCGCTACCGACCCGTTTGTGGGTAACCTGACCTTCTTCCGCGTTTATTCTGGCGTTGTGAACTCTGGCGACACCGTATTCAACCCGGTTAAGTCAGCTCGTGAGCGTCTGGGCCGTATCGTACAGATGCACGCCAACAAACGTGAAGAGATCAAAGAAGTTCGCGCGGGCGATATCGCTGCAGCTATCGGTCTGAAAGACGTGACTACCGGTGACACTCTGTGTGATCCGGAAAGCGTGATCATTCTGGAGCGCATGGAATTCCCTGAGCCGGTAATCTCGATCGCCGTTGAGCCAAAAACCAAAGCTGACCAGGAAAAAATGGGTCTGGCTCTGGGCCGTCTGGCAAAAGAAGACCCATCATTCCGCGTATGGACTGATGAAGAGTCTAACCAGACCATCATTGCTGGTATGGGTGAGCTGCACCTCGACATCATCGTTGACCGTATGAAGCGTGAATTCAACGTTGAAGCGAACGTCGGTAAACCTCAGGTTGCTTATCGCGAAGCAATTCGCTCTAAAGTTACCGATATCGAAGGTAAACACGCTAAGCAGTCTGGTGGTCGCGGTCAGTACGGTCATGTTGTTATCGACATGTACCCACTGGAGCCGGGCTCTAACCCTAAAGGTTACGAGTTTGTCAACGACATCAAAGGCGGCGTGATTCCTGGCGAATACATTCCTGCGGTTGATAAAGGTATCCAGGAGCAGCTGAAATCAGGTCCTCTGGCTGGTTATCCAGTAGTCGATCTGGGTGTTCGTCTGCACTTCGGTTCATACCATGACGTCGACTCCTCTGAGTTGGCGTTTAAACTGGCGGCTTCTATCGCGTTTAAAGACGGCTTTAAGAAAGCAACTCCAGTTCTGCTTGAGCCGATCATGAAGGTTGAAGTAGAGACTCCGGAAGAGAACACCGGTGACGTTATCGGTGACCTTAGCCGTCGTCGTGGTATGCTCAAAGGACAGGAATCTAACGCTGCTGGCGTTCAGATCCACGCTGAAGTTCCGCTGTCTGAAATGTTCGGATATGCTACTCAGCTGCGTTCTCTGACTAAAGGCCGTGCTTCTTACTCCATGGAGTTCCTGAAGTATGATGATGCGCCGAACAACGTCGCTCAGGCCGTTATCGAAGCTCGTAGCAAATAAGCTACAGTTTTAAAATATTGATCCTATGCTCTCACCAAAGGGTGAGAGCATTAAAGTAAGGAATATCGTCGTGGCTAAAGAGAAATTTGAACGTTCCAAACCGCACGTCAACGTAGGTACTATCGGCCACGTTGACCACGGTAAAACTACCCTGACTGCTGCTATCACCACCGTTCTGGCTAAAACCTACGGCGGTTCTGCTCGTGCATTCGACCAGATCGATAACGCACCAGAAGAAAAAGCACGTGGTATCACCATCAACACTTCTCACGTTGAATATGACACCCCAACTCGCCACTATGCGCACGTTGACTGCCCGGGCCACGCCGACTATGTGAAAAACATGATCACCGGTGCTGCTCAGATGGACGGCGCAATCCTGGTTGTTGCTGCAACTGATGGCCCAATGCCACAGACTCGTGAGCACATCCTGCTGGGTCGTCAGGTTGGCGTTCCATTCATCATCGTGTTCATGAACAAATGTGACATGGTTGATGATGAAGAGCTGCTGGAGCTGGTTGAGATGGAAGTACGTGACCTGCTGTCACAGTACGACTTCCCAGGCGACGACACCCCAATTGTTCACGGTTCTGCACTGAAAGCACTGCAGGGTGAAGCTGAGTGGGAAGCTAAGATCATCGAACTGGCTGGTTACCTGGATTCTTACATCCCAGAGCCAGTACGTGCAATCGACCTGCCGTTCCTGCTGCCTATCGAAGACGTATTCTCCATCTCCGGCCGTGGTACTGTTGTTACCGGTCGTGTAGAGCGCGGTATCATTAAAGTGGGTGAAGAAGTTGAGATCGTGGGTCTGAAAGACACCGTGAAATCAACCTGTACCGGCGTTGAAATGTTCCGTAAGCTGCTGGACGAAGGCCGTGCGGGTGAGAACTGTGGTATCCTGCTGCGTGGTATTAAGCGTGAAGACGTTGAGCGCGGCCAGGTTCTGGCTAAGCCAGGCTCAATCAAGCCACACACCAAGTTCGAGTCAGAAGTTTATATTCTGTCTAAAGAAGAAGGCGGCCGTCACAGCCCATTCTTCAAAGGCTACCGTCCACAGTTCTACTTCCGTACAACTGACGTGACCGGTACCATCGAACTGCCAGAAGGCGTTGAGATGGTAATGCCAGGCGACAACATTAAACTGGTTGTTGAACTGATCAAACCAATCGCAATGGACGACGGTCTGCGTTTCGCAATTCGCGAAGGCGGCCGTACCGTTGGTGCTGGTGTTGTTGCTAAAGTTATCGCTTAATTGTGATACTTGTCTGGCAGGGCTCGCTCTGCCAGAGCAGAAAAGAGAGCGCTTCGGCGCTCTTTTTTTTGGCCAAAATTGAGTAATCCTGATAATTGCCTCAGGATAATGGTTGCTTTGCCTCCATATGTACGTATAATACGCGGGCCTGCCAATATGGCCAGGCGCGATTCAATATGAGTCGCCAGCCGGTATGAAAATGCCAGCTAACAATACTCGCGATATGCGGGTTATGTGCTCAACGATTACACTCCTCCATCAATCGTAATGGATGCGAGTAGTAATTATTTTCGTTTATAAATAATTGGAGCTCTGGTCTCATGCAGAACCAAAGAATCCGTATCCGTCTTAAAGCGTTTGATCATCGTCTGATCGATCAATCAACTGCGGAAATCGTAGAGACTGCCAAGCGCACTGGTGCGCAGGTTCGTGGTCCTATCCCGCTGCCGACCCGCAAAGAGCGCTTTACCGTTCTGATCTCTCCGCACGTCAACAAAGACGCGCGCGATCAGTACGAGATTCGCACTCACAAGCGTCTGGTTGACATCGTTGAGCCAACCGAAAAAACGGTTGATGCTCTGATGCGTCTGGATCTGGCTGCAGGTGTTGACGTGCAGATCAGCCTGGGTTAATCAGGTCATTGAGCGATTGAGAGGTTGAAACAATGATTGGTTTAGTCGGTAAAAAAGTGGGTATGACCCGTATCTTCACAGAAGATGGCGTTTCTATCCCTGTAACCGTGATCGAAATTGAAGCAAACCGCGTTACTCAGGTCAAAGGCCTGGAAAATGACGGTTACACTGCTATCCAGGTAACTACCGGTGCTAAAAAAGCTAACCGTGTAACTAAGCCGGAAGCAGGTCACTTTGCTAAAGCTGGCGTTGAAGCTGGCCGTGGTCTGTGGGAATTCCGCACTGAAGAAGGCGCAGAGTTCACCGTAGGTCAGAGCATTAATGTTGACATTTTCGCTGACGTGAAAAAAGTTGACGTGACTGGAACATCTAAAGGTAAAGGTTTTGCCGGTACTGTTAAGCGCTGGAACTTCCGTACTCAGGATGCCACTCACGGTAACTCCTTGTCTCACCGCGTACCGGGTTCTATCGGTCAGAACCAGACTCCGGGCAAAGTGTTCAAAGGCAAGAAAATGGCAGGCCAGCTGGGTAACGAACGTGTAACCGTTCAGAGCCTGGACGTAGTGCGTGTTGACGCTGAGCGCAACCTGCTGCTGGTTAAAGGTGCAGTTCCCGGTGCTACCGGTAGCGACCTGATCGTTAAACCAGCTGTGAAGGCGTAAGGGGATAGCAATGGAATTAGTACTGAAAGACGCGCAAAGCGCGCTGACTGTTTCCGAAACTACCTTCGGTCGTGATTTCAACGAAGCGCTGGTACATCAGGTTGTTGTTGCTTATGCAGCAGGTGCCCGTCAAGGTACTCGTGCTCAGAAGACTCGTGCTGAAGTAACTGGTTCCGGCAAAAAGCCGTGGCGCCAGAAAGGTACCGGCCGTGCGCGTTCAGGTTCTGTAAAGAGCCCGATCTGGCGTTCAGGTGGCGTGACCTTCGCTGCGAAGCCTCAGGACCACAGTCAAAAAGTTAACAAAAAGATGTACCGCGGCGCGCTGAAAAGCATTCTGTCCGAGCTGGTACGTCAGGAACGTCTGATCGTTGTCGAGCAGTTCTCTCTTGAAGCGCCTAAAACTAAGCTGCTGGTAGAGAAACTGAAAGACATGGCTCTGGAAGATGTGCTGATCATCACTGGCGAACTGGAAGAGAACCTGTTCCTGGCCGCACGTAACCTGTACAAGGTTGACGTACGTGATGCAGCGGGTATCGACCCAGTTAGCCTGATCGCCTTCGACAAAGTCGTTATGACTGCTGATGCAGTTAAGCAAGTTGAGGAGATGCTGGCATGATCCGTGAAGAACGTCTGCTGAAAGTACTGCGCGCGCCGCACGTATCTGAAAAAGCATCTGCTGCGATGGAAAAAACAAACACCATCGTTCTCAAAGTTGCTAAAGACGCGACCAAAGCAGAAATCAAAGCCGCTGTGCAGAAACTTTTCGAAGTTGAAGTCGAAGTCGTTAACACCCTGGTAGTTAAAGGGAAAGTTAAACGTTCTGGACAGCGTATTGGTCGTCGTAACGACTGGAAAAAAGCTTACGTCACCCTGAAAGAAGGCCAGAATCTGGACTTCGTCGGCGGCGCTGAGTAAGTCGGAGGAGAAGAACAATGGCAGTTGTTAAATGTAAACCGACATCTCCGGGTCGTCGCCATGTAGTTAAAGTGGTGAACGCGGAGCTGCACAAGGGCAAACCATTTGCCCCGCTGGTAGAAAAAAACAGCAAATCCGGTGGCCGTAACAACAATGGTCGCATCACTACCCGTCATATCGGTGGTGGTCACAAGCAGGCTTACCGTATTGTTGACTTCAAACGCAACAAAGATGGTATCCCAGCGACCGTTGAACGTCTTGAGTACGATCCGAACCGCTCCGCGAACATCGCGCTGGTTCTGTACAAAGACGGCGAGCGCCGTTACATCCTGGCCCCTAAAGGCCTGAAAGCTGGCGACCAGATTCAGTCTGGCGTTGATGCTGCGATCAAAGCAGGTAACACACTGCCGATGCGTAACATCCCAGTTGGTTCTACCGTGCATAACGTAGAAATGAAACCAGGCAAAGGCGGTCAGATTGCTCGCTCTGCTGGTACTTACGTGCAGATCGTTGCGCGTGATGGTTCTTACGTTACCCTGCGTCTGCGTTCTGGTGAAATGCGTAAAGTCGAAGCTGACTGCCGCGCGACCCTGGGCGAAGTCGGTAACTCGGAGCACATGCTTCGCGTTCTGGGTAAAGCCGGTGCAACCCGTTGGCGTGGTGTTCGTCCGACCGTTCGTGGTACCGCGATGAACCCAGTTGATCACCCGCACGGTGGTGGTGAAGGTCGTAACTTTGGTAAGCACCCGGTAACTCCGTGGGGCGTTCAGACCAAAGGTAAGAAGACCCGTAGCAACAAGCGTACTGATAAATTTATCGTACGTCGCCGTAGCAAATAATTTTAGAGGATAAGCCATGCCACGTTCTCTCAAGAAAGGTCCTTTTATTGACCTGCACTTGCTGAAGAAGGTAGAGAAAGCTTTGGAAAGCGGAGACAAGAAGCCACTGCGCACCTGGTCCCGTCGTTCAACGATCTTCCCTAACATGATCGGTTTGACCATCGCTGTCCATAATGGTCGTCAGCACGTTCCTGTCTTTGTTTCCGACGAAATGGTCGGTCACAAACTGGGTGAATTTGCACCGACTCGTACTTATCGCGGTCACGCAGCTGATAAGAAAGCTAAGAAACGCTAACAGGAGGAAGAGATGGAAACTATCGCTAAACATCGCCACGCTCGTTCTTCTGCTCAGAAGGTTCGCCTGGTAGCAGATCTTGTACGCGGTAAGAAAGTGTCGCAGGCTCTGGACATTTTGACCTACACCAATAAGAAAGCGGCTGTACTGGTCAAGAAAGTTCTGGAATCTGCCATTGCTAACGCCGAACACAACGATGGCGCTGACATTGATGATCTGAAAGTCACGAAAATCTTCGTAGACGAAGGCCCAAGCATGAAGCGCATTATGCCGCGTGCGAAAGGTCGTGCAGATCGCATCCTGAAGCGCACCAGCCACATTACTGTGGTTGTGTCCGATCGCTGAGACTCTGGAGACTAGCAATGGGTCAGAAAGTACATCCTAATGGTATTCGCCTGGGTATTGTTAAACCCTGGAACTCTACCTGGTTCGCAAATACCAAAGAATTCGCTGACAACCTGGACAGCGACTTTAAAGTTCGTCAGTTCCTGACCAAGGAACTGTCAAAAGCATCCGTCTCTCGTATCGTTATCGAGCGTCCAGCTAAGAGCATCCGTGTGACCATTCACACCGCTCGTCCTGGCATCGTCATCGGTAAGAAAGGTGAAGATGTAGAAAAACTGCGCAAGGTCGTAGCGGATATCGCTGGCGTTCCTGCACAGATCAATATCGCCGAAGTCCGTAAACCGGAACTGGACGCTAAATTGGTTGCTGACAGCATCACTTCACAGCTGGAGCGTCGTGTGATGTTCCGTCGTGCTATGAAGCGTGCTGTACAGAACGCAATGCGTCTGGGCGCTAAAGGGATTAAAGTTGAAGTTAGTGGCCGTCTTGGCGGTGCAGAAATCGCGCGTACCGAATGGTACCGTGAAGGCCGCGTGCCACTGCATACTCTGCGTGCAGACATTGACTACAACACCTCTGAAGCCCACACCACTTATGGTGTAATCGGCGTTAAGGTATGGATCTTCAAAGGTGAGATCCTGGGTGGTATGGCTGCTGTTGAACAACCGGAACCGGCTGCTCAACCTAAAAAGCAGCAGCGTAAAGGCCGTAAGTAAGGAGAGTCGCTGATGTTACAACCAAAGCGTACGAAATTCCGTAAAGTGCACAAAGGCCGCAACCGTGGTCTGGCGCAGGGTACGGATGTTAGCTTCGGTACTTTCGGTCTGAAAGCTGTTGGCCGTGGTCGTCTGACTGCCCGTCAGATCGAAGCAGCACGTCGTGCTATGACCCGTGCAGTTAAGCGTCAAGGTAAAATTTGGATCCGTGTATTCCCGGACAAACCAATTACCGAGAAGCCGCTGGAAGTGCGTATGGGTAAAGGTAAAGGTAACGTAGAGTATTGGGTTGCCTTGATCCAGCCAGGTAAAGTCCTGTATGAAATGGACGGTGTTCCGGAAGAGCTGGCCCGTGAAGCATTCAAGCTGGCAGCAGCAAAACTGCCTATCAAAACCACCTTTGTAACTAAGACGGTGATGTAATGAAAGCAACAGAGCTGCGTGAAAAAAGCGTTGAAGAGCTGAACACTGAGCTGCTTAACCTGCTGCGTGAGCAGTTCAACCTGCGCATGCAGGCAGCATCCGGCCAACTGCAGCAGACTCATCTGCTGAAGAATGTGCGTCGTGATGTTGCACGCGTTAAGACTTTACTGACTGAGAAGGCGGGTGCGTAATGACCGATAAAATCCGTACTCTGCAGGGTCGTGTTGTTAGTGACAAAATGCAGAAATCTGCTGTTGTTGCTATCGAGCGTTTCGTGAAGCACCCGATCTACGGTAAATTCATCAAGCGTACGACCAAGCTGCACGTACACGACGAGAACAACGAATGTGGTATCGGTGACGTGGTTGAAATCCGCGAATGCCGTCCACTGTCCAAGACTAAGTCATGGACTCTGGTTCGCGTTGTAGAGAAAGCGGTTCTGTAATTAGAACTTCTGTCTCTGTAAAAACCCCCGCTTGCCGGGGGTTTTTTCTTTTCTGCTAGTCACGTTTCCCCCCTCTTTTTTTACCTCTTAATTACCCCTTAATTGTTTTTGTGAATCTTTAATCCCGAACTCCTGGCTGAGAGTTAAGTATGATTAAGATCATCTTTGGTGTTGGGCGCCATTCATAAACCGCTCTGATGCTTACGATATCGTAATGGCATAAATGCAGGGTGAGCTATACAGGGCCCTGATTCATCAAAAACATGGAAAGTACCTATGCCGAATGACACACCCGATCGCAATCGCAGGCTGCTGCTGGCAGTACCATTGTTGGCTGTATCTTCTCGCTTGCTGGCAGTAGAGGGAACCGGAACTGGTGATTCAGCCAGCAAACCCATTTTTAGTGAAAATCGCACGTTGCTGTTAAAAAATGCTGACATTGTCGTCACCATGGATTCTGCAAGACGTGAAATTCGCGGTGGTAGCGTGCTGATAAAGGGCAATACGTTCGCTGCAGTAGGGAAAATGGAGAAGTTGCTGCAGACGGCAGATGAGGTGATAGACCTGAGAGGACACATCGTTATTCCCGGCTTAATTAATCCTCATCACCATATGTACCAGAGCCTGACGCGAGTCATCCCGCCAGCGCAGGGCGGTGAATTGTTTAAATGGATAACCAGCCTGTATCCGATCTGGGAAAAGCTGACACCGGAAATGATCCGCGTCTCAACACAGATGCCGATGGCCGAGCTTATGCTTTCGGGATGTACGACAACCAGCGATCACCTTTATGTTTATCCGAACGGCTGCAGTCTGGATGACAGTATAGAAGCAACAGACGGTATGGGGATGCGATTCCATCCGGCCCGGGGAAGTATGAGCCTGGGTAAATCACAGGGAGGCCTACCGCCAGACTCATTAGTTGAGAAGGAGAGTGTGATTCTCTCGGACACTCAGCGAGTGATCGAGAGATATCATGATGACCGTCGAGGATCTATGCTCCGCCTTGTCGTTGCGCCCTGCTCGCCGTTCTCTGTTACTCCGGCTCTGATGAAGGAATCGGCCGAACTGGCAAGGTATTATAAGGTTTCTATGCACACACACCTTGCGGAAAACGACAGCGATATTCGCTACAGTCGGGAAAAATTTAATCGTACTCCAGCTGATTACGTTGAGGAACTGGGCTGAGTTGATCATGATGTGTGCATGCACATTGTGTAAAACCGGATGACTACGGTATCAAACTTTTGGCTTGCACTGGAACGGGTGTGGCGCATCGCCCTGCTCTAATATGAGGCTGGCTTCTGGGATTGCGCCGGTGCGTAAAATGCTGGATGCCGGAATGCATGCTGCACTGGGGGTTGATGGCTCGGCGTCGAATAATACGTCTGATGTGATTAATGAACACCGTCAGGCGATGCTGTTGCAGCGAGTAGGGTTTGGCCCTGATGCCATAACAGCCCGGGAGGCTCTGGAGATTGCAACCTTAGGCGGTGCGAAGGTACTTAACCGTGACGATGTTGGCTCTCTGGCGCCGGGTATGATGGCAGATATTGCCGTATTCGATCTCAATAAGCCCGGGATGGCCGGTGCGGTTCACGATCCGGTGGCAGCCTTGGTATTCTGTAATCCTGGACAGGTAGCCTGGAGCATTATTAATGGTCGGGCACTGATCAGGGAAGGGCAGATGACGCAGAGCGATCTCCCGGTAATCATGGAACACCATAATAAGTTGGCCGCTAAACTCTATTAACCCAGGCTTTATTCAGGGCAGTCTGGCGGTCTACGAGCTGCTTGCACCATCTTTAAGGTCAATCCGCAGTCCTGAGTTGAAATAAGCTGGCGTATTGTACAGATTGCGATTGCTACCGGATGAACAATTCCTTAGAATGTCGCGTTCCTCTTTCCAGAGGTCCAAATAACGACTCGATTTGAGGCGGTTATTTTTTCTACCCATATGCGAAATGCGGTGTTATAATACTGCGCCCTCAATTATGGGGCTTTTAAACGACCTGAATCAGGTCCCGAAGTAGTAGTTGACATTAGCGGAGCACTAAAATGATCCAAGAACAGACTATGCTGACCGTCGCCGACAACTCCGGTGCACGTCGCGTAATGTGTATCAAGGTTCTGGGTGGCTCGCACCGTCGCTACGCAGGCGTTGGCGACATCATCAAAATTACCATCAAGGAAGCAATTCCTCGCGGTAAGGTTAAGAAGGGTGATGTGCTGAAGGCGGTAGTGGTGCGCACCAGGAAGGGTGTTCGTCGCCCGGACGGTTCTGTCATTCGCTTCGATGGTAATGCATGCGTTATTTTAAATAATAACACTGAGCAGCCAATCGGAACGCGTATTTTTGGGCCGGTAACTCGTGAACTTCGTAATGAAAAGTTCATGAAAATTATCTCTCTGGCACCAGAAGTACTCTAAGGAGCGAAAAATGGCAGCTAAAATCCGTCGCGATGACGAAGTTATCGTGCTGACCGGCAAAGATAAAGGTAAGCGCGGTAAAGTTAAAAATGTTCTGTCTTCTGGCAAGCTCATTGTTGAAGGTATCAACCTGGTTAAGAAACATCAGAAGCCTGTACCGGCTCTGAACCAACCAGGTGGCATCGTTGAAAAAGAAGCCGCTATTCAGGTTTCCAACGTTGCACTGTTCAACTCGGCAACCGGCAAGGCTGACCGTGTAGGCTTTAGATTCGAAGACGGCAAAAAAGTCCGTTTCTTCAAGTCTAACAGCGAAACTATCAAGTAATTTGGAGTAGTACGATGGCGAAACTGCATGATTACTACAAAGACGAAGTAGTTAATAAACTCATGACTGAGTTCAACTACAATTCTGTCATGCAAGTCCCTCGGGTCGAGAAGATCACCCTGAACATGGGTGTTGGTGAAGCGATCGCTGACAAGAAACTGCTGGATAACGCAGCAGCCGATCTGGCAGCAATCTCCGGTCAAAAGCCGTTTATCACCAAAGCACGCAAATCAGTTGCAGGCTTCAAAATCCGCCAGGGCTATCCGATCGGCTGTAAAGTGACTCTGCGTGGTGAACGCATGTGGGAGTTCTTTGAGCGCCTGATTTCTATTGCTGTACCACGTATCCGTGACTTCCGTGGCTTGTCCGCTAAGTCATTCGATGGCCGCGGTAACTACAGCATGGGTGTTCGCGAGCAGATCATCTTCCCAGAGATCGACTATGACAAAGTCGACCGCGTTCGTGGTTTGGATATTACCATTACCACTACTGCGAAATCTGATGATGAAGGCCGCGCACTGTTGGCTGCTTTTAACTTCCCGTTCCGCAAGTAAGGCAGGGTTACTGATGGCTAAGCAATCAATGAAAGCACGCGAAGTCGTTCGCGTGAAACTGGCTGACAAGTACCGCGCCAAGCGCGAGGAACTGAAAGCTATTATTTCAAGTGTGAACTCATCCGACGAAGATCGTTGGAATGCTGTTCTCAAGCTGCAAACTCTGCCGCGTGATTCCAGCCCGTCTCGTCAGCGTAAGCGCTGCCGTCAAACTGGCCGTCCATATGGTTATGTGGGCAAGTTCGGGTTGAGCCGTATCAAGTTGCGTGAAGCCGCCATGCGCGGTGAAGTACCTGGCTTGAAAAAGGCTAGCTGGTAATTACCAATAGAATCACGGGAGTAAAGACAGATGAGCATGCAAGATCCGATCGCGGATATGCTGACCCGTATCCGTAACGGTCAAGCCGCGAACAAAGTTGCGGTCACCATGCCTTCCTCCAAGCTGAAAGTGGCAATTGCCAACGTGCTGAAGGAAGAAGGTTATATTGAAGAATTTAAAATCGAAGGCGACATCAAGCCAGAACTGGAACTGACTCTTAAGTACTTCCAGGGCAAGGCTGTTGTAGAAAGCATTCAGCGTGTTTCACGTCCAGGTCTGCGCATTTATAAGCGCAAAGACGAGCTGCCAAAAGTTATGGCAGGACTGGGTATCGCTGTTGTTTCTACCTCTAAAGGTGTTATGACCGATCGTGCCGCACGCCAGGCTGGTCTTGGTGGCGAAATTATCTGCTACGTAGCTTAATCGGAGGAATAAATGTCTCGTGTTGCTAAAGCACCAGTCGCGATTCCTGCCGGCGTAGAGGTAAAACTCAACGGTCAGGTAATTTCGATCAAAGGTAAAAACGGCGAGCTGACTCGTACGCTCAACGACGCTGTAGAAGTTAAGCATGCTGACAATGCACTGACTTTCGCTCCACGCGAAGGTTTTGTGGATGGTTGGGCACAGGCTGGTACTTCTCGTGCGCTGCTGAACGGTATGGTTATCGGTGTTACCGAAGGCTTCACTAAGAAGCTGCAGCTGGTTGGTGTAGGTTATCGTGCAGCCGTTAAAGGCAACTCTGTGAGCTTAGCCCTGGGCTTCTCTCACCCTGTTGACCATGAGCTGCCAGCGGGAATCACTGCTGAATGTCCAACTCAGACTGAAATCGTGCTGAAAGGCGCTGATAAACAGCTGATTGGTCAGGTTGCAGCGGATCTGCGCGCCTACCGTCGTCCTGAGCCTTACAAAGGTAAGGGTGTTCGTTACGCCGACGAAGTCGTGCGTACCAAAGAGGCTAAGAAGAAGTAAGGTAACACTATGGATAAGAAATCTGCTCGTATCCGTCGTGCGACCCGCGCACGTCGCAAGCTCAAAGAGCTGGGTGCTACTCGCCTGGTGGTACATCGTACCCCGCGTCATATTTACGCACAGGTAATCGCACCTAACGGTTCTGAAGTCCTGGTGGCTGCTTCTACAGTAGAAAAAGCTATCAGTGAGCAACTGAAGTACACTGGAAACAAAGACGCTGCTGCTGCTGTAGGTAAAGCAGTTGCGGAACGCGCAATCGAGAAAGGCATCACTGGTGTTTCTTTCGACCGTTCTGGTTTCCAATATCATGGTCGTGTCCAGGCACTGGCAGATGCTGCCCGTGAAGCTGGCCTACAGTTCTAAGGTAGAGGTGTAAGATGGCACACATCGAAAAACAAGCTGGCGAACTGCAGGAAAAGCTGATCGCGGTAAATCGCGTATCTAAAACCGTTAAAGGTGGTCGTATTTTCTCCTTCACAGCTCTGACTGTTGTTGGTGATGGTAACGGACGCATTGGTTTTGGTTACGGTAAAGCGCGTGAAGTTCCAGCAGCGATCCAGAAAGCGATGGAAAAAGCTCGTCGCAATATGATTAACGTTGCGCTGAACAACGGCACCCTGCAGCACCCTGTTAAAGGCGTGCACACAGGTTCTCGCGTGTTCATGCAGCCGGCTTCTGAAGGTACCGGTATCATCGCCGGTGGTGCAATGCGCGCCGTCCTGGAAGTCGCTGGGGTTCATAACGTACTGGCTAAAGCCTACGGTTCCACCAACCCGATTAACGTGGTTCGTGCAACTCTGGATGGCCTGGCCAATATGAATTCTCCAGAAATGGTTGCTGCGAAACGTGGCAAATCCGTTGAAGACATTCTGGGGTAATGACCATGGCTAAGACTATTAAAATTACTCAAACCCGCAGTTCGATCGGTCGTTTGCCAAAACACAAGGCAACACTGCTTGGCCTGGGTCTGCGTCGTATTAACCACACCGTAGAGCGTGAAGACACGCCAGCTGTACGCGGTATGGTTAACGCGATTTCCTACATGGTTAAAGTGGAGGAGTAACAGATGCGTTTAAATACTCTGTCTCCGGCCGAAGGGTCTAAGCACGCTCCTAAACGTTTAGGTCGTGGTATTGGTTCTGGTCTCGGAAAAACCGGCGGTCGTGGTCACAAAGGTCAGAACTCACGTTCTGGTGGTGGCGTACGTCGTGGTTTTGAAGGCGGTCAGATGCCTCTGTACCGTCGTCTGCCGAAATTCGGTTTCACCTCTCGCAAAGCAATGGTCACTGCAGAAGTTCGTCTGTCTGACCTGGCGAAAGTTGAAGGCGGTATCGTCGACCTGAACACGCTGAAAGCGGCTAACATTATCGGTATTCAGATTGAGTTCGCGAAAGTGATTCTGTCTGGCGAAGTTTCTGCACCGGTAACGATTCGCGGCCTGCGTGTCACTAAAGGCGCTCGTGCTGCAATCGAAGCTGCTGGCGGTAAAATTGAGGAATAAGTAGCAGATGGCTAAGCAACCGGGATTAGATTTTCAAAGTGCCAAGGGTGGTTTTGGCGAACTAAAACGCAGACTTCTGTTTGTAATTGGTGCGCTGATTGTCTTCCGAATTGGCTCTTTTATTCCAATCCCTGGTATCGATGCCACTGTACTTGCCAAACTGCTTGAGCAACAGCGTGGCACCATCATTGAAATGTTCAACATGTTCTCTGGTGGTGCTTTGAGCCGTGCTTCTATCTTTGCCCTGGGTATTATGCCGTATATTTCGGCCTCTATTATTATCCAGCTGCTGACGGTGGTTCATCCAGCGTTAGCAGAGATTAAGAAAGAAGGGGAGGCTGGCCGTCGTAAGATTAGTCAGTACACCCGTTACGGTACTCTGGTGCTGGCAATATTCCAGTCGATCGGTATTGCTACCGGTCTTCCGAATATGCCTGGTATGCAAGGCCTGGTATTAAACCCGGGCTTTGCATTCTATTTCACTGCTGTTGTAAGTCTGGTCACAGGAACGATGTTCCTGATGTGGTTAGGCGAGCAAATTACTGAACGAGGTATCGGTAACGGTATCTCGATCATTATCTTTGCTGGTATAGTTGCGGGTCTTCCGCCGGCCATTGGCCATACTATCGAGCAAGCGCGGCAAGGCGACCTGCACTTCCTCCTGTTGCTGTTGGTTGCAGTTCTCGTATTTGCAGTGACCTTCTTCGTTGTTTTCGTTGAGCGTGGTCAACGCCGCATTGTGGTGAACTATGCGAAACGTCAGCAAGGCCGTCGTGTCTATGCTGCGCAGAGCACGCATTTACCGTTGAAAGTGAATATGGCCGGTGTAATCCCTGCTATATTTGCATCCAGTATCATTCTGTTCCCGGCGACCATCGCGTCATGGTTCGGGGGCGGCACTGGCTGGAACTGGCTGACTACTATTTCGATGTATTTACAGCCAGGTCAACCGCTTTATGTGTTACTCTATGCGACTGCAATCATCTTCTTCTGTTTCTTCTACACGGCGTTGGTTTTCAACCCGCGTGAAACAGCAGATAACCTGAAGAAGTCTGGTGCATTTGTACCAGGTATTCGTCCGGGAGAACAGACGGCGAAGTATATCGATAAAGTGATGACACGCCTTACCTTAATTGGTGCGTTGTACATTACTTTTATCTGCCTGATCCCGGAGTTCATGCGTGATGCGATGAAAGTTCCATTCTACTTCGGCGGTACATCACTGCTGATCGTAGTCGTTGTCATTATGGACTTTATGGCTCAAGTGCAAACTTTGATGATGTCAAGTCAGTATGAGTCTGCATTGAAGAAAGCAAACCTGAAAGGCTATGGCCGTTAATTCAGGCGCTTGAGAAGTTACGGAGAGTAAAAATGAAAGTTCGTGCTTCCGTCAAGAAATTATGTCGTAACTGCAAAATCATCCGTCGCGACGGTGTTGTACGTGTGATTTGCAGTGCCGAGCCAAAGCATAAACAGCGCCAAGGCTGATTTAATCGCATATTTTTCTTGCAAAGTTGGGTTGAGCTGGCTAGATTAGCCAGCCAATCTTTTGTATGTCTATGCGTTTCCATTTGAGTATCCTGAAAACGGGCTTTTCAGCATGGGACGCATAAGTTAATTAATAGGAGTGCATAGTGGCCCGTATAGCAGGCATTAACATTCCTGATCATAAACATACCGTTATCGCATTAACTGCTATCTTCGGTATCGGTAAGACTCGCTCACAGAAAATCTGTGCAGACACGGGTATTGCTGAAAATGTTAAGATCAGTGAACTGTCTGAAGAACAAATCGACATTCTGCGTGATGCAGTTGCTAAATTTGTTGTTGAAGGCGATCTGCGTCGTGAAGTCACCCTGAGCATCAAGCGTCTGATGGACCTTGGTTGCTATCGTGGTTTGCGTCATCGTCGTGGTCTCCCAGTGCGCGGTCAGCGTACTAAGACCAACGCACGTACCCGTAAGGGTCCGCGTAAACCGATCAAGAAATAATCGGGGTGATTGAATAATGGCAAAGGCACCAGTTCGTGCACGTAAGCGTGTAAGAAAGCAAGTCTCTGACGGCGTGGCTCATGTCCATGCGTCTTTTAACAACACCATCGTAACTATTACCGATCGTCAGGGTAATGCGCTGGGTTGGGCAACAGCCGGTGGTTCCGGTTTCCGTGGTTCTCGTAAATCTACGCCGTTCGCTGCTCAGGTAGCTGCAGAACGTTGCGCAGACGCCGTGAAAGAGTACGGTATTAAGAACCTGGAAGTTATGGTTAAGGGTCCTGGTCCAGGCCGCGAATCAACTATTCGTGCCCTGAACGCTGCTGGTTTCCGCATCACTAATATTACTGATGTGACTCCGATCCCTCACAACGGTTGTCGTCCGCCGAAAAAACGTCGCGTATAACGCCCCGTTTTTTAGGAATGTTGGAGAAAGAAAATGGCAAGATATTTGGGTCCTAAGCTCAAGCTGAGCCGTCGTGAAGGCACAGACCTGTTCCTTAAGTCTGGCGTTCGCGCGATTGATACCAAGTGTAAGATTGAACAAGCTCCTGGTCAGCACGGTGCGCGCAAGCCACGTCTGTCTGACTATGGTGTACAGTTACGTGAGAAGCAGAAAGTTCGTCGTATCTACGGCGTGCTGGAGCGTCAGTTCCGTAACTATTATAAAGAAGCAGCACGTCTGAAAGGCAACACCGGTGAAAACCTGTTAGCTCTGCTGGAAGGTCGTCTGGATAACGTAGTTTACCGTATGGGCTTTGGCGCCACTCGTGCAGAAGCACGTCAGTTGGTTAGCCACAAATCTATCATGGTAAACGGCCGCGTTGTTAGCATCGCTTCTTATCAGGTATCTCCGAATGACGTTGTTAGCATCCGTGAGAAAGCCAAAAAGCAGTCTCGCGTGAAAGCCGCTCTGGAGCTGGCTGGACAGCGTGAAAAGCCAACATGGCTGGAAGTTGATGCAACTAAGATGGAAGGTGTGTTCAAGCGTACTCCTGAACGTACCGATCTGTCTGCGGACATTAACGAACACCTGATCGTCGAGCTTTACTCCAAGTAAGGCTTAGTACCAAAGAGAGGACACAATGCAGGGTTCTGTGACAGAGTTTCTAAAACCGCGCCTGGTAGATATCGAGCAAGTGAGTTCGACGCACGCCAAGGTGACCCTTGAGCCTTTAGAGCGTGGCTTTGGCCATACTCTTGGTAACGCACTGCGCCGTATTCTGCTTTCATCAATGCCGGGTTGCGCGGTGACCGAGGTTGAAATTGATGGTGTACTGCATGAGTACAGCACCAAAGAGGGTGTACAGGAAGATATCCTGGAAATCCTGCTCAACCTGAAAGGTTTGGCGGTAAGAGTTCAGGGCAAAGATGAAGTTATTCTTACTCTGAATAAATCTGGCATTGGCCCTGTGACTGCAGCCGATATCACCCATGATGGTGATGTCGAAATCGTCAAGCCGCAGCACGTGATCTGTCACCTGACCGATGAGAGCGCAGCTATCAGCATGCGTATCAAAGTTCAGCGTGGTCGTGGTTATGTGCCGGCTTCTGCCCGAATTCATTCGGAAGAAGATGAGCGCCCGATCGGTCGTCTGTTGGTTGACGCCTGCTACAGCCCTGTAGACCGTATTGCCTACAATGTTGAAGCTGCGCGTGTAGAACAGCGTACCGACCTGGACAAGCTGGTCATCGAAATGGAAACCAACGGCACTATCGATCCTGAAGAAGCGATCCGCCGTGCGGCTACCATCCTGGCAGAACAACTTGAAGCTTTCGTTGACTTACGTGATGTTCGTCAGCCAGAAGTTAAAGAAGAGAAACCAGAATTCGATCCGATCCTGCTGCGCCCTGTTGACGATCTGGAATTGACTGTCCGCTCTGCTAACTGCCTTAAGGCAGAAGCTATCCACTACATCGGTGATCTGGTACAGCGTACCGAGGTTGAGCTTCTTAAGACGCCTAACCTTGGTAAAAAATCTCTTACCGAGATTAAAGACGTGCTGGCTTCTCGTGGTCTGTCACTGGGCATGCGCCTGGAAAACTGGCCGCCAGCTAGCATTGCTGATGAATAACCCGATCACAGGTTAAGGTTTCACTGAGAAGGATAAGGTCATGCGCCATCGTAAGAGTGGTCGTCAACTGAACCGCAACAGCAGCCATCGTCAGGCTATGTTCCGCAATATGGCTGGCTCTTTGGTTCGTCATGAGATCATCAAGACGACCCTGCCAAAAGCGAAAGAGCTGCGTCGCGTAGTTGAGCCGCTGATTACTCTTGCCAAGACCGACAGCGTAGCTAATCGTCGTCTGGCATTCGCCCGTACTCGTGATAACGAGATCGTGGCAAAACTGTTTAACGAGCTGGGCCCGCGTTTCGCGAGCCGTGCCGGTGGTTACACTCGCATTCTGAAGTGTGGCTTCCGCGCTGGTGACAACGCTCCGATGGCTTACATCGAGCTGGTTGATCGTCCAGAAGCTCAAGCAGAAGCTGCTGCAGAGTAATCTGTAGCTGCAACGTAAAAAAACCCGCTTCGGCGGGTTTTTTTATATCTGAAATTCCCTTCGTTCATCATTTCCCTGCCAGTTGCGCTATGCTGTAGGCCTGCTTGTCAATGGAGGTGAATCTGTGTCATTACTTGACCAACTTGCTGAACAGCATATTCTCACAGCCCTGCGAGAGGGCGAACTTGATAATCTGCCCGGTGCAGGCCAACCGTTACAGCTGGATGACGATAGTCACATTCCTCCAGAACTAGGCGCAGGATATCGCCTGCTAAAAAACTCTGGCTATCTGCCACCCGAGTTGGAGATGCGTCGAGAGGCAATCGATCTTGAGCAATTGCTGCAAGGCATCGGTCCGCAGGATGAATGCTATGAACTTCACGCGAACAGATTGCATCTGCTCAAGCTACGACTGAGGCAGGCTGGGATGAGTACGGATTTTCTACGCGGTGGTTATGGCTTAAAGATTAAGCAGCGTTTTAGCGAGGATAAGTAATGTATCGTATAGGACAGTTGGCCAAACTTGCAGATGTAACCCCGGATACTATCCGTTTTTATGAAAAGCAGCAGATGATGGATCATGAGGTCCGTACTGAAGGCGGGTTTCGCTTGTACAGCGATAATGATCTGCAGCGGCTCAGATTTATTCGCTACGGGCGCCAGCTGGGTTTCACTCTTGAAGCAATCCGTGAATTACTTTCGATTCGTGTCGATCCTGAACATCACACCTGTCAGGAGTCGAAGACTATTGTGCAGAAACGCCTGACGGAAGTTGAAGCGATGATCGCCGAACTTCAGCACATGCAGCGCTCGCTAAAGCGTTTGAACGATGCCTGCTGCGGCACTGCTCACAGCAGTGTGTACTGCTCAATCCTGGAGGCCCTTGAAAAGGGAGCAATGACACCTTTAGTTAAAACGGGTGATTGAATTCTACTCCGACGAGGCCTATATTCATCACCGTAATTACTCAACAGGAGTTTATCGTGGCAAATTATCAACACAAGAAAGGCGTTATTCGCGATAACGCACTCGAAGCCTTACTCAGTGACCCGTTATTTAAACCTCGTATTGAAGTAAACGTTAAAGGTAAAGGAAGTTATCGCCGTAAAGAAAAACACGGTAAGAAAGGTAACTGGGAGGCCAGTGGTAAATGCGGTATCAAACATTTACCACTGGCTTTCTACTTTTCGGACATAAAAAAACCGTCGAACCCGACGGTTTTTTCTATCTGATTACGCTTACAGCGTTTTATTGTTCTGCGCTTTCAACAGATCGCGGATCTCAGTCAGCAATGTTTCTTCTGCAGAAGGTGCAGGTGCCGATTTTTCCACTTCTTTCTTCTTGTACATTTTATTCATGACTTTGATTGCCATAAAGATAGCAAAAGCAACGATGACAAAATCAAAAATGGTTTGAAGAAATACGCCGTATTCCATCACAACGGCTGGGGCAGTGCCGTCGGCCGTCTTCAGAACCCAACTAAACTGCTTAAAATCAACCCCGCCAATCAGCAGGCCCAACGGGGGCATGATGATATTTGCGACGAGAGAGGACACAATCTTGCCAAACGCGGCACCGATGATAACACCAACGGCGAGGTCAACGACATTGCCACGCATCGCGAAATCGCGAAACTCTTTGAATAAACTCATTGTTATCTCCTTTCCTGTGCCAGGTTATAAAGTTTAACAAACTATCGTCGTTTTTCCACGATGAGATCGAATAAAGATCATTGATTAGTGTAGTAAAAAGACCAGCAATGCACATGCATTGCCGGTTGAGCTACAAAAAGAAAGGACTCGGCTGGAACAGACGCTCAACGTCCGGAACAAATTTCTTATCGGTCAGGAACATAATGACATGATCGCCCTGTTCAATACGCAAATTATCATTGGCAATCATCACGTCGTTACCACGCACGACAGCACCAATAATGGTGCCCGGCGGCAGTTTAATATCATCAATCAGGCGACCAACTACTTTGGATGTGGTTTCCTCGCCGTGGGCGATGGCTTCAATTGCTTCCGCTACACCGCGACGTAACGACGAAACGCCAACGATGTCGGCTTTACGTACGTGGCCCAACAGTGCTGAAATGGTTGCCTGTTGAGGCGAAATGGCGATATCAATTACGCTTCCCTGGACCAGATCGACGTAGGCACGTCGCTGGATCAACACCATGGCTTTTTTAGCCCCCATACGTTTAGCCAGCATGGCCGACATGATGTTGGCTTCGTCATCATTAGTGATGGCAATAAACAGATCGATTTGATCAACATGTTCTTCAGCGAGCAGCTCCTGATCCGAAGCATCACCGTAAAATACGATGGTATTTTGCAGATGCTCAGCCAGTTCCGCTGCGCGCTGCTGATCGCGTTCAATCAGTTTGACGCTGTAGTTCTTCTCAAGCCGCTGCGCAAGACCAAAACCAATATTGCCACCGCCGACGATCATAATGCGCTTATAGGGCTTTTCCAGACGCTGATACTCGCTCATTACTGCACGAATATGCTGGCTCGCTGCAATAAAGAAGACCTCATCGCCGGCTTCAATAATCGTTGATCCCTGTGGGCGTATAGGACGATCCTGGCGAAAAATCGCTGCAACTCGGGTGTCGATGTGTGGCATATGCTCCCGCATCACGGAAAGCGCATTGCCGACCAGTGGTCCACCATAATAGGCTTTGACTACTGCCAGACTGACTTTCCCCTCGGCGAAATTCACCACCTGCAGGGCTCCGGGATATTCGATCAGTCGATAAATATTATCGATGACCAGCTGTTCCGGTGAGATCAAGTGATCGATCGGTACGGCTTCGGGGATAAATAGCTTGTCAGCATCGCGAATATAGTCCGGGGCTCTGATACGCGCGATACGATTTGGCGTGTTAAACAGGGAATAAGCGACCTGGCAGGCCACCATATTGGTTTCATCAGAGTTGGTCACGGCGACCAGCATATCGGCATCTTCAGCCCCGGCCTCCCTCAATACGCGAGGATGAGAGCCGTGGCCCTGTACAACACGCAGGTCAAACTTGTCCTGGAGCTGGCGCAGACGGAGAGGATCGGTATCGACCACGGTAATATCGTTATTTTCACCGACCAGGTTTTCTGCGAGCGTGCCGCCAACCTGTCCAGCGCCAAGAATGATGATTTTCATATTGCTTCAGTCTTTCTTATTGTTGTTCGGTTAGTAGCGCCACTGATGCAGCGCCATGGGCGTTATTCTTTTATCAACTTAGCGTAGTAGAAGCCATCCCCACCGTCAGCCTGAGGGAACACCTGAATCCCCGGGTGTGCCATATCACCGGTATCAATCAGCCTGGCATCTGCGTGGTTCTTCAGGAACTGACTTATTTGCAGGTGGTTTTCCTCCGGTAGCACAGAGCAAGTTGCATATAACAGCGTACCGCCTGATTTCAGATGGGGCCAGATCGCCTCAAGGATTTGCTGCTGCAATGCCGCAAGCTCGGCGATATCCCGATCGCGGCGCAGCCACTTGATATCCGGATGACGACGAATGACACCGGTAGCAGAGCAGGGAGCATCAAGCAGGATACGATCAAACTGCGTCTGGCCACACCATTCTGCCGGTGTACGACCATCGCCGAGTTTAACCTCTGCTTTCATCCCCAGGCGTTGCAAATTCTCGCTAATTCTAGCCAGACGCTGGGCATCAACGTCAACAGCCATCACATCAGCTTGCGGAGCGGCTTCCAGAATATGAGTTGTCTTGCCGCCGGGAGCAGCACAAAGATCGAGGATCTTCTCACCGTTTTGTGGATCGAGCAGCGCAACGCAGCCCTGAGCTGACGCATCCTGGACGGTTACCCAACCCTGGTCAAATCCCGGGAGCTGGCCTACCGCGCAGGGCATTTCCAGCTGCAACGCATCAGTGTGTTGTGGATGCGGAAATGCTGTTTTCCCGCCTTCTGTCAGCAGCTCAAGCCAGGCATTGCGGCTGTGATGCTGGCGGTTAACGCGCAGCCACATCGGTGGGCGTTGATTATTGGCATCAACAATCTGTTGCCACTGCGTTGGCCAGGCCTGCTTGAGGCGCGTCAGCAGCCATTTAGGGTGCAGATATTGCTGATCGCCCTGGTTCATTTGCTGCATCAGCTCTTCCTGCTGACGCTGGAATGTACGAAGTACGCCGTTAATCAGCCCTTTGAGCTGTTGACGTTTTAAGGCGATAGCGCCGTCTACCGTTTCCGCCAAAGCTGCGTGCGCAGGAATGCGAGTGAACATTAGCTGGTAGAGGCCGACCATAATCAGGAAATGGACCACGCGCTGTTTTCCCGTCATTGGTCGGGACATGAGTTTGCTAACAATCCACTCTAGCTGCGGCAGCGTACGAAGAACGCCGTAACACAATTCCTGTAGTAGCGCCGCATCCTTTTCGCCTACCGATTTCTGTGCGGCAGGCAGCACGTTACTGAGCGACTGCCCCTGTTCGACAACCTTTTCGATAGTCTGAGCGGCAACGCAACGTAAGTTTGTATTTTTTTTCATAGTGGGTTCGCAATTGAAACGACTGCCCGGGTTGAGTACCGGGCAGATTATCAGGCAATAATGTTGCCCGGAATGAACCATTCACGGCGGGAGTTGAGCAGATCCTGTGCTTTCATCGCTTTCTTGCCCGCTGGCTGTAGCTCTTCGATATTGAGCACGCCGTCTGCAGTGACAACCTGAATACCTAGTTTATCAGCCTGCAGGACTTCACCCGGTTGGCGGTTATTCACCGCAGGGAGTACGGAGGCTTTCCATACTTTTATCGGCTGCTCATCAATGATGAAGTAGCTAACCGGCCAGGGATTGAAAGCACGAATGCAGCGTTCCAGCTGTGCGGCGGAAAGCGACCAGTCGAGACGGGCCTCTTCTTTACTCAGCTTTTCTGCATAGCTGACTAGTTCTTCATTCTGCACTTCCGGTGTGGCGCTACCTTCGGCAAGCTGCATCAATGTCGTCAGCATACCGGCAGGGCCAAGGTCTGCAAGCTTGTCGTAAAGTGTGGCGCTGGTGTCGCTGGCTTCAATAGGGCATGACAGCTTATAAAGCATATCTCCGGTATCCAGTCCGACATCCATTTGCATAATTGTCACGCCAGTATCTGCATCGCCCGCCCAGAGTGAACGTTGGATCGGTGCAGCACCACGCCAGCGTGGCAGCAGCGAACCGTGAACGTTGATGCAGCCCAGACGAGGCATTCCCAGCACCGCCTCAGGCAGGATCAGTCCGTAGGCGACCACGACCATCACATCGGCTTCCAGCTGAGCGACCAGCTGCTGATTTTCTAGCGGACGTAAGGATTTTGGCTGAAATACCGGAATGTTGTGCTGCTCAGCCAGTTGTTTAACCGGGCTGGCGGTCAGTTTATTACCGCGGCCTGCCGGGCGGTCGGGCTGGGTAAATACGCCAACAATCTGGTGTCCTGATGACAGCAGCGCGTCAAGATGACGCGCTGCAAAGTCAGGGGTGCCGGCAAAAATGATCTTTAATGGTTCGGACACGTTATTCCCTTCAGTCAATCAATACGCTCAGTCACGAGCATTCTGGCGATAAAGCTTTTCCAGTTTCTGACGAATACGCTGACGTTTCATTGGCGACAGGTAATCAATAAACAGTTTTCCAACCAGATGATCCATTTCATGTTGGATACAGATAGCCAGCAGATCGTCTGCTTCGAGCTCAAAACTTTTGCCATCACGGTCGAGGGCTCGGATTTTTACTTTTTCCGAACGAGGGACCAAAGCGCGTTGTTCCGGAATCGACAGGCAACCCTCTTCAATACCGGTTTCGCCGCTTTCTTCCAGCAGTTCAGGGTTAATCAGCACCAGGCGCTCATCGCGGTTTTCTGACACATCAATCACGATGATGCGCTGATGAATATTAACCTGAGTGGCTGCCAGGCCGATGCCTTCTTCGGCATACATGGTTTCAAACATATCATCAACGATACGTTGAATATCGGCGTTTACTTCTTTCACGGGTTTCGCAACGATGCGCAGGCGCTCGTCAGGAAAATGTAATATCTGCAAGACTGACATAACTTTCCAGATTCGTGTTCAAGGGATTAAATATTTATTCCTCTTATTGTAGACATTTCACGCTGTGATTGACAGCATTCCTGGCAGGTAACCTTCAGGGGGAAGGGGCGATATCAGGGATGAATTATGTCACCATTGGAAAGTGCATTAAGGCTATCAGGTGTTTCCGGATTATCCAGTTTGCAGCGGGAGTCTCTGCTCGGAGCTTTAGCACAACTTAACAGCCCGACGGCTGCCGATCTGGCCAGTCTTGGTTTACGCAGCGAGCAGCAGCTGGCATTTGAACAGTATGACGAAAAAATCCTGGTTCAAAGCGAAACCTGGCTGAATGAGCCAGGACATCACTTTATTACGCCATCCAGTCCTTATTACCCTGAGCGATTAAAAACTATCGACAACTTTCCCCTGATGCTCTTTATTGCGGGCGACCCGACACTGTTATCTTCACCACAGCTGGCGGTTGTGGGTAGTCGGTACTGCTCTCATTACGGTCGCGACTGGGGAACCTGGTTTAGTCAGGCTCTGGCACTTAGCGGTTTAACGATTACCAGTGGCCTTGCGCTGGGTATCGACGGAATTGCGCATCGTGCAGCGCTGGCGGTGCAGGGTAAAACGCTGGCAGTGCTGGGAGGGGGGCTGGGTGCGATTTATCCCCGGCGGCATCAGGGACTGGCGCAGGATATCATCGATAGTGGCGGTGCTCTGGTCTCTGAATTTCCGCTGCATGTTGTTCCCCTGGCCCACCATTTTCCACGGCGTAATCGAATAATCAGCGGATTAAGCCACGGCGTATTGGTGGTTGAAGCGACGCTAAAGAGCGGTTCGCTGGTAACGGCTCGGCTGGCTTTAGAGCAGAACAGGGAGGTATATGCATTGCCCGGAGCGCTGGGTAATCCCGGGAGCGAAGGAACCCACTGGTTGATACAGCAGGGGGCGATGCTGGTTGCACATCCCAATAATATAGTTGAGCAAATGCAAAGTGGCCTGTCATGGATACCCGATTTGCCAACGGCTGCAAACAATTCATCAGAGAGCAGCAATCCTCCATTGCCATTTTCCGATGTGTTGGCTAACGTAGGAGATGAGGTTACACCTGTTGACGTCGTCGCTGAACGTGCCGGCCAACCTGTGCCAGCCATCGTAGCTAAGCTGCTTGAGTTGGAGTTAGCAGGGTGGATCGCAGCTGTACCCGGCGGCTATGTCCGATTGAGGAGGGCAAGCCATGTTCGACGTACTAATGTACTTATTTGAAACGTATATCCACAACGAAGCAGAAATGCGCGTTGATCAGGATAAATTGACTGATGATTTAACCGATGCCGGTTTTCATCGTGAAGATATCTATAATGCGTTGAACTGGTTGGAAAAGTTAGCAGAATATCAGGACGGCCTCGTCGCCCCGATTCTGCTGACTACCGATCCGCTGTCTATGCGTATCTACACCGAGGAAGAGAGTCAGCGTTTAGATGCTAACTGTCGTGGTTTTATCCTGTTCCTGGAACAGATCCAGGTTCTGAATCTGGAAACCCGCGAAATGGTTATCGAGCGTATTATGGCTCTGGATACCCTCGAGTTTGATCTGGACGATCTCAAATGGGTGGCGCTGATGGTGCTGTTTAACATCCCCGGATGTGAAAATGCCTACCAGCAAATGGAAGAGCTACTTTTCGACATCAATGAAGGAATGCTGCACTGAAGATTGCCTTCGTGTACAAAAAGTTATGAATAAAACAGCGCTTTTCGCTGTGCGAAAAAATGAACCCTGCCCCCAGTGTGGGGCAGAACTGGTTATACGCTCCGGGAAGCATGGCGCTTTTCTTGGCTGCTCACATTATCCCGATTGCGATTATATTCGTCCGCTGAAAAGTCAGACTGACGGGCACATAGTAAAAGTACTTGATGGGCAACTTTGTCCGCTATGTGGTGCCAGCCTTGCACTGCGGCAGGGACGCTATGGTATGTTTATCGCCTGCAGTGATTACCCTGAATGCGCGCACACCGAAATTATCGATAAGCCTGATGAAACCACGATCGCCTGTCCGCAGTGTGCCAACGGTAAGCTGGTGCAGCGTCGATCGCGATATGGCAAAACATTCCATGCCTGCGATCGTTATCCTGACTGTCAGTTTGCGGTGAATTTTACACCCGTTGAAGGTACCTGCGAGTTCTGTGCGTTCCCATTGCTTATTGAAAAGAAAACCGCCAGAGGCGCTAAGCGTTTTTGCGCCAGCAAAGCCTGTGGCAAACCCGTAACAGCAGGAAATGGTTGTGAAGATGAATCAAAAGCATGACTCACTTGAGCTATGTATCAGACAGCTAAAGCTGTCTGCAGTCATTGCTTATCCCACCGAAGCGGTATTTGGCCTTGGCTGCGATCCCGACAGTGAATCGGCCGTTATGGCATTGCTGGCGTTAAAATGCCGACCTGTAGAAAAAGGGCTGATTTTAATCTCCGCCGATTACCAGCAGCTAGTTCCTTATATTGCTGACGAACAGCTTAGCGACGAGCAGAAAGAGCGCATGTTTTCCCGCTGGCCAGGGCCGGTAACATGGGTATTGCCTGCACGAGCTAAGACGCCGCGTTGGTTAACCGGTCGCTTTAGTTCGCTGGCCGTCCGTGTTAGCGACCATCCGGACGTTGTGCAGCTGTGCAGCCAGTTTGGTAAGCCGCTGGTTTCCACCAGTGCAAACTTGAGTGGATTGCCCCCTTGCCGTGATGCAGATGAAGTTCTGGCACAGTTCGGTGCCGACTTCCCCGTTTTGTGGGGGGAGACGGGGGGACGCCTGAATCCTTCAGAGATCCGCGATGTATTAACCGGTGAATTGATTCGCCAGGGATAATAATTCTATGTCGTCTTACGTCGTATTCGGTAATCCGATTCATCACAGTAAATCACCCCGTATTCACCAGCTTTTTGCCGAACAAACGGGAATTCCTCATCCTTACGATCGCTTTTGTGCTCCGCTGGAAAGGTTTAAGCAGACGGTGGATGAATTTTTTGCCCAGGGCGGCGGCGGTGCAAATGTCACATTGCCTTTTAAACAACAGGCTTACGAGCTTTGCGCTGAGCTGACGGAACGCGCGGCGCTGGCCGGGGCGGTGAACACCCTTAAAAAGTTGGATGACGGCCGAATTCTGGGAGATAACACCGACGGTATTGGCTTGCTAAGCGATCTCCAGCGGCTCAACCTGATCAAAGAGAATGACAGGATACTGTTGATCGGTGCCGGTGGTGCTGCACGTGGGGCGATCCTGCCGCTGCTGAATTTCAACTGTAGCATCACGATCGTTAACCGTACCCATGCTAAAGCGGAGGCGTTGGTCGAAGTCTTCCAGCATCATGGGTCTGTACGAGCGCTGGCGACAGATGAACTTCGTGATGCGCAATTTGATTTGATCATCAATGCAACCTCCAGCGGAGTGGCCGGCAGTATACCGGACCTGCCTGCGGCACTGGTGGATAGCCAGGCTCGCTGCTATGACATGTTTTACCAGATTGGCGATACGCCGTTTCTTATGTGGTGCCGGCAGCAGGGAGCGAGTGAGCTGGCTGATGGGTTGGGGATGCTGGTGGGCCAGGCTGCGCATGCATTTATGCTATGGCACGGCGTTATGCCGGAGATCGCCCCCGTTATTACTAAGCTAAAGCATGAGATGCAGGCGTGAATCAGGCGATTCATTTTCCTGAGCGTGAGTGGTGGGATGAAGGCCTTCAGGCAGTTTGCTTCACTACTCTGGTTAACGGCTTCCAGTTAATCTGTGCAATTCACGGCGAAGAGCTGCTTCGCCGTTATCATGATGAAGCCCTGGCGCTGGATGCTTTTCGCAACAATCGCTGGGATATAGAAGAAGCAACCCTCGCGATAGAACAGCAGCAGGAAAACGATCAGGGCTGGCTCTGGCTCTCTTCTGCGAGATAGTCGTTTTTCCACGTGACATAGTTATTTGCTGAATAGAGCAGCCCTGCAATTTCATCTTTCGTTAGCGGCCGAGCTTTCTTTGCCGGGCTGCCTAAATAGAGATAGCCGCTTTCAAGGCGTTTTCCTGGTGAAACCAGGCTGCCGGCACCAATCATCACATCATTCTCTACGACTACACCATCCAACAGTATTGCTCCCATACCGACCAGGACGCGATCGCCAATAGTACAGCCGTGAAGCATGGCTTTATGTCCCACAGTAACATCTTCACCCACGATAAGCGGGAATCCTTCCGGGTTAGCTGCCGATTTATGTGTCAGATGAAGTACGCTGCCATCCTGAATATTTGTGCGTTTGCCGATGGTGACCTGATTAACGTCGCCGCGAATCACCACCAGGGGCCAGATCCCCACATCGTCACCTATCACCACATTACCTATGATCACGCTGGTAGGATCGATCATTACCTGCTTGCCTAACTGCGGATTTACGCCTTTATATGCGCGTACGTTGTGACTCATAGCTACCTCACTGTTGATATGATCCTTGTAGCCTAGTGTTTGAAAGGATCCTCAGGCAAGAATTCTTGCCGAAAGAGGCTTAAAAATGTGCGAAATGACTGTTGTTTCATCGATAAGGGTGAAAATTCGGCGGTTGGAAAAAAAGATCGCAAAAAGGCTTGTGCATTAAAACGAGATCCCTATAATGCGCCTCCACTGAGACGGCACAACGGCTTACAGGCCAGCGTGTTGGAGGTTCAGGAAGTTGTCTGAACCGCCGGAAAAAACTTCTCAAAAAGAAGTTGACTCCGAAGGAGGAAAGCGTAACATACGCCACCTCGCAGCAGTACGCTCCGGCGACTGGCT